>NZ_JBSWYY010000019.1:0-66932 GCF_056161325.1 Alteromonas sp. ABE4_545
ATCTGCGTTTCTGTGTATCGAGACTTTTTCATCAGGAGTTCTCCTTTCTTGGCTCAGTTTACGCCGAAGAACTCTAAAAAGGTATGTCGCTATTTTAGGGGAGGTTTACAAATTCAACTAAGCGGTCAAAATATTTTTGTTCAGTATTAGCCATTTATTTTCTTTCGCTGGACAATTGACATTGTTAACAGAGAATAATCTTGTTAGTCAATTAAAATGTGTAACATTCTGTTTTTAAAAGGAATGTTTTCTTCCCTAATAATTCCTAAATAACCCTAATTCCAATTGTTCACCCCCTTAATTAGCATCGAAATTGCTGAAGGAGCAGCAAAGGAAAACGGCCAAAATTTTAACGGCTAGGTGCACATAGCCTCTTCACCAACTGTTCGTAGTTGGGTTGGAGTGGCAGATGTTTTTAAACAGAAATAAAGCGTTTCACGCCATTGCAGTAATTACGTCTTTGGCGTTGTTGTTGGCAGATTTTTACTTTCCATCCTTTATAGCCCTATGTATCGCAATGTGGGCTGTCATCGTCAGTGCAATGCTGGCGCATGAGGAAAGAATTGGAGGGCAAAAATGACCTCCAACATAAGCAATAGCGGCGCGAATAAGCGCCGCAACTTAAAAATTGTGTTACCGAAAAGAGAGCAAGTCTCAAGCGAAAGCTTTCAAATGTCTTTGCAGGGATCAATTGCTGATTACTACAAGACGACTGCACGTTCGAGTAGTCGCAAATTTCAAAACCACATCGCAGATGTGCTGTATGACTTTTCGGGGGAGCTTTACATGCAACGTGATAATGGAATTGCTCGTTTGGCAAATTTACCTGATGTTCATGATGTCCTTGGGGAAGATGCAAGGTGGCTGCGGTGTTTCCTTACGCGCCATCGACCACGAAGGGAGCTCTTCAAGCTTGTTCTGCTCAGCGCATTTCTCGCAATAGAAAAGCCTGAAACCTACGCACAACTCGTTACTTTCTAGCGTCGTTGCTGTTTCCCAACATTGCTGCCCGTATGGGGCAATGTTGGGACAGCTCAACAAAGCACACCCACATGTCTATTTCCCAATTTATCTGAATTGGGAATGCAAAATAGAAAAAATTGGAACAGGAGTATTTGAGATGAAAGCAAAAGCGAATGACATGGCGCTGAAATCATCAGCGCCCCCGACAAGTACCTTGAGGGAGCGGCTCATCGCATTAAAAGACAGCGCTAAATCCTTCATTAAAACGGCCGTTTTTCGGGGTGAAAAAGTCGGTCGTGAAATAGTAGAGGCGCATGCAGAAAACCTCTATCACTTAGAGTGTGGGGATGGTAGCCGCGAGGAAATAGCGCTGAAAGAAGCTGAGCGCGCGACTGCGGTGAGTGAGCAGAATCTATTGGACGCACAGCGCGCCTTGGACGAAACACCAGAATATGTTCCGAGCGTGTCATCAGGTGAGCCTGATGGACAAGAAGGCTTGCGTAAAAACTTTAGCCAATGGCGTGTGCAAGACAAAATTCTAGCGCCGATTTTGAGTGTTGGATTGGTTTTCTTGACTGCCATTAGCGTCATTAGTGTGCAAGTCAACATTGTGGCCAGTGGCTCCGCTGCTTTGGTGGGAGAGAACGAATGGAAGAGTTGGTTGATGGCGGGTATGGCCTCAACAATTCCGCTCATTTTCAAAATGCTGCCATCACTATTCTCGCGTCCATCTTATGTTGAATACGCTCAAAAAAGCTTAATTGGTATAAGCATAGTCTCATCGCTTTGGTGGATTTACCAGTTTGCTGAGCGCTTTCAAGGTGTCGGCGCGCAAATCACGTATGGATCTCTGTTAGATGGCGGTGGGAGTAACACCTTTGTTTTAGCGCAACTGATTACTGAAATGTTCATCGCAGCCAGTTTATTCGTCGCCTTGAATAATATCTGGGATCGATATTCACCCTTTCATTTACTCCCAAATCCGTCAATTCGCGTCGTCAAAGAGCGGCTGGAGCGCGCGAAACGACAACATATGCAAAGCATTGAGAAGCAAAAGGACGCGCATGATGCGCAAGCTCGTTATCTGTCGCTTAAGCAGTGGTTCATTGATTTGATGAACAGCGAGTTCGATAAGCAGTTACTTCAACATCATTCTATTCACGATTAAGGAAACTTACCGATGAGAATTATTGACTTAGTTTTATTGGCTTGCAGCCTGAGTAGCGCGTTAGCGCTGGCAGACACCGTTGTTGTCGTGTCCCCCCATGTCGATGAGAGTGCAGCAAAAGCGCAATTTGCTGTTGCTATGGAGATATTTCAAGAGGCGCCTCTCAATGACACGCTGACAATTATCGATGGGCAATCAGGCGATACGGTCGCGTCTTTGCATGTTCCCGATGCTCCCGTTCTTGCGAGCGGTCAAGGACGTATCAACAATAACCGCGCAGAAATAGGCAATTTCATTCGGTTCACTAAAGCAGCGAGCCAAGGAGCGCATGCCAATGGGGCGTTGAATTTACCACTGGTGATGACGAAGTTGTCTCGGTATTTCCGAAAGGCCGATGATGTTGTGATTTTAGGCTCCGTCTCTTTTGATGTTCCTGAACTCTCTGCGGATATCGTCAGTGGTCAATCTGTTTTACTCGATGAGAATTTACTCCGAAGTTCACGGGAATCTGTGTTTGGCACAGCTGATATCTCTGAACGCTTGAAAGGGTTTCGTATTCATTGGCTGTACACGCAAGCATTGATGCCACTGCACTATCAAGAAAGCGCTGAGCGTTTCTGGCATTTGTGGCTATACCGTCAAAGCGCCGATGTTATCTCACTTTCAACTGATGCTAAGCAAGTTAAAAAGCGCCTCAATAAGCATGCTGCGCCATTAGAAATGCCTTATTCGCTTAATGAGTCTCAATCCAGCGCGGTAACACTTGGAGGGGATTTATTTCAGCGCGGATTGAGTAAAACGCCATTTAAGCAGCAATTACTTGCGCACAAACATCAATTACGCGTTGGTATTCGCTGGTTGGGTGATGCCGTAGATATGGATATTTATGCTTCTTTGGCGGGGAATAAAGATCATGTGTATTTCGGCAATACGACGACGGCATTTGCTCAGCATCAAAAAGACGTTCTGCACGGGGCATCACTGGAGCAAGATGCCTATTTCGAGACAATTGTTTTTACCCAGCCTGTCAAGCTGTGTGATGTTCGCCTCGGCGTTAATCATTATAGCGGTAAAGCGTCTGGTGCAATTCAGGGGGCGATACGAATTCAGGTCGGCGAAGCCGTCTATGAACGCCGTTTTTCATTTCCCAATAACGATGGCAATAACGGCGATGATATGAACAGGTATCTTCGCTCAGGCGGGGAGTCGGTGTACTCCCGCTCCTATGACTTGTCAGATTTCACAAACGAAAAGGTGTGCCAAGTATGAATCAACCCAATAATCAACAAAACAACCCGTTACATAGTCTTGCTGTAACAACGGGATTTTTAGTCGCCGTGTTATCTGTCATGCGGGTAAAAATACTCCTAACGCCATATTTCGATGAATGGGTGCTACGTTATAGCGCCTATGGTTATGAGGATCTGTTAACTGGCGTGTGGGTCATTGCCTTGTTCTTTTTCATTATGTTTCTCACTCTCAATACGTTTAACGCCGTTGTGAAGCTCGTGAATATCATCTTCACCTTTATCATGATCAAGTTGACCTTGCGTAAATTTAAATAAGGGGGGGGAATACGTGTCAGCTAGCGAGCGGTTTGGCACCGCTGATTTCGCCAATATTGATGATCTCATCAACGCTAATCTTATCGACAACAACCACTTATTTTTAGGCTACACAAAAGAAAACAGTCCGCGCCGTATCGGCTTTGATAGCGATACAGGCATTCTGGTGATTGGCTCAGCAGGTTCTGGCAAGCTCACAACCTTGCTGGCCTACCAGCTTCTTGCGGATGAGACACAAATCATACTCGATCCTAAAGGGGAACTGGCGTGCAGCGTTGCCATGTTGCTGACCAATTGTGACTGCTACTTTTTTAATCCATATCAAATAGGCGCAGATGAGCCGTGGTTTTTACCTCAGCACCATCGATTCAATCTTTTGGCTTTTGCTGATAAAGACAGCCCCACATTCTTTGAAGACATGATGCTTATTGCCCAAAGCCTGATCAATAAACCAAAAGGTGGCAATGGTAATAGTGAGCATTTCTATGGCAAAGCGGTGCAAGTGACGGCCAATTTGCTGATGTACATTAAGGAGTTTAACCCTGACGCGACATTGCCTGATTTATACCACCTCGTGAATGATGTCAGGAGCGGCGGTGCACAAGATTATTTTGCGCAGTTTCACTATCCGCGCATGCAAAGTTCGATGTTTGCTGCGGTTCAATATGTGGCAGAAGAACTGATAGCCAAGCGTGAAATGGCGCCTTCCGAATTCGAAAGCATCATGTCGACTATAAGCAACAGCCTTCAGGTCTTAGGCTCACCGCAAGTCCAACTGGCATTGTCAAATCCTGCTACCGTGTCCACGCGGGCGTTGTGTGAAGTCGGTTTTAGGCATAAGAAGCTCTTTATCATGATCCCTTCACAATATTTGGCGACCTGTTCGCCAGTATTGCGTTGCTTTTTTACGGTCATGGAAATCGAGCAGCAACGCTGTTTGCAACAACGAATCCATTTCATCATTGATGAAGCAGGGCAACTCGGCAGCTTTGGGCTCGTGACGCGAATATACAGTTACGGCAGAGGCAGTAAAAACAAGATCTCAACTTACTACCAAAATTACGGACAGATCGTCCATTTCTTTGGTCAAGACGATGCTGACACCATGATTGGCAATGCGCAGGTGAAGCTTTTCATTGGTTTGTCCTCTGAGCATTCTGCCAATTTCATTAGTAAACATCTTGGCAAAGCAACATATCAGTATTTGTCTAAACGCACGCAACAAGAAGCCGCCTTTAAGCAAGGGCAAGCCTTTATCAATGCCATCAAATCAGGGGATTTCTCAACGAATATGATGGAAATCATTGCGCAGGAAGTGGCGATGCACAGACCTGAGAATGTCTCTCGGAATTTGATGAACCCTGATGAACTGATGCATTTACCCAATGATACGGGAATATTAGATATTCATGGCATCGGCATTAAGCCGTATCAATATCTTAAAGTGCCGTATTTTGAAAATCCAGCACTGGCACACAGATTTTTGCCCAATCCGCATCACCCGCCTTATGACCGCATAAGCGTGCCTTTTATGGGGCGCTGGTCAAGGCAAATAAAAATCCGTAGTGAAGCGGTGCCAGATGCATTGTCATCCATTCCGCAATACAGCCAAGGAAAGTGGTCATACCCCAAAGGCTTTCGACCACCCATGCCCAAACTTACGGGCGAACCTATAAGGCATTAGTTTATGCAACAGCACTTTAATGATACCGCAAAGGGGATATCCGCGGCGCAATCGCGCGCGGCCTATCAAGATATTAAACAGGAAAAGAAAACCATGATTGAAGAAGAAAAGCTGATGCCCATTCTGACGCCTTCTACTTTGGAAGCGTATCTCGTTCATCGCGCGCATTTTGCTGAACGGCTTCAAGCGGAGCAAAAAGCTCACGCGATTGCAGAGCCTATCAAGCCGAGCAGGCAAGTTCATTTTAATGAGCGTGCACATGGGCAAGAAAAACGCCATCAACACACCCAATCATATTAAATAAGGAGACATCATGACTGGCAGAGAGAACGCATTCAGCGAAGAAAAACAGCGCTACATCGCGTTGCGCGCCCACAACAAACAGCTCTATAAAACACACAATATCGTCAATGAAACGCAAGATAAGCTGCTCAGTATGAAAGATACACCAGCGCTTTATCCCATTGTTCAACAGTTAAACGAGGCTTCACGTCTTTTGATGGACACGGCCAGTAAAAGTTACTTCCAGCAAAAACAAATTGAAAAAGCGCATCCTGAATTCGCACAAGAGGCTTTGGAATATGCGAAGCGCCACCAGCAAGCACATCGTCAAGAGCAGCAACACTAAGCGAAATTTTGCCAAGGAAGGCGATTTTCTTTGTTTTGTTTCCCAATATTGCAGGTGAGATGACGTAATTTATAGCCTGACAAAGACATGCCAATGCATGCATTCATGAAAAATTAATCTACAGCACAGCCATAAGGCTGTGAGAAGTCAAGGGTTTGATAATTAATGATTTATTCACAATTTAAGGTTTTAACTGAATACAGAAAAACACAACCAATACGAGAGGAAAACATACCAATGCAATCTCATCACCACGCTAACCCTTATCGGTTTACCCCGCAAGGGAAAGCAACCTATCAAGTCTTTGAAATCATCGAACATGAAGGCAAGTCCAGTGAACTGCCCGTCGGCTATGGCTGGCCTGTTGGCTCAACCAATGACCATGAGCGCAGCGTTGCTGAATTTTTCTTTGTGACAGCCGATGCGCAATATCGTGCGATTAAGCTCAATCAGGGCGATGCAATGCATCAGGCTATCGTCCCGCGTTATCCCAGAACGCCGAGCCTTACCGATGACGAAATCGACTTTGATGAAGACTATATCCGTGAGGAATTTCATTAACCTCACTTGAAATACCCGCCTATCGAGCCAGTGTATTGTTATCACGCTGGCTCGCCAATTCTCAGATGAAAGGTCAGCAGTCCGACATGAAAACTCTAAGTCCCAAAAACATTCGTAAACAACGTACCATTCGCTTTTCTGATAATGAATGGGCAAAAATATCCGCTGGTGCAGTTTCTGTAAATCTTCCCCCAGCGACTTTCATTAGAACGATAGCGTTAGCTACAAACTCCAAAGATTTAGAAAAAATTTATACAACAACAGAAAGTCGGAAAAAAGAAGTCGCTCATGTCTTATCAAGACTTGCGGCTACGAATATTCCTCTTTATCTCACTCAAATTCTGGAACATATGAGGTTAGGTTGTTTCACATTTTCGAATGAAACTGAACAAAACTTAAATGAAACTTGTGAAGAGATTAAAGCATTTACGGAAGACCTTATTTATTTATTAGGTTTGCGCAAATGATCATAAAAGCCTCGCTAAGAAGTGGCGCTAAATCACTCGCTACACATCTATTAAATCGGCAGGATAATGATCACGTTGAGGTGCACTCGCTGCGAGGCTTTATCACTCAAGAGTTAACGGGAGCGTTGCGTGAAATAGAAGCCGTTTCCAAGGCAACAAGAGCCAGTAAATATTTGTTTTCCATCAGTGTGAATGCGCCAAAAGATAAAGATGTGAGCGATGAAGATTACCTCGCTGTAGCAGGTAAAATTGAAGCTGCTCTGCATTTGAAAAACCAGCCAAGAGCCGTTGTCTTTCATGACAAGGCGGCTAGACGCCATATGCATTTAGTGTATTCACGCATTGACCAAATTGAAATAAAAGCGATTAAACTCGACTTTTTTAAACGAAAACTAAACCAGATCAGCCGTGAGATTTTTATCGAGCAAGGCTGGGATTTGCCGAAAGGGTTTGTGAACCAATATTCAGCAGATCCGCGCAGTTACAATCTCGGAGAATACCAGCAAGGCCTTCGCCATAATGTAGATCCAAAGCAAATCAAAGCCAAACTTGCGCATTGTTGGCACCGTTCAGATAACAAAGCATCTTTTATCAATGCGATTAAACACGAGGGATTTTTTGCACTGGCGAAGGGTAATCGCAGAAATTTTGTGGTCGTGGATTGGTTTGGTGAAGTGCATTCTCTCTCTCGTGCCACAGGCGCAAAAGCAAAAGATTTAAAATCCCGCTTAGGGGATAGCAGTGACCTTCAAAGTGTCGATGAGGTAAAGGCATCAATCACACAAGAGCAACATGCAATACACAAGCGCCTACGTCTTCAGCAAGCGCGTAAACATGCGGCTGAGCGCGCGCCACTCAATACGAAAAAAGATGCTCTGGTAAAGGCGCAGCGACAAGAGCGCGAAGCGCAAAGAATATTTCATGAAAAGCGCCAACGTGATGAGTTGATTCAACGTCAATCACATTATCAACGCGGTATTCGGGCGATTTGGAGTTTTATCAGCGGTGCGACTCATAAGCTCAAGAAGAAGCATGAAGCCGAATATCAAGCCAACCTCGCACGCGACAACATTGAGCGCCACCAGCTTTATGTTGAACAACGAAAAGTGCGTACAGAGTTGCAGGCCTCGCTTGATGTGATGAAACAACGTCAGCAACAAGACATCATGGCGTTAAATACTCAAATTTCACGGCAATTTTTCGGTATGAATCCTGTTCATCAGCCGCCTCAACAAAGCAGAGTGCACCAGCAATCTAAAAACCAAGATATAGAAATTGGATTGTCATGATGGGAATAACTAACTCGATATAGCAAATGGCAATGAACCAATGAATTCACAAAGAAAATGGAGGATTAATTCATGTTGATGACATCAGAGCAAAGAGAAGAATTAATTGACCTGACCCAAGGTTGGGACATGTCAGAGTGCGAGCGCACTGAATATGTAGAGCAACTTTGGACAATTATGCTTATCGGAATGGATCGGTATTTCGATGAATTGCTTGAACGGCGTACAGCGCGAAATTTAAACCTTGCGAGTGAGCACAATAAGATCGTAAGGGTTAATAAAGGCAATTTACTTGAAGAATTTGAAAGCACGACCAAGCATTAATAAAAATTTCTTGTGGTGCCTGTGACTCGGAGTCACTCTTACAGCGCGTCAACTAATTCTAAAGGAGTGTTTAATGATTAAAAATGTACCTGATAGAGCGGTAATTTATGCAAGGGTAAGTTCAATTAAACAGGTGAAGGAAGGCTCAGGCGTTTCTTCACAGGCTTCGCGTTGTGAAATGTACGCTAAAACCCTCGGATTAGAGGTTATAAAAACGTTTACTGATAACGGTATTTCTGGCTCACTCGTTGAACGCCCCGGAATGAGAGCAATGCTCGATTTTGTTACCAATGAGCAAGATGGTTGCGTGATTTTAATTGATGACATTAGCCGTTTAGCGCGGGGTATTTCTGCGCATGTTGAGCTGCGCGCCATGATCGAGGCTGCTGGCGGTACACTTATGTCGCCTTCCGTTGAATTTGGCTCTACGTCTGATGAAATACTTGTTGAGAATATGTTGGCAACGGTGGCGCAGCATTTTCGTGATAAGAACAGGGAAACGGTGATAAACCGCACGATGGCACGACTCAAACGCGGCTATAGTACAGCTTCCATACCTGCCATTGGCTATAAATACGAGCAAACAGTGGAGCACGGAAAATTACTGGTTAGGGATGAACCTTTGGCTTCAGTTGTTAAAAACGCACTGGAATCTTTTGCGTGTGGGAGATTTGACACGCAAAGTGAAGTGAAACGCTATCTTGAAACGCAAGATGCATTCCCTAAATCTAAAAAGGGTCATGTATATCTTCAGAAGGTAAATCATATACTCACCAATATTATCTATGCGGGATATTTGCACTTTCCGCATCGGGATATCCACATGGTGCCAGCAAAACATGAAGCGCTCATTGATTATGGAACATATCTCAAAATCCAAAAGAGAATTGCTGGCGATGCAAAAGTTCCACAACGAGCAGACTTAGATCAGAGTTTTCCGCTAAGGGGATTTATTACCTGTTCATGCTGTGACAGCGTAATGACCTCATCAAAGCCCAAGGGAAGAAAAAAATATTACGCTTATTATCACTGCTTTAATAAAGATTGTGAGCGCTACGGTAAATCCATTTCAGCTGAAAAAGTAGAAAGTGAATTCGAGGAAATTTTGCTGAAGCTTCAACCCTCACAAGAATTGTTTCACTTGGCAAAGCGCACTTGTCAAATGCAGTGGGACAACAGGGGCGTATTGGACAGTGAAAATATTGAGGCTCTAAAATTAGAGAAAGAGGCGATTGACGAAAAAATTAAAGTACTTGTTAATCGAATTATAGAGACGCATACGGAATCTTTAATCAACGTGTATGAAAATAAAGTGCGTGAATTAGAGCGTCAAAAACTGGAAATAGATGAGAAATTAACGCATTCGGATGCGGAACTACCAGATTTTGAAAAATGTTTTGGAACCAGTTTTGAATTCCTCGCAAACCCTTATCAGCGTTGGTCTGAGAGCTATATTGATAAGCGCGCTGTGCTCAAAATGGCCTTCACAGAGCGTATGCAATATGACTTAGTCAACGGGTTTGTTGGAACCGCCCCAATTGCTCAGCCATTTAGACTTTTAGAGCAATTGGGCGATGCCAATTATGATGTGGTGGAGCTGGCGGGATTTGAACCCTAGTTTAAGTTTGTTCTGTAAGGCTTTATATTACAAAAGGTTAGCAGGAAGAGCAAATGTGAAAAGTGTCACGATTCGTGACACTGCGACGTGACATATTTCAATCATTGTCTCGCTTTAGAATTTTCACTACTCAGGGTATTGCTCAGAATTTCTTATGGGGATTACATTGATATTTTAGTTCTATCTTGATTTAACAAATTACCAAAGGTAAAACTATCTCAACTATTGCATTAATTATTTTTGGACAAGCAAAATTTGCCGGAAGCTGCCAACGACTCTCTTATGCCGCCACTTAGAGCTCCCCCGGACTTTGCCACATCCAGCGACTATATCATTCAACACGACTTTGGTTTTGCTGGGTCGATCACCGACGCATGAAGCACAAAAACATACCATCACTTGAACATGCAAAATGTTGAGGTCAGGGCTTTCACATATCTCATTGCGGATTTCAGTACCAAAGACCAGTTCAATTGCCTATCTTGACGACAACAACTTCACCGACTTTTGAAAACTACCCATTTGACACACGTGCAACTAGCCTTAAATGCAGCTGACACAGTGGGTAGTACATAGCGTTAATTTTTCTTATACTCTTGTTCTAGTATGTTTTTGGCGAAATGAATTAGATCAGATCGCACCACGTGTGTCTATATTATTGAATTTGCTTTAAATTATCAGGTGATTCGTTAGAATAAATCGTTAGAGCACCGATGGAGGTTTAGTTTTAAAATGGACAAAATGCGATTTAACCCTTGGTATATCATTGGTTTGTTTTTTGGTGTACTCCTATGGGTTGGTAATGATTATGCGGCAAGTAACGAGACTAAATATTGGAATGACAAAAGCTTTTGGTATTTTTTATTTAACAGTATTGGCAGTGGTTTTATATCAGTCTCTATTGTAGCGTTATTTTTCCAAAATATTGCTAACTCTGAGCTAAAAAAATGCATTGAAACAACATTTAAATCGATTATTGATGATTCTTTTAAGAAATTATATTTCACTAAATCAGATGATGAAATTACTCGCTATGAGTATGAATGTTTCTTACTTAAACCTCTTCATGATGAAAAAAACCTAAGACAATTGGTTAATATAAATTATAAAATAAAAACGCTACCGAAAAAATTTTATATTGTAGCTATTTCTACCAATAATCATTCGGAGGAGTTTCTGCCTTATATTAATGACCCTGCGTGTATATTTAGGTGGTGGGTTCCTGAAGATAGCGATGTTTTTTCAGATGAGGTTTTTACATTTAATTTTTTTAAGATCAATGGGATAATAAGCGATCCAATTGTAAAGGATATACTTGATGAAGGAGTTCGTAAATTTTACTTCGAAACGAATAGTAATGAGAACTTAGATATAGATTTTTCGTTTGAATCAATTCACTGTATGTCAGGAAATGTTCCTGTACCTATAAACCCTTTCCTTAACAAAAATGCAGGGGCTGGTGAGTTCAGATTGAACGTATCTTCAATTGATAATATTGAACAAATACATGTTAGCCCAGCAATCACAGCATTTAATGGCGTATCAGAGGAAAAGGTGTCATACATAAAGTGTAAAAACAATAAAACTCATAGCATTAAAGTTTCATTGGATAAACCTTTTATCAAAGGTAGCTCAGTACACTTCTCTTTTGTGTAATGGTGCTCTAACAAACTTTTGAATAGTGGATAAAATTCAGTTGGCTATTAACAGGGCGTTAGGCGCAGGACTTACCCAAACTTAGTGGACATCTCCTATAGTTAGATAAGAGGTGACTTATGGCTAATAAAAAGAAGGTTCATGCCTACACTGAAGAGTTTCGTAAAGAGGCTGTTCGTCGAGCAGATCAAAGGCGCGAATTCAACTCCGAAGTGCACCACTCGCTCAATTAGGCTGCCTTGCGTAATTCGTCGAATACTGCTTAGAGCCTACAAGATGGGGGCTGCTGCGTACGTAAAGCCGCCGTTTTCTCATTGATTCTTTAATGACAACAATTAGCGAATAGCAGAAGCAATTGATAAAAAATCAATGTCTCCTACGCAAGAAGGCTTTGGTTAATAGCTTTACTTATCAATAGAAGTTAGCATGTCATTGTACTACTTGAAGCGTATAAGGTTTTGGTAAGATTTTGATGAATACGACGAGGATGGTTTGGTGGAATGTGGCATTTTCACCTGCGTCAAATAAGGCAAAGCCAAAAGGTAGCAGCGATTCATATAAAGCGATTTGTGCCCATCTCAAAAAGTTGTTTATCGATTATTCGTGCGATTTAGTAGCTCTATGTGAAGTCTCTTCCTTAGATATTACAGCTATTACTTCTCAATTAAATTTGACTGGTATCAGTAATTTAGACCTAACAAATCAGGTTGGAAAAACTAGATTCGATATCGCAGTTCTTTATAATAATTTAAAATTAGAAGTATCGCATGTTCGCTCGCTTTCGGGAGTAAAGTCTGGGAATATAATTAAAGCAGCTCAATTAATTGAGGTCAGGCCTACTGATTCGGAAAAGTTGATGCAGGTCTATCTATGCCATTGGGCAAGTCGACTGAATAGCGGTTCAGAAATTAAACGAAAACTGGCAGCTGATATCGTCTACTCATCCGCTCAAGAGTTTATGATGGATGGCAATGATGTAATTGTTATGGGAGATTTTAACGATAACCCATATGACGAAAGTGTACACTTTAATTTAAATTCGAGTCGTTGTCATGATTCCGTTATAGCTTACCCCAAAGAATATTTTTACAATCCTTTCTGGAGAAGTATTGTTTCGGAAGATAAATACAGTCATCTATTAGTCGATAAAACTTCATTTAGATCTGGTACAACTAAATATAAGCAGCTCAATGGTACGTTGTGGCATTCCTATGATCAGATGTTGTTTTCTGGGAGCTTCTTAGGGAATGGCGACTGGCATTTAAACGAGAACGCGACAAAGGTTTTGGACGATTATGATTTTTTAAACGACTTTGAAAGTAAAGATAGTCCCATAGATCATTTACCAGTGCTTTGCGAACTAACAAATCTTGAGAGGTAATAATATGTCTTTTAACTTTGACAACATCCTACAGCAGGGCAAAGCTGCTGCTGAAAATGTTAAGAAAAATAAAGCTGAAATTAAAGCGGTTTTAAGTGATTTAAAAGAATCCCTGAATCGATTTCTTGAAATGGAGCTCGAGCATGAACAACGAATTGAATATGTACAAAATCAAGATCCGATGTTAGCTCTCACGAACATGTTGAAGCCGAAAGAATTAACAGGGTATAAACTCCTTTACATAAAAAATAAAAAGTCAGATGAAGACTTGTTTTTGTTTAAGATAAAATTCTCAGAAGATATTTACCCGGTTACCATAGTAAGAGAAAAAAATCATATCGTCGCAGATGATCAAAGTGCATTTGCGGATGCTGTTGGTCAAATAATGTCTAATTCCCAAGTTCACCTAAAGCTGGGCTCTTTTAGGAGACGTGTTGATGAAAAAATTGCACAGCTTCCCAAGCCAGTACCTAAAGATGATGAAGAAACTGACTAAATTATATCGCTAAGATTGTCATTCAAAGCCATTTATAGTGGGTTAGTTGCTTTGACCAGAGCTTTATAATCAACCCATGTCCGCTTTTGACCAATAGCTGAAAATAGCAAAACACATTGCTCAAAGTCCGCTCCTTGTCTAAAGCGGCGGGTCAATCATCAGTTGAAGACTGCCAGCTCGATACGAGCGATTACAAATAACATGAGACCTAAAATGGATAATAAATTAGGGTATTTCTTTTTCTGTTCAACGAAGGTTAGATTCGGACTATATAATTTCTAACACTACTAGCCCAAAACTTCCCACCATTCGCTGTCTCAATACCCATAGCATTAAGACGGCGAGCAATTTCTGCTAGAGGTAAAGCGCTATCAACCATTGGCTGAATGAGAGGCCAAATACTTTTGGCAAAATCATCCGCTTTTTTCTTTTTGGCTTCATTTCTTGCTCGGGTAGTGTCTCTTAGGCCTCCTAACTGCTTTCCTTTCGATTTTGCTTCTTTTAGTGCGGCTTTTGTTCTTTTGCTTATGAACTCTCGCTCTTGCTCGGCTAGCGCTGCGTATATGTGTAATTGAAATGGATCGGCATGGGGCATCGTCGCCACTTTAAAGTTTAGCTTGCGGTCTTCCATAAGGCTGGCTATGAATGAAACTTTGCGACTCA
Organism: Alteromonas sp. ABE4_545; assembly: GCF_056161325.1. Lineage (NCBI taxonomy): Bacteria > Pseudomonadati > Pseudomonadota > Gammaproteobacteria > Alteromonadales > Alteromonadaceae > Alteromonas > Alteromonas sp. ABE4_545. The sequence goes on from NZ_JBSWYY010000019.1 coordinate 14,464, forward strand.
GCCTGTCTAGTTTGGAGACTAAGAGTGTAGCGCTGGTGGATTTAGCTAATTGGATCGCTTCTTGTAATATTGGACGGCGCGAATTAGCTCCTGTATCGATCTCTGTGAAGCTTTTAGTTATTCTATGGGTATTGGGTGCGTAATTTTCCAAATAAAGCGTTATATCGCGATTCTGGGCTTCTAAACCCAATCCAGACTTTCCTTGCTCTTTGGTACTTACTCTACGATAGACAACAAAATCCATGATTTTTCATTCCTTACAAAATAACAACGCTGGTTGTGATTTGTATATCGTAGGATAGATGATTTGAAAAAGCGGGTGAAAAAATGTAAAACTCGGCACAAATTTGTCAAAGTAGAAATTATAAGAATGGCCGGAAAGGATAGAATTGCTGCGGCTTTGAGGAATGCGAGGTCAAAGTTTTCAACGCGACTAACAGTACCGTTTGATAATGGTTATAGGAAGTACTATGACTCAAAGTATCTAAAAGAGATTTGTGACAAAAGACACTTCTATAAAACATACCCAATTGAAGAGGGGGCCCCTTCTCAAAAAATCAATTATGCATTAAGAGCACATACTGACACACTCTGTACAATAGCAGAAACTAAATCTACTTTCCGGCTGGGGATGCTAACCTTTCATCTAGATCAAAATTACATCGAAAAACTAGAGGAATTAGATCTGAAAGGTTCTGCTCATGACCCTATTACCGCAATTAGAAAGAAATTAACAAAACAGTTATTAAATAAATTTGGGTTAAGCCACTACTATTTTGTTGTAGAAAAAGGTGAAACTGGTTTGCATGTTCACCTCGTCTGTTTGTTCGATATTCCTGAATTGGCTATAGGTAATTTGATCGACGTAGGTTCGACTAAAACTATTTCTGAAATTAAGGATGCATTAATTTCAAACAGTATGGTTTCGAAGAAAGACAGAGCTGTGAACTTCACGGATCGATATTCTAATTGGGTTAGTTGCAAGCAACTAGGAAAAAGTGAATCAGAACTGATAGCACATGAAATTGAGACGGATAGTGATCAAACCGAATGGAAAGTTAGAAGTTCTCTCGAACTGACTTGTGGAAAGTTAATCACTATTTCATACAAAGAAAAAGTAAAACGTATAATCAATATTGGTTTAGCTGACTATCTATCAAAAGGTTTACCTGACGTGGATGGTGGTGGTGAAAAGCTGTTCGAGAGTAGTAAGTATAATTTTTCTATAAGCTCCCAACTCAGAAAAGATACGCAGAGCTTTGTAGATGATGTTCTAAGTGAAAATAAACTACGTAAAAAAGCAAAGTCCTATAAGGTTTAGTGTGTAGAGGTAGGTATCGTTATAAAAAAAATCGATTCTCCCGTGTTAATCCTTACATACCCAATCAGTTAATAAATGACAACGGAGGTTATTATGTTTGGTCGTCAAAAAGTAGATCCTTTGGGCGTACATCTAAGCAGATGGGATATTTACTCAAATCCATCCAGTTTAAAAGATACATTCAACGATGTTGAGTTTAGTTATTCTGAGCTTTTCGCTGGATTTAAAGACGGCGAAGTTACGTTTTGGTATCAAAATCATTACCTAACCACATTATCGATGAGTGAAAGGGCATATAAATCACTTGTTAGAGACTTTGGATTAAACACTACCGCAGATGTAGTTGAATTAGAAATCTCAAATGTAATGAAAGCTCGCAATGGGACTGATTTCTTTTTCATCGGCGGGTCATTGCAAACAATTCAACATGCTTTCTCAGCGGAGCAAATTAATACAATCGATGATGATGAAGGCCTACAGATATTGCATGACGGAAAGAAAATAGCTGTCTTCAAAGACGAGGTGGCGGAGCAATTTAAACAGGCTCTCACATCGGCTAATCAAATAGCTAAAATTAAAGTTTCTGAACAAACGCGGGTTGAGTGGCAAAAGATAAAAGAACAACAACAGTTAGCCGCAGATATAGCTGCTAAAGAAGTTGCTGAAAAGGAACGTTATGAATCTCAAGAAAGGGCTGGTTTTCCAGAAATTATTCTCACAACAGAATCACCATCGCCTTTTCCTGTTAGTGAAAGGCTCGGTATTATTTCTGCAGAGTATGCCCATAGAACTAAACTTTTGGCGGGTGCGTTTGCTGAAATATCAAGCATAGGTAAGGACAGAAATCGCTCTACAGAAAATGCTTTAAAAAAAGCAAAAGAGTTCGCGCTACTTGATTTGAAGCGTCAAGCCTATGAGCTAGAAGCTGATGCAGTAGTCGCTGTTGATTTTGACTACAGTGAGATAGGAGGGGCGGGAGACCCAATGTTATTCTTAGTTGTTAATGGGACCGCAATTAAGATCCAAAAGTAGCTAGACTAATTCAACTATATTTTGATAGTCCTCAATTGATCAATTGCCGAAATGAGCGAATAATGGAAATAAGCGATGGTAAAAATACTGCGTTCTCATTGCTTTTAGCCGGCGTTATCAATTTTTACTCAAATCCCATCGCATTAGTTGAAACTTCGTTAGTTTATTTCTACTGGAACACTCTATAATAAGATGTTTGCACTATAGCCAAACTACGGAGTAAATTTAAATTATGATTTTCCAAACTTCAGATTTTAATGAACAGTCTGAATTATGTGAAGCATTAAAATCACTCATTGAAGATAATATCGATGAATTAGAAAAAGAAATTATTGCGGACTTATCCCATATAGATCAACGAGCGACAAATAATACGGGGTTAAGAATTGACTATATTTCACATATTCAGGGAAATGAATACCAATTAGATTATAGTTATGACTACAATATTTATAATGGTTGCGCTGATATGGATGTAAATAATGAAGTTACAGATAGCTTACTGTTTACTATCGGTGATGACGGAGAGTTAGAATTCGATTACCCCGTCTATGAAGAAAGAAGCACTGCAGACGAATTTTAATGCTAACAAGTTGCTTAAAATTACAAAAAATAGTTGGCTTTTGCTTCTTCGTCGCTAATTTTAGTCAACTATTTTTTGCCTCTTAGCAAGGCGTTATGCATCAATGGAGAATCCATGAGTATATTTGACTATGAAGGGGATGGATCTGAAGATGAGGCAACTTTCTATTCGCTCTCGGGAGAATACTTTGAAGCCGCTGAAACCTTAAATAGAGTTCCACCAACAAAAATTAACTACTGGGTGGTCACATATTATTTGTTAGGGCACTCGGCAGAGCTTACGCTCAAAAGTTATCTATTTAAAAATAATACCAAGTTGAGAGAGCTGAAAAATATAGGACATGATCTAGCGGTCTTAATTGATAAGGCTAATGAATTTGGGCTTCAGGATTTCTCCTTGATAAGAAAACTGGCACCCATCTATAAGGCAAAAAAATTGGAGTACCGGAAAAGGAGCATAGAGGAATTTCCATCAATTGATAATTTAATTCAAGAAGTTAGGGAATTAAGATCTATTGTATTCAATAACCTAATCGAGTACTAATGAATAAATAATTGCACAATTTGACGTTTTGGTAGTTTAAATCGAGAAGGAATTTGTGAATGGTTTTTTTTGAGACGCTTGGTGTTATTGCTTTCTTGGTAATTGTTGTATGGCTACTAAACGTGTTTTTTGACGAATACGGTAGGGTGAATTCTGAAGCTGATGAAAAACGCCGTCAATTAGAAAAGTTTGTTAGGCAAGAAGAAGCTCGAAAAAAGGAGTATTCTGAATGGGCAAAGAATAATCCCGAAGAGGCTGCAAGGCGAGAAAATGAAGAGCAGGAAAGGATAGAAAAAAACAGAATATTTACCGAAAAAGCAGATGATTTATATGATTTGATGCAAGAGATAAATTATCTAGAGCATTCTGGAAGAACAGAGCATTTTGCATACCTACTTTCACTCAAAGACGAAGACCCTTCAAAATACTGGCGTAATGAAGGGGTCTGTTTCCCCGAAGAGACAGGTGGTAGTAACGACTTTTCTTTAATAGATTTGCCATGGGATCGGTCCTATGAAGCTCCTAGCAAGATTCATATGTTAACTACTGGCAAAATTTCTGACAGATACAAAATTCCTCTTAGTGAGATCGCTTCGCTATACAGATTCGAACAATCAAAAATCGAACCCGAAAAATGCCTCGGGGAGATGAAAGAGCTAGCTAACTGGCATCAATTTATACTTGGTCAGATACAGAATAGGCTGATTGAGTTAAAAGGTATTGCATCTCGGAGAAATACCACTCCAATTTATAATCGGAGAGCATAGATGCATAACAAATTGCTGTACGCAGCATGTGCCGGTGAGCTAGGGGTTTATGTCCACTATTAGTTCTAGAGTGAGCTAGGTCGTTTTTTCAGAATGACAGCTTTTGACCAATAGCCGAAGTTTAAGGACTGATTGGGTTCTAATTCAGCTAATTTGATTTTTCCAGTTCGAGTTAGAACTCATTCAACTAATTTCAACTAATCAACAATTAATAGCTGAGATAGACGGTCTACGCTTCTGAGAGCTGTTTCAAAATGGTTGCTTGCTTGGCTTTAAATTTCCCCTTTTTTACTCTTTTTTACCCCGAAATATTACGCTTTTGCATTTCTTACACTCTTTAATGGTCTGATTCTGTTCAGGAATTTTTCGTAACTTAACTGAGACAAGTCAATTCCAAAATCCATAGCATCCATAAAAGTTTTGCAATATTCCATAGATACCGAATGTGTGTAAACCGTGTCTCTCACTTCAGAAGACGTATGCCCAGTAAGTGCAAACGCATCAGTTTTATCGATCTTACCTATTGAAAGAACAGTTTCATTTAAGCAAGAGATAAAAGTATGGCGGAATGAATGAAATACTAGCTTGTGGCCTTTCGAATTGTACTTAGATAATTTTCCGTATTCACAAAAACTTTCGTTGAACCACTTAGATATTTCATTTCCCAATCCCTTGCTCTTGCTTAAAGTCAGGTCTGGAAAAAGCAATCCAGACTTTCTCTTTCCGATTAAAAATTTCAGCCCCGCTGCCCAGAGAACATCTGGTATTGGGATGATACGAACTGATGACTTATTCTTTTTACTTTTGGATAAGTTGGATTCTTTAAGTGCTTTCGACTTCCACTTTTCATTTAAATCGAAGCACCTAATTTCTTTGTGCACAACGATATCTTCTACTTCTAATGCGGCTATTTCGGAGATACGCATACCGGTAGTGAGGGCAATTATTGGAGCCCAGAAATGATAGGATTTCGGCGAAGACTCTCGGGGTCTCAAATAGTCGGAATAGATATAGCTATTAAAGATATCGGCTAACTGTTCCGGCTCATATTGTCCTCGTTGTACACTATCCCGATTCTTTTTAACGTGCTTGATAAAAACAGATAAATCTTTATCTAAGCTACCTTGTTTGTACAACCATTTTAGAAAGGTAGCTACAACAGTGAGGTGCTTTGAAGGAATCAGACAAGCCCCTGAGTTTTCATCGGCTAGCTTAGTCCATGCTTGCTTTTTTTCTACTGCACTTTGATTTGATAAATTTGCCAATATCCTCCCAGCATTACGAGGAAGCCTTTGTAAGATTGATTGGTAGTGTCTAATCACGTCTCCATTTAAATCACTAACGGAAAGCTCTGTTCCTATGATTTCAGTAAACCTTTTTAAATTAGCGCTATTTTGAGAGAGTGACCGGCCATTCCATTCATTAGATATCTCTTTTTCGGAAATATATTGCTCAAGCTCAGTAGACACGAGCTGATGAGGTTTTCTTAGCTCAATAATGGGTTGTATAGACTGTATATTGTTGGTGAGTACCTCAATGGTCCTATCTTTGGTTTCAATGCGTTCGGCTAACGTTTGTGATTGTTTTTTATGTTGAATGACTCTTTGTCGGAGCTCTAAATTTTCCTTGTTTCGTTCGCAATGTTGTTGGTCAACTTCTTCGAAGTGGCGCATTCCCTTCCTAGCAAGGATGTTGTGCATCCATCTGGGCTTATTTGGGTCATTCGACACTTTGGACAGTTGATGTAGGGTGTTTCTGAGGTTCTCAAATGCGATTGGTTTTTCTTGGTTGTCTATCAAATCGATATTCTCTTTATACTCTTCTACCAATGACAGCGCAGAATAAATAATATCTGCGTATATGCGCTTAGCCACTGAGGGCTCTCTGGTGCGTAGAGAAATTACTACTTGGCGGTAGCTTATTGATTTGGTTTGGGAATTTCTACGAATAAAAAATTCGTATTTTATAGATCTGACTGGTGGTGAATATGGGATGTTAAATCGGAGAACGTAAATGCCTAAGCGATTTTGGCGGAGATATGTATATGGCAACATTCGTGACACCCATTCGTGACACCCGCTGCAACTCTTACAAACGAAAAAGGCGTAACTAGCTGATTTAAAACTAGTTACGCCTTGAATTTGGTGGAGCTGGCGGGATTTGAACCCGCGTCCAGAAAGTGTCCACTCTTGGTACTACATGCTTAGTTTGTCTTTTGTTTAACTACTTTAGACCCCGACAAACAGGGTTCCTGGTAGCTGTCCTGATACTGTTTCGCGGTTCAACCTCAGGAGAGTTTCCCTCGCTAGTTTGCTTATATGACCTTTCGAATCCACGCTAGCAAACAAAGCAGCGGTGAAAGGGCCTATGCCGGTTATTAAGCGGCTAGTGCGTAAGTTTCGTCGTTTGCGACTACTTTAAATGCGGCTTTTTTAAGAGGCCAACCGCTCCTCTGCATGCACCTCAAGCTTCCTAAGTCCTGTCGAATCCTAATCAGCCCCAAGGTATTCCTATTGCTAGGAATATTCAAAACCTGTTACTTCTTGGCCTTGAATTTAGGCGGATTGTACAGCTATTACGAGCTAACCACAAGAATGATCATCGCCTTGTACACTTAGTGCGCGTTATTGGTATTTATTGCTTAGTTAATGAACTTGTCTTTGTTATCAACTAAATATGTAGCCAATGAACGAGGCGCTGTGCCTGTGAGCGTGGCAACATCATTGGTTACTGCAGAGGTCCAATTTTCGCGTACGGGGTAAAATATCGAGGCGAGAAACCCAGCGTAGTCTTGTGGTACGCCAGCATCAACCAATCCCGCAATAAATACGTCATCAGATACCGCTTGATATTGCACCGGTTTGCCTAATTGCGCACTGATCAATTCAGCCGCTTGTGTATAGGTAAGGGCGGCAGGGCCAGTGAGGTTAAATGCCTGATTGTCGAATTCTGAACTTGTTAATGCTGCTGCGGCACTAGCGGCTATATCACGTGCATCAATAAAGCTCGATGCGCCTTCGCCTGCGGGTAATGCTATTACACCTGATTGTACGCCTGGTAACCAGAATGTATGAAAGTTATCGGCAAACCAGTTGGGGCGTAAAATCACATAAGGCGTGCCACTGTTTTCTAGGGCTATTTCTACTTTGCGGTAAGGAATATTGTCGTCGGCATCTACGCCAAATACACTTTGCATTACTACCTTGATTTTTTTCTCTGCTGCTACCTTCACTAATGGAAGCAGTATCTCTTCAATTTGTATTTGGCCAGACGGTAGCATCATGAACACACTGTCTACGCCGTTTAGGGCGTTTTCAAAGCTTGTAGGGGTAGCGAGACTAATCTCTACGGTTGATAAGTTAGGGTTGTTGGGTAATTGCTGTCCACTGCGCGTTGCTGCAATAACGGTATGGTCGTTTGCTAATAGCTGTGAAACAAGATGTTGGCCAACGGTGCCGGTTGCGCCCATTACTAAAATTGTACTCATGTTCGTTCCTCGTTCTGATAGTCAGAATATTGATTGGTGTTAAAAGTAAAGTAAGTATCTTTTGGAAACTGCGGTAAGTATAATGGGTTCAATTCGCCGATGTAAGAAGGCACTTTTTTGAAACATAGTTACCTTTGGGTAACCAATGGAGAGACCAATGCAATACGATGTGTATGAAAATCGTTGTCCAACCAGAGCGGTGCTAGATCGCATTGCTGATAAGTGGGCCTTGCTGATTCTCGACTCACTACGCTCAGAAAATAAACGTTTTAATCAGCTTAAGCGCGAGATAAAGGGCGTTTCGCAGAAAGTGTTATCGCAGACATTAAAAAAGTTGGAGCGTGATGGCTTGTTGTCTCGCACTGTGTTTCCAACTGTACCGGTAACGGTTGAATATGCGTTAACGCCCTTAGGTACAACCTTGAACAAGGCGGTGGAGGCGCTAGCACATTGGGCAGAGAGTAATATGGATGACGTGCTGGCGGCGCAAGTTGCTTATGATGAGGCGCATTAATTTGATCGTATAGTGTTGTTATTTTGTTAATTAAAAATATCGAAATAACAAAAGTTTACACATTAGCTCTTAAAGGTTTACATAAAGTAGAATGATAGATGCATTCTTGTGCAAACTCGATTAAAGTACGCAGCGTTTTGAGTTTTGAACAGGCATTTAGCATGAGTAATGTTGCAGATTTATTTTCACCGTTTGTCTTTCCGTGTGGGAAAGAGGCGAGCAATCGTTTAGTGAAATCTGCAATGGAAGAGAACATGGCAAACAGCCAGCAATTGCCGGGTTCTCGTTTACTTAATTTGTATCGTCATTGGGCCGATGGCCAGCTAGGTACCATTGTAACTGGTAACGTAATGGTGGATAAGCTAGCAATGACAGGGCCAGGCAGCGTAGTACTTGAAGCTAACACAGCTCTGGAGCCTTTTAAGCAATGGGCGAAAGTGATCAAATCGCAAGGAGCGCTTGCGGTTATGCAAATTAATCACCCTGGTCGCCAAGCACTGAAAAAATTAGGCGGAAAAGTGTTAGCTCCTTCTGCAATACAAGTGGATGTGGGGCGGTTTTCTCGCTTATTCGATATGCCGGTTGAAATGTCTCAGCAAGACATTGACGATGTAACCGCCCGGTTTGTCACTACGGCTGTTAAAGCCAAAGAAGCGGGCTTTGATGGGGTGCAAATACACAGTGCCCATGGCTATTTACTTAGCCAGTTTCTGTCGCCATTAACTAATCAGCGCAATGACCAATGGGGCGGTAGCCTCACAAATCGGTCTCGATTATTGGTGAACATTGTGAGCCAAATTCGTGCTAATTGCGGCAGTCATTTTTTGGTGATGGTAAAACTGAACTCAGCCGATTTTCAGCGTGGAGGTTTTGATATTGGTGAAGCAGTTGAAGTGGTTAAGCTGCTTCAGGGCTTAAATGTTGATGGCGTTGAATTGTCTGGCGGTAATTATGAAGCGCCAGCTATGCAGGGGAATGGGGCAGATGAACGTCGCTTAGCTCGTGAAGCGTATTTTCTTGAATTTGCTAGCCACATTAAAGAACACACCTGTATTCCGGTCATGACAACCGGCGGTATCATGCGTCGTAAAATTGCTGAACAAGTGTTAGAAAAAGGCTGCGACTTAGTTGGTATGGCAAGTGCGTTAGCCATTACTCCAGACCTAGTTAACAAATGGCTCAGCAAACCGGATTTTAAAGGGGTGATCCCTCATTGTACTTGGTCACACAAGGCGTTGTCGGCGTTAGCTAATATGGCTGCCGTTCGCAGGCAGTTGCGGCGTTTAGGAGATAATCACCGTACTCAGCGCCACGCGTCGTTTGCGTGGTCGTTAATACTCGACGAGATCAATAAGCGCCGTCTTACACGGCGCTATCAGCGTTGGATTAAGCAAAACAGCTAAGGTAATTAGACGTTTTTCTTCATGACGCGGGCTTTCTGACGTTCCCAGTCGCGATCTTTCACCGTGTCGCGCTTATCGTGGCTTTGCTTACCTTTGGCGAGGTAAATTTCTAGCTTCACCCAACATTTCTTCCAATACATCGCAGTGGCGACAATTGAATAACCTTGGCGATCACGCGCCCCAATAAGGCGATCTATTTCACGTTTATTTAATAGCAGTTTGCGCGCGCGCTCAGGCGCACAAATTACGTGGGTAGATGCTTGGTTTAACGGCGTGATTCGGCTACCTACTAAATAGGCCTCACCGTTTTGTATAATCACGTAGTTGTCTGTGATGTTAACTTTACCGGCACGAATACTTTTAATTTCCCAACCTTGAAGCTCAAGTCCGGCTTCGAGTTTGTCACTTAAATGGTATTCATGACGCGCTTTTTTGTTTAGCGCGATGGTTCCCGTAGTATTTGATTTGGCTTTATTCTTTTTCATGGGCGCTATTATACTGATTGCCGTGCACTTGTCTTCATTTTCCGCGACGGCAGGATTAAAATTTCTGCCGAGTGTTACAGGCGTATGACGCCTAAGCGGTTCATGGTACACTGGCGTTTTTAGTCAGGATAAAGTTGTTACAATGCCGAGTGTTCATCGCAGTGCGTTAGTTGCACATAGCGCGCAATCAATGTTTGATTTGGTTAACGATGTAGAAGCGTATTCTGAGTTTTTGCCGGGTTGTACGGAAAGCCGAATCATCAGTCAGAGCGACAATACGATGAAAGCCTCTTTGCTTGTTGCAAAGGCAGGGGTGAAACAATGGTTTACAACAGAGAACGTCTTGGAGCCGGCTACCCGTATCAATATGCAGTTGGTTGATGGGCCGTTTAAGCGCTTATCTGGAGGTTGGACGTTTTCTGCGTTGTCAGAGTCTGCGTGTAAAATTGAACTCGATCTCGAATTTGAATTTAGCAATAAACTCATCGAAATGGCCTTTGGCAAAATTTTTAATTCATTAACCGCAAGTATGGTAACGGCGTTTACTGAACGAGCGAAAGTGGTGTATCGATGAGTGAATTAAATAAGTTATCAATAGAGGTGGCGTATGCATTGCCACACACGCAAACCTTGCTGAGTTTTGAAGTCGATGCCGGCACTAGTATTCAAGATGCCATTGCACAGTCTGGAATATTCGACAGACACCCTGAGTTGAAGGAGCAAAAACTCAGCACTGGAATTTGGAGTCGTGTCGTTAAGCCCAATTATGAACTACAAGATGGCGATAGAATCGAGATTTATCGTCCGTTAATCGCAGACCCTAAAGAAGTGCGCAAGCGCCGGGCAGAAAAGGCGATAGAAGAAGGGCGCGCGGATAAAGTCACTGGCGGTAGAGTTAATAAACAACGCGCAAGTAATTAACAACGACTTGATACCTAGTACATAAAATAAAGGGAGCGGATGTTTTACACATACGCTCCCTTTTTGCATCTATACACTAGACAGTGGGCGGTTTATTTTTCTGCAATGCTGCCTACTTCTAACACTGGCGATGCGTCGATATTCTGCGCATTCATCATACTCGCAATGCGCTGCATAGTGGCAACCATCTGACTTTGCTCCCACTCTTCAAGGCTATTAAAGCGCTCTATAAAGTGTTCTTGTAAGGGGCGAGGGGCGTTTTCTAGCGCGGCTTTACCTGCGTCAGTAAGGTACACGCCCACTTTGCGTTTGTCTTGATTGCTGCGAATACGCGAGGCCAGTTCACGATTTTCCAAGCGGTCTAATATATTGGTGATGGTTGCGGGGCTTAAATTTAAGCTGTCAGCAATTTCACGCACCATGATTCCGGGTTTTGCTTCAATATTTTGCAGCACCAACAGTTGTGGCCCGGTTAAACCTACGTCTTTGCTTAGCTGTTTACTGCGCATATCAATAGCGCGAATAACACGGCGTAAAGCCACCAACAATTCTTCTTCTTTATTCATAATCTTTTCACCAATACTTCGCCAACATTATCGCATCAAATAGATGAAGTGCTGATGCTTCTGATAGTGGTCGATGACATCGTTGATCACCGCAACCTTAGACCACCCCATAATGTCGTAATCTTGGCCACCTTCACTTAAATGCACTTCGGCGCGATAGTACTTTTGCTCATCATGCGTGTCCACTGTTTCCTGCTCTGTAGGCAATATTTCTGGTTGGGCACTGGATGTTAGGTAAACAGCGTAGATAAAATCGGGTTCATTACCCTGCGAAACCGTTAGTCGAATCCACTTATTCGATTTCTCAATTTGTGTTTCAAACGAGCGCTGTTCAAATTCTTCGGCTACATCATGCAGTGCCGGTGACACAACTTTGGTTAAAAATTGGCTTACTGTGTTTCGGTTAGGGAATGAGGCTATATTGTCTAACCGTTGTTTCCAAGACTGAGTAAGGTCGCCACTTGCTAATTGGGTAGCCGACATTTGCAAACTTTCTTGCTTTATTTTCTCTACCCGTAGCGCTTTGACCAGCCCCCACATGGCAACCAATAACACAATTGCAAAGGGCAGGGCAGCTGCAATAGTCATGGTTTGCAGTGCATTTAAGCCGCCAGCGTAAAGTAGTATTGCGGCAACAATACCTACCGCAACAGCCCAATAGATACGCTGCCACAACGGGGTGTCGTTGCGTCCATGAGAGCAGAGCATGTCGACCACCATAGCACCTGAATCACAAGACGTGACAAAAAATACGATCACCATGAGCACGGCAATAAAGCTCAGCACATTGGCGTAGGGGAACTGTTCTAAAAACACAAACAAGGCCACAGATGTGTCTTCTTGTACCATATTCGAGAGCATCTCATTGCCATGATTCATAATGCTGTCGATGGCGGTATTGCCGAAGAAGGTCATCCATAGCAAGGTGAATGCAGAAGGGATCAATAACACACCAAGTACAAATTCACGCAGTGTACGGCCGTAGGAAATACGCGCGATGAACAAGCCCACGAAAGGTGCCCAAGCAAGCCACCATCCCCAGTAGAAGATTGTCCAGCCACCAATCCAATCGGTTTTTTCATAGGTAAACAGGTTAAATGTGTTGCGTACAATATCTGACAAATACGCCCCTGTGTTCTGCACATAAGCTTGCAGTAAAAATACGGTTGGCCCTAAGGCGAGCACTAGCACCATCAAAGCGACGGCTAAAATCATATTGGTTTCGGATAACCGTCGAATACCTTTATCAAGGCCCGTAGTGACAGAAATAATAGCAATCCCCACAACACCAGCCATGAGCAACATTTGTGTAACCGTAGTATTAGGAATGCCAAAAAGATAACTTAGCCCAGCATTTACCTGACTCGCCCCAAAACCCAGAGAGGTAGACACGCCGAATATGGTTGAAGTAACGGCAAAAATATCAACGATGTGACCGGGCCAGCCATAAATTTTATCGCCGATAAGCGGGTAAAGCGCAGAGCGCAGCGTTAATGGTAAATGCAAACGATATGCGAAATATCCCAGCACTAGTGCCACTACGGCATATATGGCCCATGCGTGTAGCCCCCAATGAAAAAACGTGGTTTTCATGGCTTCCCGCACGGCATCAATACTTCCCGGTTCTGCTGTTGGTGGTGCGAGATAGTGCATCACCGGCTCAGCGACACCAAAAAACATCAAACCAATGCCCATGCCCGCTGCAAACAGCATCGACAACCAAGTTACTAATGAAAATTGAGGTTTGGCGTGGTCGGGGCCTAAACGGATATCGCCATACTGGGAAAAGCCTAAAATGACTACGAAGATCAGAATAATGGCCACTGTTAACACGTAAAACCAGCTGCCATTAGTCACGATAATGTCTTGCAAATGACCGAAAAAGCGATTGGCAACGTCTGGTGTTATTGCGGCGAAACACAGCAGCAAAAATATGCTGGCCGATGAAAACAAAAACACAGGTTTGTTCAGAGTGTGTTTATTTGGTGTGGGGGACTGACTATTCAAACAATAACGCTCCGCATTCTAATTATTTTAGCAGGATGTAAGAAGGTGAAATATACCGTATTTATCGCATTCAATAAACTTGTGTAGTAATTATTAGTTTTAGATGTAATAAATAGTCAAATTTTGATTAATTTGAGGTTTTATGATGGTGTAAATAGTTAGAATACAAATGGATTTGAGATTATTTCAAAATGCATTATGATCTAAATGGTAAAGTAATAGTAAAAGTTAATTCTTGTTTCGGCGTGTGTTCGCGTCGTCAATATCATTTCAATAAGAACCAACACAGGATCACACTATGCAAAAAACCAAGCTGAGTTGCGCAATTATTGCCGCACTCGCTACCGTACCCGTCTATGCGCAGGAGACCAGTAGCAAAGCCAAAGCCTCTATTGAAACTATAGAAGTCACAGCAACTAAGCGCTCTGAGTCAATTCAAGATGTTCCGGTAGCGGTAACGGCACTCGATGGCGATGCACTAGAAAACCTAGGTGTTGAAAATTTTTCTGATTACGTAGAGTTTCTGCCTAATGTGACGTTCCAAGGAACTGGCCCTGGGCAAAATGAAATCTACATTCGTGGTGCAGCGACAACCCAATCAAATATCATGTTGTCTTCTGTGCAAGCACTTCAACCATCGGTGGCTTTTTATCTCGACGAAATGCCGGTTTCTATGGCGGGCCGTAACCTTGATGTTTGGGCGGCAGATATCCAACGGGTAGAAGTACTTCCCGGGCCACAAGGCACATTATTTGGTGCGAGTTCTCAGGCCGGCACAGTGCGTATGATCACCAACAAGCCTGACCATAGCGGGTTTTCAGCGGGTGTTGATATGTCAGTATCCTCTACGCGCGGCGGTGAAATGAGCAATTCGGTTGAAGCCTTTATGAACTTCGCAATTAACGAAGATTTGGCCGTGCGAGTGACCGCCTATAACGACAACCAAGGTGGTTGGATTGACAACATTGCCAACGACCCCGGTAATGGCGGATATATTGGTAGTGCAGAAGTTATTAGTCGTATATCGGGTGGTGTGTTAACCGACCCAGAAAATACACCAATTGTATCGCCAAACAACGATAGTTTGGTTGAAGACGACTTCAACGACGCAACCTACGCTGGTGTGCGCTTTGGCTTGTCGTATATTCTGAATGAAGATTGGGATTTATTGATCCAACATACTCAGCAAACGTTAGACACGGAAGGGGTGTTTGCTTACGACCCTAATCTCGCCGGCGACAGCTCAGTAAATCGCTTCCAGCCAGAGGAAAACTCTGATGAGTTTGGGTTAACAACCTGGACGTTAGAAGGGCGTTTAGACAAACTAGACCTAGTGTACACAGGTGGGTATTTAAATCGTGATATTGAAACCTTGGCTGATTACACCGGATATACCAATGGCGGTTTGTTTTCTGCTTATTACGTGTGTATTTACGGCACGGGTAACGCCGCTGATGAGCGTTGTTTAGACCCTACCAAATTCTACAAAGAAGATACCGACACCACGCGTGAAACACACGAATTCCGTGTTAATACCAATTTAAATACACCATGGCAGCTTACTGCAGGGGTATTTTATGATGATCAAGAAGTGGCAACCGTGGGGCAGTTTAAAATTGCCAGCACAGAGAAATTCCCTGATTTAGCGCGCACGCTAGTGGGGAATGAAGGTATTAACAGTAACGGCGGGCCGTTTTCCTCAGAAGTGAGTTTTGTTAACGACATTACTCACACAATTGAACAAATCGCTGCGTTTGGGCAACTTGAGTACAATATTACCGATACATTTACCGTAAGTTTTGGTGCGCGTTGGTATCAGATTGAAGATACTTATCGTGGGTCGACTACTACAGTAGACGTGACTCGTCGAGTACAAGCATTTGGCTCGATGGACCCTGACGAATTGGCTGCCGTAGGTCTCGACCCTGACGCGGTGCAAGCTGCCGTAGACAGTGGGCAACTAGAGGTAGATAAGCTGGGTTCAGACGGCACACTAACGGTTGATGATGTAATCTTTAAGTTTGGCGTAGACTGGAAAGTGACCCCAGACGTATTGTTGTTTGCTAACTACTCTGAAGGCTTCCGTCCACCGGTGACCAACCGAGTTGGTGGTGGTTTAGCGAGTAATCAGTCTGGTACATTCGAAAACTTCCGTATTCCGGTGTATTCCACAACCGATGAATTAGACAACTATGAAATTGGTATGAAAGGTGATTTTCTCGACGGTTCGGTGCGTATTAACGCCACAGCTTACTATTCAGAAATTACCGATTTACAAACCTCTCGTTTCGACCCAACTAACATCAGTTTCTTAGTGTTCACTGATAACGTGGGCGATGCCGAAATTCGTGGTTTAGATGCAGATATTACTTGGTTGGCAACTGACGATTTAGTGATCAGCGCCGCGTTTAGTGTATTGGATACAGAACTCACACGTGTTAACGCTGAGCTAGAAGGAATTGCCGCTGGTGTAGGCTCTGCACTACCTTACAGTGCAGACTTCTCTGGCAACATTAATGCGCGTTATTACTATGAGTTACCAGATGGTCTAACCGGTTATGTCAACGGCTCGGTGAGCTACACAGGCGACCGTTTAGCGGGCATGGTGATGGACGCATACGTAATGGAAGATGCGACTAACCTGATTTACGGCACCGGTTCTGGTTTGTCGATTAAGGAAGAAGCTGCGGTATACGAAGGCGTAACTTATGCTGATGCCAATGGCGAAACGTTCAAAGGTGGCCGATACGTACAAGACAGTTACGTGTTGACTAATATCGCCTTTGGGGTAACCAACGATACCTGGAAAGCGGAATTGTTCATCGATAACTTGTTCGATGAAAGTGCGATTTTAAATATTGATACACAACAGTTCACGCCAAAAGTGGTCACGAATCGTCCTCGTACCATTGGGTTGCGATTCTCCTACGATTACTATTGATCGTCCCCGAGCGTTTACGTTCGGTCAAGTCTAATGATAGTGTAACGGCAAGCGATGGGCTTGCCGTTTTCTTTTACTTTTTGTGATCTGAATGACAACGATAAAAACAACACTGAACGACATCAAAAAAAGTTTGCAACAGGGAGGATTGCCGGATGCCTTGTCTCAACTGCAAGCGTTTGATGTATCCACTCTGTCATTGGGTGAATTAAAAGAGGTTTTGTATCTGAAGGCGGTTACACAGCGCCTGCTCGCACAAACAGATAAAGCCTTAGTGACGTTAAACGAGCTGATTCAACAAGTACCTGATTATGGCAGGGCTTATCAGGAAAAGGGTTATTGTCTGAAAGTTCAAGGCAATAGCAAAGGTGCCGCTGAAGCGTTTTATCGCGCAACGCAATACAATCCTGCGCTAATGACGAGCTGGCAGCAATTAGTTCCTATTTACCAGCAACAACACCAAGAGGCTGCGCTGGCGATTGCGAATGAGCAATTGCGTTACCTACAATCATTACCACGCCCCATCCTTGGTGGGTATGACCTGATGTACGAAGGGGAATTGACGACAGCAGAGCAGGTTTGTCGGCAGTTTTTACAGCAGAATAAGCACCAGCCAGATGCCATGATGCTACTGGCTGAAATTGGCATGCAATTGAAGGTGTATCACGATGCTGAGTTTTTACTTGAAAGCTGTGTTGAGCTTTATCCAGATCATTATCGGGCGGCCACGCTATATCTCGATTTATTGATGAAGGTGGGGCAGTTCGATAAAGCCTGTGCTCATGCCAAGAAGATGGGAGCCGAAGCACTCACTAATATCGCCGTATCTGTTAATTACGCTAATGCTTTGGTAGGCATTGGTGACATAGAACAAGCCATTACATTATTTACTGCTATTTTAGCAAAAGAGCCTCAGCGCGTCGGTGCGTGGCTTGCCAAAGGCCATGCGTTAAAAGCAAAAGGCGACATTGAATCTGCGATTTCAGCATATCGGCAAGCGGCCAAACTGCAACGGGATTTTGGTGATGCCTACTGGAGCTTGGCTAACACCAAGACCTATCGTTTCAGTGACGATGAAATTGCCAGCATGAAGCAGATTGAGCAAGATAGCAGCCAAGGTATTGACGACAAAATCCATCTGCAATTTGCCCTTGGTAAAGCGCTAGAAGATGCCAAGGCGTACGATGAGGCATTTGCCTATTACCACAAAGGTAATCAGCTCAAGCTTGTGACATCGGGTTACGATATCGGGCGTACTGAACAAGCCATGAAAGCGCAAAAAGAGGCGTGCCCTCAGTCGATTTTTGGTCATTTAACATCGGGTTATGACGCACCCGACCCTATCTTTATCGTGGGCTTGCCACGTGCCGGTTCTACTTTGTTAGAGCAAATATTAGCTTCTCACCCCGATGTTGACGGCATAATGGAGCTGCACAATATTATGGGGTTAGCGTCTCGCTTGTCTTCAGTTGGCAAGGGATATCCTCTAAACCTTGGTGAATTGTCTGACGAGCAATGCCGAGCTTTGGGCCAGCAGTACATTGAGCAAACACGAGTCTATCGTCAAGATGCGCCTTATTTTATTGATAAAATGCCGAATAACTTCATTCACATTGGGCTGATTAAACGCATTTTGCCTAACGCGAAAATCATCGATGCTCGTCGTGAAGTTATGGCCTGTTGTTTTAGTGGTTTTAAACAACTCTTTGGAGAAGGCCAAGAGTTCACTTATGGACTAGAGGAAATTGGCCGTTATTATCGGGCCTATCTTGATTTGATGGCACATTGGCATCAAGTGTTGCCCAAACAAATACTGACAGTGCAGCACGAAGATGTGATTGACGATTTAGAAGGGCAGGTTAGACGTATGCTCGATTTTTGTGGTTTACCCTTTAACCGCCAATGCGTTAATTACCACCAAACCGAGCGTTTAATTAAAACACCCAGTTCGGAACAAGTACGCCAACCTATCTTTCGCACTTCGATGGCTCAGTGGCAACATTTCGATACACACTTGGAGCCATTAAAATCAGCGTTAGTACTTCCGACGCTTTAATCCGGTTTGTGCGAGGATCTTGGCCGATATTTCTTCAATCGAATATTTGGTGCTGTTGAGGTAGTGAATTTTCTCTCGGCGATATAAATTCTCTACCTCTCGCAGTTCCATTCTGCACTGTTGCAGCGAAGCATAGCGGCTGTTTGCTCGACGCTCAGAACGAATTTGATGCAACCGATTAGCATCAATAGTCAGGCCAAATAACTTGTTTTTAAAGCGGCGTAATACCGGCGGCATTTTTAGCATGTCGCCAATGTCATCTTCGGTGAAGGGGTAGTTCGCAGCCTTTATACCGTATTGCAGAGCGAGATATAGGCTGGTGGGCGTTTTACCAGAACGAGACACGCCTACGAGGATAATATCGGCTTCTTCATAGTCTTTTACATTGGAGCCGTCGTCATTGGCCAGCGCATAGTTCACCGCTTCAATTCGAATATCATACGTCGTTTCATGAATACTGTGGGTGCGATGCTTTTCTGGTTTAGACGGCACCCCTAGTACTTTTTCTAAAGGCGCGACAAATTGGTCGAGAAAATTGTAATTGATCCCCACTGAACGAGCGATAATATTGCGAATATCTACGTTTACAACTGTGTAAAAAACAAGCGGTCGTTCTCCGGTATCTTGAAAACTTTCAGATATTTGTTCTAACACGGCATACGCTTGTTCTTCAGTTTCAACAAATGGGATGGTGATATGATTGAATTCAACCGGGAAGTTAGACAGCAGTGCGTGGCCAAACACCTCGGAAGTGATGGCTGTGCCATCTGAAATATAGTAAGCCGCTCGCATTTTCTCTCCTTGCGAATTTGTTGTAAATTTATTACAAAAAGAAATAAAATTTTACTTTCTTATTCCGCACATTCTAAAATTTCCTAGTCGAAAAGCTAGTCTGATAGGGCTTCCCTGTCAAAATCAGTACTCGGCAATACCCTACAACCCAACTATTGGGTACTGAAAAATAAACAAGCTGGAGGCTTTGGAAAGTGCAAGAATACGTGCTTTGGTATCAAGAATTGGGCATGCATGATGTCGGGCGAGTTGGCGGCAAAAATGCATCTTTGGGAGAAATGATCTCCAACCTTGCAAACGCGGGTGTGCAAGTCCCTGGTGGCTTTGCAACCACCGCTTATGCCTTCAACGAGTTCCTCGAGCAAAGTGGCCTTGAAGCGCGTATCCACGATTTATTGGATACGCTAGATGTAGACGACGTAGGCGCGTTAGCGCAAGCGGGTAAAACTATCCGCGATTGGATCATTGATACACCGTTCCAGCCTACCCTTGAAAACGAAATTAAAACTGCTTTTGCCACCTTACAAGGTGACGCCGGCGACGAAGCGTCTTTTGCAGTGCGGTCTTCAGCGACAGCTGAAGATATGCCTGATGCATCGTTTGCGGGTCAGCAAGAGACCTTCCTTAACGTTAAAGGTTACGATGCAGTATTAGTCGCTATCAAACACGTTTTTGCGTCTTTGTTTAACGACCGTGCTATTTCGTATCGCGTGCACCAAGGCTATGACCACAAAGGTGTTGCCCTTTCTGCGGGTATTCAGCGTATGGTGCGCAGTGACATTGCGTCTTCGGGTGTTATGTTTACCATTGATACTGAGTCTGGATTTGAAGATGTGGTGTTTATCACCAGTTCTTACGGCTTGGGTGAAATGGTAGTACAAGGCGCCGTGAACCCTGATGAGTACTACGTACATAAACCAACGTTAAACAAAGGTTTGCCAGCGATTGTGCGCCGTAACCTTGGCAGCAAACTCACCAAGATGATTTATTCTGATGATCTCACCCATGGTAAACAGGTCGAGATTGTCGATATTGATGCAGCCGACAGCCGCACTTTCTCGTTAACCGACGACGAAGTGATGGAATTGGCGAAGCAAGCGCAAATCATCGAAAAGCATTATCAGCGTCCTATGGACATTGAATGGGCCAAAGACGGCACTGACGGTAAGTTGTATATCGTTCAGGCGCGTCCCGAAACTGTTCGCAGCCGTGAAGATGCACAAACCATTGAGCGTTTCTCTTTGAAAGGCCAAGCTAAAGTGGTGTGCGAAGGCCGTGCAATTGGTCACAAAATTGGCGCAGGCGAAGCCAAAGTGTTGGGTTCAATTGACGAAATGGACCGCATTCAGCCGGGCGATGTATTGGTAACCGACATGACCGACCCAGATTGGGAGCCGATCATGAAGAAAGCCTCTGCAATTGTGACTAATCGCGGCGGTCGTACGTGTCACGCCGCAATTATTGCGCGTGAGTTGGGTATTCCCGCAGTCGTGGGTTGTGGTAATGCCACAGACTCAATCAATACGGGCGACAAGGTAACGGTGTCGTGTGCCGAAGGTGACACAGGTTTCATCTATGGTGACGAACTGGAGTTTGACGTAACCACCTCTCGTGTTGACTCTATGCCGGATGTACCGCTAAAAGTCATGATGAATGTGGGTAACCCAGACCGTGCTTTCGATTTTGCTCGCTTGCCGAACAAAGGGGTGGGCTTGGCACGCCTTGAGTTCATTATTAACCGCATGATTGGTGTTCACCCTAAAGCTTTGTTGAACTTCGACGAACAGTCTGACGACTTGAAAGAAGAAATTAGCGACATCATTGCTGGTTACGAGTCGCCAAAAGAGTTCTATATCGAAAAGTTAGTTGAAGGTATTGCTACTATTGCTGCAGCGTTCTCCTCTGAGAAGGTGATTGTGCGTATGTCTGACTTTAAGTCGAACGAGTACTACAACCTTGTTGGTGGTAACCAGTACGAACCTCATGAAGAAAACCCGATGCTGGGCTTCCGTGGTGCGAGCCGTTACATTTCAGAAGATTTCCGCGATTGTTTTGCGTTGGAATGTGAGGCTATTAAGCGCGTGCGCAACAATATGGGCTTGACCAATGTTGAGATCATGATCCCATTCGTGCGTACGCTGGACGAAGGGCGTCAGGTAATTGAATTGCTGAGAGAGCAGGGCCTTGTACAAGGCGAGAACGGTTTACGCGTTATCATGATGTGTGAGCTACCGTCTAATGCTGTGCTTGCTGACCAGTTCTTGGATATCTTTGACGGCTTCTCTATTGGTTCAAACGACTTAACTCAGTTAACCCTAGGTCTAGACCGTGATTCAGGTTTAATCGCTCACTTGTTTGATGAACGTAACGAAGCAGTAAAAGTGTTGCTTTCTATGGCTATTCAAGCGGCGAAGAAACGCGGTAAATATGTAGGTATTTGTGGTCAGGGCCCTTCTGATCACGAAGATCTTGCTGCATGGTTGGTCGAGCAGGGTATTGACTCAGTGTCGCTTAATCCAGATACCGTGGTAGAGACATGGTTATACCTCGCTGAAAAGCACGGTTAAGCTAAACTTAGCCACACACTAAAAAGAAAAAACCGGCCAGTATTAACTTGGCCGGTTTTTTTAACTGTATCGCCGCTGTTTATGTTGGCGACTAGGTGCGCTTACGCAACTTGCGCGACAGTAATATGGCATCTAATTTCCTGGCACTTCGGCTCATGCCTTTCTGGCAATGGGCGAGTAGGGTACGTGCACGAGGCCAGTCATAACTGAGCAGCAGTAATCCACCAATTAAAAATAAAATAGAACCCGGCAAGATAAAGAAGATCACCCCAGCCGCGGTAAGTAAACCACCAATCGTTAAACGCAACGCTTTTAGCATGGGTTTGCTCCTTATCACTAAAACAACTAATTCCAATAGCTTCATTATAATGCCGAATTCGCGAAAAGGTACTGACAAATGTTACAATTCGTGACCAGAAAAGCGTGAATTTTTATCCAACCTTGCGCCCCTCAAGCGTGATGTTTGGTGTATAGTGCTTGCCGTTAATGGTAAGTACCCTTGTTTTAACCCCGTTTCTGAGAAGTTAAATGGCTGAACAATCTAATACTCAACATTTGATCCAACAATTACGTCAAGTCGTCGGTGACAGTTATTTATTGACCGACAGCGCGAAGAAGCAACCGTATTGTAAAGGCTTTCGTTTTGGCTCGGGTGATGCCCTCGCCGTAGTGCGCCCAGCTTCATTAGTTGAGATTTGGAAAGCACTGGAACTGTGCGTGGAAGCCGATGTTGCGGTGATTATGCAAGCAGCGAATACGGGGTTAACTGGCGGCTCGACACCAGATGGCAAAGACTACGACCGTCCTATTGTCATCATCAGTACTATGCGTATTGATCAAATCCAAATTATTGATAGCGGTAAGCAAATTGTTGGCTTAGCGGGTAGCACGCTATTTGGGCTAGAAGAAACCCTCGCCCCCTATGGCCGTGAGCCCCATTCTGTGATTGGTTCGTCGTGTATTGGCGCGTCTATTGTTGGCGGTATTTGCAATAACTCAGGGGGCGCTTTGGTCAAACGCGGCCCTGCGTATACCGAGTTAGCCATATTTGCGCAAATTGATGAAAGCGGACAGCTGAGCTTGGTGAATAATTTAGGCATTGACCTGGGTGACACACCGGAAGAAATGCTGGAAAACTTGCAACATCAACGCTATTCAGACGCTGATGTGACGTTTCCTGAGCGCCGCGCATCTGATAATGAATACAATGATCGCGTTCGTGATGTTGACGCTGACACGCCGTCTCGGTTTAACAACGACGGTCGACGCTTGTATGAAGCATCAGGCAGTGCCGGTAAACTCGCCGTATTTGCCGTGCGTTTAGATACATTCCCGATCCCAGAAAAGAAACAAGTGTTTTATGTAGGTACTAACGATGCCAAGGTACTAACACAAATTCGTCGCGATGTGCTGTCTACGTTTAAACACTTACCTGATTCAGGTGAATACTTACACCGAGATTGTTACGACGTATCAAAAAAGTACGGCAAAGACATGTTTGTGGTTATCGACAAGCTTGGCGCTAAATTCATCCCCAAGTTGTTCGCCTTTAAACGCAAGTTTGATGCCTTCGCTGACAAGCTGGGCTTTTTACCGAACAAAATGTCTGACCGCGTGATGCAATATATGAGCTATTTATTGCCTAGCCATTTGCCAAAGCGTATGGAAGCGTTTCGCGACCAGTATCAGCATCATTGGATTGTTGAAACGAGTAATGAAGGGGTAGAAGAAACCCGCGCCTATTTGAATGAATTTTTTAACCACCAAAAAGGTGGCTTCTTTGAGTGTACCGAAGAAGAAGCAGACAAAGCCATTTTGCATCGCTTTGTGGCGGGGGGAGCGATTGGGCGTTACCACATTATGAACAGCAAAAATGTGGGCGCGATGATGACCATCGACGTAGCATTACGCCGCAATGACCTACAATGGTTTGAAGAGCTACCAGAAGAGATCAACAGCCAAATTGATACTAAGTTGTACTACGGGCACTTGTTTTGCCACGTCATGCATCAAAACTATGTATTGAAAAAAGGCGTTGATGCCAAAGCGTTGAAGGCCAAAATATTACAAACCTTCGATGAAAGACACGCTGAATACCCCGCTGAACACAATGTCGGCCATGAGTATTTTGCTAAAGATGCGTTGAAGTCGTTTTACAAACAACTCGACCCAACGAACAGCTTTAACCCAGGTATTGGCAAAACCTCTAAATTAAAGCATTGGGCTGAAGCAACCGGCCATGAATGCGGTTGTGGTAAACCTCATTAGTAATAAAAAACAACAAGTAGTAAGTGATGACAGATAAAAAAATAGATGATCAAGAAAAGCTTGGCGATTGGGTTCGAGAGCAATTTCAAAAGGCGAACAAGTATTTAGCCGAAAATGGCGTACTGTTTCAAAGTGTGGTAATGGAAGACAGTCGCTATCTGGCACCCTATTTGGCGGTGTGGAAGATTCAAGCTAACGACGGTAAATACTATTGGGTGATCAGCGGAGATTTGCCCACCGACTTCGCACTACAAAAGCACGCCAACGACGCGCGAGAAGCGATCCGTCATTTCTCGTTGAATTGGCAAATGAAGGCGGAAAATATTCGTCAAAGTGGTACGAAAGAAAACACGCAACTTGCGTTTGCAGACTTGTTGCAAACCCGCGCTGAAGATTTATATGCCATGTTTAGCGACGAAAAACTGTGGCAAAGCGCTTGAGCGATTATAGATAATCAATAGGTTTACGAACAAAGGCACCTTTCACTAGGTGCTTTTTTTTGTTTGCTAATGCACGGCGTCGTGCTGTGGCATTTTAAACCGCGAAGTGGGGCATTCCATGGGTTGTCGAGGAATACCGGCCTCCATAAACACTTGCCCACAGGGCGTAAACCCTAATGCGGTGTGGTGTTCTACAGTGTGAAGTTCACAGTGTACTTGTACTTTGTCTACATGCCTTTGCTGAGCTTGTTTCAATAGCTCAACGTAGAGTTGTTGGTAAAGCGCCTGTTTTCTGTAACGGGGTAAAATAGCTAAACGGCCGATAATGCCGTCGGCTGTAAGTCGTGCCGTCGCCACCGGTTTATTTTTGGTTGTGCTGATCAAAATGTGGCTTGCGCTTGGGTCTGCGTCATCGAACTCCGTTTCTTCTGGCAACCGCCATTCAAGCACAAACACCTTCTTTCGCAGTTGTTTGAGTCGATTTTTACTTCTAGACCAATCGACGTTTTCAATTTTAAACGTCATATCGCTGTCTCACTTCGTTATACCAAAAGTGAGGGCGGCTATCTTTTCCGTTAGTCGCCTAAAAATCGGCGTCATCCTCATCGGCAAGCAGCAAATACCCTCTATTTTTTAGTATAGACAATAGTTGTAACAATTCGAATTTGTTGTCGGCAGATTGCACAAATTCGCCATCAATGGCAGTGCCCTGGGCGATATCATTGATATCTTCAGTAATATCAGTATGAACAACGAAAGCCTCGCCATTCACATAAAGCACGGTGTTGTGTTGATGTTGGAACAATAAGGGGCGGCATCCCAAAGGAAGCATAAACACGTCGCCTTGCTCTAGGCTAGCTTCAACCATGTCGGGTTGCCACAATTGCTCATCTATCTCTGGTTGCAAACCTTGATCACTCAACTGACATAGCATTTGATGCTCCCACTCGTTAGAGTGCATGACTGCTTGCATCATCGCTCTGAGCTTATCGAGCTCTTTGGCCGTCACCTCGGCGGTGTTGTCACGAGTGGTTAATTCAGGGTCGGTGTAACGCTCGGCCGTAAAGTCTGCTGCGTATACAGTGTCGGTGAGTGCTTGGGTTAACGCTTCTTGATTTGGCGCGCGAAAGCCAACCGAGTAGGTAAGACAATCGGTGAGCGCAATGCCATCGTGAGGCCAGCCCGGTGGAATGTAAAGTATATCGCCGGGCGCTAATTCAACATCGATTACTGCGTCAAAACCAGTAATTTGCTGCAAACTTGGGTGAGGGCAAACCGTATCATAATTACTTGGCTCGCCCACACGCCAATGGCGGCGGCCTTTACCCTGAATGAGAAATACATCGTACTGGTCTAAGTGTGGCCCAACACCGGCTCCCTCAACGGCAAAACTGACCATTAAATCGTCCATACGCCACTGTGGAATAAAGTTAAAGCACTGCATGAGATCACTGGCTTCTGGTAAATAGCGGTCAATACCTTGCACAAGCAAAGTCCACTGGCCTTGGCACGCTGATTCAAAATCTTCAATTGGACCTTGTTGTAGCTCCCAGTTGTCGTTGTGAAAACGAATCACCCGACTGTCTATGTCTGGTTCCATGGCTAAGCCCGCTAACTCGTGTTCGTCTAGAAAGTCTTGAAAATCGGGGAGTGCATTTTTCAGTACCACGGCTTTCTTTTGCCAGTAATGTGCTAAAAAGTCGGCGGGATTAAACTTGTCTAAATAATACATGAGTGATGAAGCCAGTAATTGCGTGTGGCGCGATTATGCGCAAGTGTGGTGTGAGGGTCAAATTCACGTATCCGCTGCACGGTTAACTGGTGGCGTATTCGCCAACATTGAGTAAATAGGGAACGGCTGAGTGATGCTTTTTCAGTGAGGTAGGCATGCTACGGGTAGTAAATGGCGCTGGTATTGTTTTGGCTGTTTGCTCACACACCAGAATACGACGGGTCGGACAAGTTTGCTCTAACTCAGCGGCCAGGTTTACGGTATTGCCCCAGATGTCAAAACTGGGTCTCATCTTGCCGATGATACCCGCCACCACGGGGCCTGATGCAATACCAATACGCAAGGTAAAAACGGTATCGTGACTTTGATTAAACTGTTCGGTGAGTCGGTGCAATTGATGGGCAAAGTGACAAATTGAAACGGCAGGGCAAGGCGTTGTGGAGCGCGAGTGGTCTTTTGTGAGGCCCGCAACGGCAATGTATTGGTCGCCGTTGGTTTTAATTTTTTCAATGCCAAACTGTTTCGCTAATTGATCTACGCGTTGATAATAAAAGTTAAGGGTGTTAACGGTATCAATATCGCCTTTGTGGGCGCTCAATTGGGTATAGCCATTCATATCGGCAAAAAGTACGGTACACGCGGGAATATGTTTAGTGGGTTGAGGGGAGAATACTGACAGTTTGCCATCGTCCCATTTGGGAAATACTTGATGAACGAGATGGTTGATTTTTTGGTGTTGGTTTTTCCAATGTCGCCAATATTGCCGCGATACTTGCACAACACTGAAGTAGGTCATAAAAGCTGCAACGGCAAAAGTCATGTTATTACTTAACAGCACATGGTGTTGCCAAGTGTTGCCGTAATACTTGAGCAGACTTAATACAATGAATATCAACAAGAACGCCATTGCCCAAGCGTGTTGAACCAGAGATTCTCTCGGTTTAAACAGACAACCACAGCCAATTAATCCAAGAAGTAAAAAATGCTGAATAAGCAGGTTACCTGCCCACAATAGACAGGCAAGAGTGACATAGCTGAGATACCCCGTTAACAGTAACCATCGCCCTCGTTGAAATTGCCCGTGGCTCGCGAGCCAATATGAAAAGATAAATAGGGTTAATGACACCGACCAGTTAGCGAAGATAGCGAATGTGACGTATTTAGAACACAGCACCATAATTGGAATTTGCGCACACATAGATAACACCACGAGTAAACAAATACGGGTTAATAAAGGTGTAAGAATAGATGGAGCGGAATGCGCCAAGCTAACCTCCTGATATCCGGTGCGTCATCCTGACGCTATTGGTGGGTGCGGAGATTAGCTTAGCGAAAAGGTTACATTAGATTAACTGATCCACAAGACGGATTGCGTCACCAATGTACGTGGCAGGAGAAAGCGCTTTGAGCTGAGCTTTGGCTTCTTCAGGCATATCTAAGTTGTCGATGAATTCAGCGATTACTTCTGCATTCACCTTTTTACCACGCGTTAACTCTTTGAGTTTCTCGTAAGGCTTTTCAATACCGTAACGACGCATAACTGTTTGAATTGGCTCTGCAAGCAATTCCCAGTTATTGTCGAGTTCGGCAAGTAAGCTCGCTTCGTTCACTTCAAGCTTGCTAATGCCTTTAAGCGTTGCTTGGTAAGCGATAACAGCATAACCCACACCCACACCTAGGTTGCGCAATACCGTTGAGTCGGTTAGATCACGTTGCCAACGAGATACAGGTAACTTGGCGGCCAAGTGATCAAAAATCGCGTTGGCTAAACCTAAGTTGCCTTCTGAGTTTTCGAAGTCAATTGGGTTCACTTTATGCGGCATGGTTGATGAACCAATTTCGCCAGCGATGGTTTTTTGCTTGAAATGACCTAGGGCGATATAACCCCAAACGTCACGGTCAAAGTCGAGCACTATGGTGTTGAAACGCGCAACGGCATCAAACAACTCAGCGATGTAATCGTGAGGTTCGATTTGAGTAGTAAAGCTGTTCCAAGTTAGGCCCAAGCTAGTCACAAATTCTTCTGAGAACTGGTGCCAATCTACTTCAGGGTAAGCTGAAAGGTGAGCATTGTAGTTACCTACAGCACCGTTGATTTTACCCAATAGGCCAACAGCAGCAATTTGGTCGCGCTGGCGCTGAAGACGAACAGCCACGTTGGCCATTTCTTTACCCATAGTGGTAGGAGATGCTGGCTGACCGTGAGTACGCGCCATCATGGGCACTGTGCGGTATTCTTTGGCTAAACGCTTGAGTTCACTGACAAGTTTATCGCAGTAAGGGAGAATAACCTCGTTGCGCGCTTCAGTTAGCATTAAACCATGAGACAAATTATTGATGTCTTCAGAAGTACAGGCAAAGTGAATGAACTCGCTGATCGCGTTTAATTCGCTGTTGCTCGCCACTTTCTCTTTTAAGAAATATTCCACCGCTTTCACATCGTGGTTGGTGGTACGTTCAATTTCTTTGATTCGCATTGCATCGTCTACTGAGAATTCAGCGACGATGGCATCAAGTAAATCA
This sequence comes from Alteromonas sp. ABE4_545, assembly GCF_056161325.1. Classification (NCBI taxonomy): domain Bacteria; kingdom Pseudomonadati; phylum Pseudomonadota; class Gammaproteobacteria; order Alteromonadales; family Alteromonadaceae; genus Alteromonas; species Alteromonas sp. ABE4_545. The sequence goes on from NZ_JBSWYY010000019.1 coordinate 43,412, forward strand.
TGAGAAGCAGGGCTGAACGCCGGAACTTCACTAATTGCATCTGTTGCAGAAAGTTTTTGTAACCATCTTACTTCAACCTGTACACGGTATTTGAGTAGGCCGTACTCACTAAAAATACCTCTGAGTTCAGTAGTTTTCGAGGCATAACGACCATCGACAGGGGAAATTGCGGTTAACTGGGAAAGTTCCACCTTTAGCTCCTCACTTAATTAATCAATCTAAGCGCCTGTTTGGCACTGCTTAGTATAGCTTTGCGTTTAAATAAAATATGTCTGCGTCGTCCACCCATTTGGCGCCACATTACAGCAGCGCGAACACCTGCGAGTAGTAATGCTCGTACACGATGTTGATTGACCTGTTGGCCGAGATGGGTAGGGTTACCTGCAACCTGAATTTTAGGTGCAAGCGGGCTGACGATGTCGGTGTAAATCGCCGCCAACGACGACAAAATTTGTGGGTTTTCGAAATCGACGTGGGCTAATTGGCGCTGTACATGAGAAATGCGTTTGCCTAGCTCATCCATGGCTTTGGGATGGCGCGCGAGCTTGCGTTCAAGCCCTAGAATACTGGCTATATAGCGCGAGAGTTCAGTGTCTTTGGCTTTTTGATGATCACTGAGTTGTGCCACAATTGAACCGAAACCAATAGCGAGGTTTTCCAATTGCCCAAATACCTGTTGAGGGGTGTCAGATTCGGTGACAAGGATACTTGATAAACTCGCTTCAAAACCTTGTTTATCACATTGCCCTCGTCTGGCAATTTGTTGTACTAGGGCGGCCGACTGGGCCACCCCTGCCAGACCTAAATGAGTTTCTATGTCTGGACTTAACATTAGCGTATATAGCTCTCTATGATACCGCCACCAAGACAAACCTCGTTTTGGTAGAACACCGCTGACTGACCGGGCGTTACCGCTTTTTGCGGCTCATCGAACTTCACCTCTATATGATCATCGTCGATGGGTGTAATAGTGCAAGGTATGTCAGCTTGACGGTAGCGTGTTTTTACCACCGCTCTTGTGACTTCGGTGATAGGTGTGCGATCAACCCAGTGTAATTGCTTGGCAATAAGCCCGTCGGAATAGAGACGAGGGTGGTTAGCACCTTGACCAACAATTAACACATTGCGGGCCACGTCTTTATCTACTACATACCAAGGGTCGTCGCCATAGTCGCTCAAACCACCGATGTGCAGACCTTTACGTTGGCCTAAAGTGTGATACATCAAGCCTTCGTGCTTGCCAATCACTTCACCTTCTGCGGTTTCGATTTCTCCCGGCTGAGCGGGGAGGTAACGACTCAAGAAGTCTTTAAATTTGCGCTCACCAATAAAACAAATACCTGTACTGTCTTTTTTGTCGTGAGTGATCAGGCCTTGTTCCTCGGCAATACGGCGTACTTCTGGTTTTTCGATGTCGCCCACAGGGAATAGGGTTTTACTCACGTGTTCTTCACCCAAGGTGTAAAGAAAATAGCTTTGGTCTTTGTTTTCGTCTAAACCGCGTAAAAGCTGCCATTTTCCATCAACACAGCGACGACGTACATAATGGCCAGTGGCAATATAGTCGGCACCTAAATCTTCAGCGGCGAATTCAAGAAACGCTTTGAACTTGATTTCTTTATTACACATGATGTCTGGGTTTGGCGTACGGCCTGCTTTGTATTCCTCTAAGAAATACTCAAAAACATTGTCCCAGTATTCTGCTGCAAAATTAATGGTGTGCAGATAGATACCCAATTTGTCCGCTACGGCTTGCGCATCAGCGAGGTCTTCTGCCGCTGCACAATATTCGTCGTTGTCATCTTCTTCCCAGTTTTTCATGAAAAGGCCCTCTACTTCATAGCCTTGCTGCTGAAGCAAATAAGCAGAAACGGAAGAATCGACCCCGCCGGACATACCGACGATGACTTTTTTGGTGGTAGTGGTTGGCGTGGTATCTGAACTCATCTGTGTGTGTTGATTCTCAGTGGTGATGAAAGGTCGCGGATTTTACCAGAACCTCAGACTAATATCACGAACAAGAATGGGCTTTTATCGCTTTTTATAGAACCGTTTTTTATGGTTAATATGCGGTGCTGGTTTTTCTGCCTTTACTGGCATTTCAAAGGCTTGATATTGGCCATTATCGATACCGTCGATGGTCCAGCTGCCCACGCGGTAGCGGATCAGGCGCAATGTTGGAAAGCCAATATGGGCCGTCATTCTGCGCACTTGGCGATTGCGCCCTTCACTGATGGTAATCGCAAGCCATGTGGTGGGGATAGACTGGCGAAAACGGACTGGGGGATTGCGATCCCACACATCGGGTGGGGCCATGCGTTCCACTTTGGCCGGTTGTGTCATGCCGTCTTTGAGTTCGACGCCACCTCTGAGTGCATCCAATGCCGTTTCATCTGGATCGCCTTCTACCTGAACCCAATACGTCTTACTGGTTTTGGCTTTGGAGTTGGCCAGTTTATGTTGTAAAGGACCGTGATCCGTTAGCACCAATAAACCTTCAGAATCTCTGTCAAGCCGACCCGCAGCGTATACCTCTGGAATATCGATGTAATCTTTTAGCGTTTCACGGCCATCAGCATCGGTAAACTGGGAAAGAACTTGGAAAGGTTTGTTGAACAGCACCACTTTGGCTGTTGAGGTTGGTTTTGACATGATCGACTTCGCAATTGTTTTATAAAGAATAACAAAATTGTCTGAGCATCCCAATGTAAGTTGGGGTTATTTGCGGATGTTGTTGTTAATTTTCAATCGAAACCTTGTATAGTGTATGACCGTCGGAATTAGGACGAAATATGCGTAATTATTCTAATTTTCGGCCTTAAAAATGAAATTGTGCTTATTTTATGAATTTTTATGTGATTCGTTGTTCGTAAGACAAAGGTATGACTTGTAACTGCGACACTTGACCCTATACTAATGAACGCGGCAAATTTCGCTTTATTTTTAGCATAAACGGGTCGACGCAGGTGTTGGTTAGAGTAGGGCACGTTCTCTGGCGCTAGGGTTGATTTGAATCCCGTCTTATACCGTTGATGAGTGCATAAAAGCCCTTCGCATTTGTACGGGGTGCCGCAACTAATCATTTAAAAAAATCGTGTCCACGTTGAAGGACGATTATCGGTACAGTGCTACCGCAAACATTGAGGTAAATAATGACCAAAGCTAAGTCGACGATTATCTATACCAAAACTGACGAAGCGCCAATGCTGGCGACATATTCATTGTTGCCAATTATTCGCCGCTTTGCATCAGCGGCAGATATCGACGTTGAAGTTAGTGATATTTCACTTGCCGCTCGTATTCTGGCGACTTTCCCAGACTATTTGAGTGAAGACCAAAAGGTTGTAGATGCATTGGCAGAGTTGGGTGCAATGACCCAAGATGAAAATGCTAACATCATTAAGTTGCCAAATATCAGTGCATCAATCCCTCAGTTGCGAGCTGCAATTAAAGAGTTGAATGCCTTGGGTTACAACGTACCGGCTTTCCCTGAAGAAGCTAACACTGACGAAGAAAAAGACATTCGTGAGCGTTACGGTAAAGTACTTGGTAGTGCAGTAAACCCAGTGTTACGTGAAGGTAACTCTGACCGTCGTGCTCCTACTGCGGTTAAGAACTACGCGCGTAAACACCCTCATTCAATGGGCGAGTGGAGCCAAGCATCGCGTTCTCACGTTGCACACATGCGCGGTGGCGATTTCTATTCAAGTGAAAAGTCTACCACCGTAGAGAAAGAAGGTTACGTAAGCATTGAGTTTACTGGCACCGATGGCACCAAAAAGACATTAAAGCCACGTGTTGATTTACTTGCAGGTGAAGTGATCGACGGCATGTTCATGAGCAAGAAGGCGCTATGCAAATTCTTCGAAGAACAAATTGAAGATGCGAAGCAAACAGGCGTTTTGTTCTCGCTACACGTTAAAGCGACCATGATGAAGGTTTCTCACCCAATCGTGTTCGGTCACTGTGTAAAAGTATTCTACAAAGAGTTGTTTGAAAAGTACGGTGAGCTATTTAAAGAGCTTGGCGTTAATCCAAACAATGGTTTGGGCAGTGTTTACGATAAAATTGCTAGCCTGCCAGAGTCTCAGCGTTCTGAAATTCAGCGCGACATCAACGCGTGTTACGCTGATCGCCCGCCAATGGCGATGGTTAACTCAGACAAAGGTATTTCAAACCTTCACGTACCCAGTGACGTAATTGTTGATGCATCTATGCCAGCAATGATCCGTAACTCTGGTCAAATGTGGGGGCCAGATGGAAAGGCTCACGACACTAAAGCGGTAATTCCAGAAAGTACCTACGCAACAATTTACCAAGAAGTGATCAACTTCTGTAAAACTCACGGTGCATTCGATCCGACTACGATGGGTACAGTGCCAAACGTAGGTTTGATGGCTCAAAAAGCCGAAGAATACGGTTCACACGACAAAACATTTGAGATTGACGCTGATGGTACCGTACAAATCGTTGATCAAGACGGCACCGTATTGATTGAACACCAAGTAGAAGAAGGCGATATCTGGCGTATGTGTCAGGCGAAAGACGCGCCTATCCAAGACTGGGTGAAACTTGCAGTGACTCGTGCACGTCAATCAGGCATGCCAGCAGTTTTCTGGTTAGATGATGAACGTGCGCACGACGCACAGTTGATCAAGAAAGTGAACAAGTACCTAGAAGACCACGATACTAACGGCTTAGACATTCAAATTATGTCACCAGTACGTGCGATTCGTTACAGCATGGAGCGCGCTATCCGCGGCCTAGACACCATTTCAGTAACAGGTAACGTATTGCGTGATTACCTGACTGACTTGTTCCCAATCCTTGAGTTGGGTACGAGTGCGAAAATGCTGTCAATCGTGCCGCTTATGGCTGGTGGCGGCCTATATGAAACAGGCGCGGGTGGTTCTGCACCTAAGCACGTACAGCAGTTTGTTGAAGAGGGTCACTTGCGTTGGGATTCACTGGGTGAGTTCCTAGCGTTGGCGGTATCTCTTGAAGACGTTGCGATTAAGCACGACAACCCTAAGTCTAAGCTATTGGCATCTGCCCTTGATAAAGCCACTGAGAAGCTATTGAACAATGGTAAATCTCCATTGCGTAAGGCTGGCCAGTTAGATAACCGTGGTAGCCACGTATTCCTAACACTCTACTGGGCAGAAGAATTGGCAAATCAAACTGAAGACGCTGATCTAGCGGCTGAGTTTGGCCCAATTTATGACAAGTTGGCAGCGAACATCGACAAGGTTGTAGAAGAAATTCTAGCGACCGAAGGTGAAGCAAAAGACATCGGTGGTTACTACTACCCAGACGAGGACAAAACAGCGGCAGCAATGCGCCCAAGCGCAACGTTTAATGAGATTCTTGCTTAATTAAGCAAAAGAATATCGAGTTGTTCCAAGCCCAGGTTTTTACCTGGGCTTTTTAGTTTTGAACTTGTTTAATATTTGTATTACTGCTTACTTTCATACAGTTTGTCTAAAAAGTTGTCCAATACGCTTTCTAGTTTTATACGATCCAGCTGTTCTTGCTCAGCGGCATATTGACTATCATATGTGGCGCTCATTGTAATATCGAGAACACCGAGTGTGTTGTCATAAGCCTGTTTATCAATTTTTATGCTAGAAAATTCCGTGGTTGCTGTCATAACTACGGTATCGTCGGCCAGCATAAAATTTTTCATTTTCGACGTTGAAGTCAACTCAACGCCGGTTTTTTCTCCGAGTTCACGAATCGCTTGTACTTTTGCAAGCTGAAGACATTTTTGTTTACTGTTTCCCTCACATTCGTATCGGATAGACTGGCTGACAGTTTTTCCTGATACTTTTTTATCTTGAATAAGGTACTCGATTAGTTTCTCTTTTGCGGTATTTACATCATGGTTACTTGTTTTTTGTAGTCTTGCTAGTTGCTCCAATTGAGGAGGGGTGTTTTTAATTACGGCTTCACAATGGGCAATAGCTTCTCGTTGACGTGTTAATTTCTGCTCGATTGCCAATCGCTTCAGCTCCTCAAATTCATCCTGCTGTGTGCCGTTGTTAACATTGGTAACTTCCCGTTCTTTTAGTAACGATTGATACTGGCTATTCATCACATCAACCTCTAACTGACAGGTTTTAAGCTGTGTTTCTAAGTGGTGCACTTGTGATGTGGCGGATAAAACTTTTTGGCTGGCTTGCTTTAATTGTGTGAGTAGTTGTTCGTAAGTTTGGTCTTTACTATTTGCGCTTGGTGAAAAGCTCATGAGAGTACAAAACAGTAAAGCAGATAGGCATGTAGAATAAGTATAGGTAGTGTTGTGCATTGATAGCGTTCCATTGCTCATTGATATCTTAAATGTTACAGCGATGGCTGACAGCTAACATGGTCTAAGATAGCAATGTTCTTTACATTTGGTAAAGATAATTATTGTTCAATATCTGTTCAGTGCGTATTATTGATAACAACGCCTTAAGATTTAAAAGGAACGAAGCAGTTTAGCGGTCCTGACCCGATGACATAAAAACAAGGAAACAATGGATATGAAACCTTCTAGACTGATTGGAATCTCGGTTGGTATTACTCTCACTGCGGCTTGCAGCTCCACACCTCCAGCACCAAGTGGCCCTGACTATTCTAACATTCCTTCTTGGGTAACTAGCCCTAAAATCGAAGGAGGAATAGCCGCAGCCGACTGTGTTAAGTTCTCTGGCAATATGTCTATTGACCAAAAAATGTCTGCAGCAAATGCGCGGGTGGCATTAGCGCAACAAATTAATACAAGAGTGGAGGCACTCGAAAAGAGTTACCAAAGCCGGAATGATATTGATAATGCTACTGAGGTAGGTACGAGTTTTACTAGCGTTTCTACACAGGTTACTAACGAAAGTCTCAGTGGTGCGCGTGTAGAGCGTGCAGAGATTGTGAATATTGCTGGTACCGATAATTTTTGTACCTTAATGGCGCTTACTCCATCTGCAACAGATGATTTACTCAACCAAATTGTCGACAGTAGTGGACGCAAATTAAGTACGAAGGAACAGCGTAAACTGGAGCAAGCATTCAAGGTAGAGCAGGCTGAAGTTGATTTGGAAGAGGCGATTAAAAGAATTACCCAATAGTCGTTAGCGTTGTTTAAATTGGCCGACTAGGGAGTGGTCGAGTTTATGTGTTTAAGTTTTTATTCATGGTTTACGAAATCAGCGCGAGTTTTTTCTTTTGCGTTGTTATTCGCTTTTAGCTCGTTCAGTGCAGTGAGTGCAGGCTTACCTGATTGGGTGAAGAAACCCAAAGCTGATACTGAGGAAGCCATGTACGGTATTGGGAGCGGAGCGAGTTTTAAAGCTGCACAAAATGAAGCGCTAAGTGATATTGCAGGAAAGATTAATACGCAGGTGCAGCAGCGATACCAATCTCAAATAACTCAAACCAATCGCAATACCCATAGCTATACCAAAATTGATACTAACACTGAAGTCGCAAAGACCTCTCTGTCACATTTTCAGCTTATCGAAACACAAGAAACCAGTGGTACATTTTGGGTATTACTCAAATTAGAGAAATCCTTGTTGGCATCGAGTTTATATAATCAATGGCAAGCCGCTGATCGCAGTATTAACACGAACATGACCTCTTATGGGCTTAGTGCTCCCATTGAACAGTTAATAATGGGCGCTCATCTTCGCGAACAGCTTATCTCAATTCGGTTTCTCCTTGTTCAACTACACTTTTTCGACCATGAGGTTGAGGTAAATCGTAATGACCAGCGTTACGTGGCCTTTATCGACCAAATTAATGAAGTAGAAGATAAGTTTAATTTAGTGATTGCTAGTCATGAGGCACAAGAGGAGGTGGTGGCTGTAGTGATAAAAAAGGTGACCGAATTGGGAATTAATACTGAAGGAGGCGATAGTAAGGAGTTAAAAAACAAGTTAGTGATCGATACCGAGCAAGCCCGCTTTCAAGATGCGAGGCAGGCGTTCAATGTAACACTAACTGTAACGCTTTCTCTTTATGGAAATGACGTCGGCGAGAAGATTGCACAAACTCAATATATTGTGAAAGGCAGAGATTATAGTGATGAAGAAAAAGCTATGCAGAAAGCTGTTGCGGCGTTTGGAATCAAGATATCTCGTTTGACGTTACCTCAATTTCTCAATATTGCGATTTAGTTAAAAACGACTAGTGCAGATAGGTTGAAAGGTGACCTGTATTCAGATAGCAAGGCCACTGCAGAAGTGCTCGGCCTTGCATGAAATTGGGGTAAATTACCATCCACCCATGGTATTGAATACTTGAGTGGCGTCACTATCCAATTCAAGGTCTTGTGAATTGGCAAAGTCCATCAGATACTGGCCGGTCTCATAGAGGTTTTCGCCGTGGCTGGGTAGGCCAGAGACAACTTTTTTGACCACTAAGCTGGCCTTTCCAGTATCAAAGCCAGCCTTGATCCCGCTGCTAAGATTACTCAGTCCAAATCCCCCGCTGGTTGCTTTTTTGCCAGTGTCTTTTAAGTTACTGAGTAGTTGTTCGCCACTTTCTCCAATTTCATAGGTATTGTAAGTACCAAAAAGAAAAGTCGAGATGCCGACCACCAGTTTTAAATTTTGCTCTGGAGTTATACTTTCTACTTCTTGGCTCGCCGTCATGATCTTTTCACTAGCACTGGCTGAATACTTGCGGTGCATCTCAACTTCTTTTTCACTCATACTTGTTCCGCTCATTAAGATCGCTTTTTCTTCGAGCAACGATTCTTTTGTTTCTTTTAAATCCAAGGCATCGGCCATGCAAATATTAGCGCGGTTAATAGACAATGCTGAGAGCATGTAAGTTGCCATTAAATTATCCGCAGATACGCCTAAATCTTTACTGTCCTTGGGGACTGCGTATTTTGAAATAACGGTTATGACATCGGCGGCGGTAAACCCAGAACATGAATCGCTGCTTAGTAACGTATCATTCGCCCAGGTGGCTGCTATTTTGTCGTCGTCGCTATCAAAAAAGCCTGCTTGCGAAGGTGCTGATACGGCCGCCAATAAAAACAGTGTGCTAGTTAAGGGTGAAAAGCGAAGTGTAGTCATTGTTTTAATTCCATTTAGTGATAAAAATTTAAATTGATTTGGCACTAAGTTGTGCGATCAGTGCTTGTGCGGCTTCTTCAGCAGCTTGTTTTAACGCATTATTCTTTGCAACAATGGGCGTTGGGCCCAAACCAAAATATTGAACTGGACCTATTTTAGCCACTGCAGCCCCACGCTTTTGAATAGCTAACACTTGTGCAGTCACAACAACCGGAACTTTAACTAAGCCACTCGTTTCATCTTGTAAATATTCATCAATATCCAAAGTTCCCATAGCCAGAAATTGAACTGGGTCGAGTAAGCTTCGTAACCCTCTTATCGCACCAATTTTGGTAGAAGGAGTAACATCATTGCCGTGTTGGTAGTCGAAAATAAAATTATTAACGTCCAATTGCCCCATGGTTTCTTCTTCTAACAGCGCTGCGTCGACGACCAAATAATTGGCATTTGAAAAAGCTGCACCTATGGCAACGTCAATTTCATTTGTCGTAGACGCTTGCCAAATTAGTTGGTCTTTAAAGGTTGTTTGGCTGTTTGTTTGCGCTACGGTTTGAATTTGTGACTTTCCTTGCGTGGCGTTGTTGTCTGTCAAATCTTTCGATATCGTTTGTTGCTGGGATTTTTCTTGAGATGCAATCTGTTGGTTTTTTGTCGTTTTGGCAACTAACTCTCTAGCAACAAAAACAAAAGTAATATATTGCTCTTCTGCTGAACTGTTAGCGCTATCACGTCCAGATTGGGTGAGAAAGTTGAGCAGTTTAACATCGTTAATATCCGCTCTTATCACAACTTGGTATGTGCTATTGTCGCTGTTCTTCTTGTCACTTATTTTAGTTGTCGAAAATAGGTAGGCATCTGGATCATTTTCTAAGGCTGGTTTAACTTTTTCATAGGTCGGAGCATGGTACTTTTGTTCTTTATAAACCCAGCTTTCAAGCGCATTGAGTTTTGCCGCAATCAAGGCTTGTGTTTTTTCTTCATCGTCTAGAAAACCACTATACTTAACTGCGCCGACCCCTTTAAATTCGGCTGATAGTGTTAAAGGGCTTATACAAGTAACAAACAACAATAGACCTAGCTTTATTTTATATTTCATTGAATAAATCCCTTTTTCGTTTAATTTTTTTGAAGTTTTCGGTACTCGATGAATGTAGCGAAAACCACTTTTTATTAGGTTTTTGCAACTGTTGAGAAAACTCGGTCAATAAGGCCTCTATTGCGTCTTCATAAGCGGACCAAGCATCAATAGAATGCTGTTCCCGCCCAACTAATTTAGCTACTGCATAGTGAAAATAGTCGTTAACGATGATGTCGTCAGACAAAGGTTCGCGAAGAGCTAGTTTTAGACGCGAGGCAAAAAGCTGGCTATTGTCTTGGTGTAAGTTCTTAAAATTACTGACTTCGACATCAAAGACGTAATCAGGAGCAGGTAATGCGAGTGTGTAAACGTCGCCGTTGGCCATTCGAGCCGACATTTTGTTGCCAATAGCATAACCTTTGATATAAGGCAGTACTGCAATATCTGCATGGCGATCTAATTGCGCGGTAAAATATTGGCCAATAATCTGAGCGTAACTCGGCGCCTTATCGGGTTGGGGCAAGTGTGATATTGCTTGATCACTGAAATTCACAGTATCGACTTTAAATCGCAAAGCGTTGTCTTGCTTTAGGCGAATTTGTGGAAGGCGGTCTCTCGCTAAAGTCATGAGGTTTTTGTCGGCCCCCATGTAGAGATCGGCAAAGTTTTGCGCCAGTTTTTTCCGTAGTGCTTGAGGGTTACCGCGGTCACCCGACATAACATCATTACTTGCGATACTTATTGGATAGCTAGCAACCAGTTGCATCGATTGAAAATCGAAAAAGAGTAGCTGGGCAGAAACTTCAGTAATAATTTTGTCGTAATCGCTAAATTTTTCCAAACTATAGTGTTCTTTTTCTATAGCCAAAGACATGACAATGGCAGGACCTTTTTTATAGTTTGCTAACTCAAGCGCTAAGTTGAATGAAGGGTTGGGTTCTTTCTCTATCAATGCCTTAAAATGTTTATCTAACTGTCCAACCGTTTGCCCTGCGAGTGGTTGGGAAAGTTGATAAGCGAAAGGGTAGTTAGTTTGTATGTATTGGTAGTCGCCTAAACATGCAACCCCTGCGTAGTAAACAGTGGGTTTAGGATCAGCAGAAACAGTGCAATGGAATAAGAAAGTGGAAATGATAAGAAGTAATGCGGATTGGCGACGAGTCGAACCAAGTTTGTGCAACATTACAACAACCTCCTTGTTATAAGTTGATCCTGTTAATTTGATACTACCGTGACTCAGAGTACTTACTCTGACGAATCATCTTGATCATAAATTGTACAATATTAATCATACTCTTTATATTGTGAAGTACAATATTTGTTCACAACTTTATGGATGAAGGCAATGGTTAAGCGTTATTCTTTGACCGGTGGGTTAATACTATTTGTGTCCTGTTTGTGTATGGGAGAAGAATTTGGGCCAATTCCTTTTGACCAAGAGAAAACGCTCAGTTTGCACAGTCAACAAATAGTATCTGCACTACTTCAAGAGATGGGGTTGGATTATCCTGATGATGACAAGCAGATCCCTAAACCGTCTCCTGAGCCAGCACCGATACCAAGCATCGATGATTCTGAGTTTTTTGATGACGATTTTTTCGACCAGGACTTAAGTTTTGATGACACAAAAAAAGCAATGGAGTCATCGTTTAATAACACCGTAGACAGTTGGAATACTGAATATCAAAAAACGCTTGAACGTTGGGAAAAAGCAAGAGTTGAATTTCTCCAAGTAGAGCAGAAATATCGAGACACTACGCCTTCAGTTAATACATTTAGATTAGGTAGTGGTGTTGAGACAAAATCCTATGCAGATCAGCATGGCCTTACATTTTTCTCACAGATGGAGGCAGGTGATTTTCATGTTATTCCGCGAGTGATGGATATCCCCACTCGTAATCAGATGTTTAGGGGAACATGTAACGCATTTGCGTCGGTTAGGGCCATTGAGGCCATTCTTATTCAAAATGAAGTGCAGGCTGATTTTTCTGAGCAGTTTTATTATTGGATGGCTAAACCTGAGTGTGCTTCAAACCCTTGTACCGACAAGTCATCAGGTTCGTCGATTTATATGGGGTTACTAGCAGCGCTATCGCCAAAAGATAAGCGAAAAAAACGGGAATTGTTTCGTCTCGCGAATCAATATAGCTTCACATTAACAGACGATTATTGGGCTAGAATTAATCAAACGGGGTTAATGTCAGAACCAGAATGTCCTTATGTTGCTGAAGGCAATAAAAATAATGAAACCATGACGCCGTTACGTCACTGTCGGGCTACGAAAGGTGGTTTATTTGTTAATGCGTTTTCAATATTACAGTCGGACACTGATATTGTTCCGGCGTTACTGGCCAATAAACCTGTGATAAGTGGATTTAAACTCTCGTCTAATTTTAACAAGGGGCAAGGTTTAGTCACGTATCAAGATCGAAATAAATATTACGATTCGTCAAAACATGATGGTGGCCATGCTGTTTTATTAGTTGGGCTGATTAAGTTACCTGCGTCACTCCGTCAAGAAGGGGAATATTGCGCAATAGTGTCTAATAGTTGGGGAGATGGATGGGGTAAAGGTGGTTACGGATGTTTAACCGAAAAATGGATTAAGCAATACCAAATGCATCATATTGCCTTGGAAGCGGTTATTCAGTAATCCAAATACGACCTACATCGATTGCATTAAAGAGGGGCTGGGGAGAGCAAACAAAACCGCATCCGACCGTAAAATGAATTAAGTATATCTAATTCTAAGAAAAAAAAGTCGGATGCATTTTTAGACTAAAATCGAATAACGATAGTCACGCCAAATCCAGCGTGACTACGCTGAGAGATAAAACAGTCTCTCTTTATAGAGAGACTGTTTTATAAATTATGTTTTACGTATTAACGCTCAGGTTCGTCAACAACGCCGATGTTCTCAGCGTGCAAGCCCTTAGGCCCTTGTTGAACTTCGAAAGTCACTTCTTGACCTGCTTTCAGCGACCGATAACCTTCCATTTGTATGGTAGAGTAATGTGCGAATATATCTTCCCCGCCGTCCTCAGGTACGATAAATCCAAAACCCTTTGCGTTGTTAAACCATTTAACTTTGCCAACCGCCATACTTCCACTTCCTCTTAATCCTTGAACTCACTGAAAACTGCCCCCACAATAAGAAACATGGGGCAGTATGAGCATGTAATTACAATACGTGCCCATAAATTAAACTGTAGATATTTTAACCACGAGATGTCAAGGTTAATTTGCTATTTTAATTAAATAGTAAAATTAGTCGGACATCAGCGTAAACACGCACTATCATTGAATTATGAGCAAAGACAACACCGTAAGTATCGACAAGGAAAAGCAACTGGACTCGGTGAGGAGAAAAGCCGAGCCACCGCCAATGTATAAAGTGCTGTTGAACAATGACGACTACACGCCCATGGATTTTGTGGTAGATGTACTGATGCGCTTTTTCAACATGGATGGGGAAAAAGCCAATCAATTGATGTTGACTGTTCATTATCGTGGAAAAGCGGTATGTGGCATATTTACTGCAGAGATTGCTGAGACGAAAGTCATGCAAGTCAATCAATACGCACGTAAAAATCAGCACCCGTTAATGTGTACGATGGAACAGGCATAGTAATAGTAGAGAGGGCGAACGTATGTTAAACAAAGACTTAGAGCAAACATTAAATGAAGCCTTCGTTTTCGCGAGAGAACATCGCCACGAGTTTATGACCGTGGAACATTTATTGTTAGCGTTGTTAGATAACCCGGCAGCCCAAGAAGCGCTCAAAGCCTGTGGTGCAAACATTGACGCAATTCGGGGCGAATTGTTTGAATTTGTGAAAGACACCACGCCACTCATTCTGGAAGATCAGGCCAATGAACGTGAAACCCAGCCAACATTGGGTTTCCAACGCGTACTTCAACGTGCGGTATTCCACGTACAGTCATCGGGCAAAGAAGAAGTTACCGGTGCAAACGTACTTGTTGCCATTTTCAGCGAGCAAGAATCGCAAGCGGTATATATTCTTAAGAAAGCCGATGTGACGCGTTTAGACGTAGTGAACTTTATTAGTCACGGCGTCAGTAAGGCTGAGGATGAGAGTACTCCCGACTCAGAGGTGGATGAAGAAACGGCCGAAGGCGAAGAAAACAGTTCAGCGTTGAGTAAGTATGCCTCTAATCTGAACAAACAAGCCGAAGAAGGCAAAATCGACCCGCTTATTGGTCGCGACAGCGAACTTGAGCGAACCATTCAAATTCTGTGTCGCCGCCGTAAAAACAACCCGTTGTTGGTTGGCGAGGCAGGCGTAGGTAAAACGGCGATTGCTGAAGGCCTAGCGTACCGCATTGTTGAAAAACAAGTTCCCGAAGTGATTGAAAACAGTACTGTGTATTCTCTTGATCTCGGTGGTTTGTTGGCGGGCACAAAATATCGTGGTGACTTTGAAAAGCGCTTGAAAGCGATTTTGAAAGAGTTGTCTCGCGACAAAGACGCGATTTTATTTATTGATGAAATTCATACCATCATTGGTGCGGGTGCCGCATCGGGCGGCGTAATGGACGCATCAAACCTACTCAAGCCTAAGTTGAGCAGCGGTGAATTGCGTTGTATTGGCTCTACGACTTATCAAGAGTATCAGGGGATATTCGAAAAAGATCGCGCATTAGCGCGCCGCTTTCAAAAAGTCGACGTGGCTGAGCCAAGTGTGAGTGATACGGCAAAAATTCTACAAGGTCTTAAATCTCGCTACGAAGAGCATCACAGCGTGCGGTTTACGCAAAAAGCGTTACAGGCCGCAGCGGAGCTTTCTGCCAAGTACATTAATGAACGCCATTTGCCCGACAAGGCCATTGACGTTATGGACGAAGCGGGTGCAAGCCAGCGTTTGTTGCCACAATCGAAACGCAAGAAAACCATTAATGTTACTGACATTGAGCAAATTATTGCAAAAATGGCGCGTATTCCTGAAAAGTCGGTATCAGCCTCTGACAAAGAAGTACTGAAAAACCTAGGGCGTAACCTTAAGATGGTCGTATTCGGCCAAGACAAAGCCATAGAGACCCTTACAGACGCTATTCATCTGTCACGTGCGGGATTAAGCAGTGATACTAAGCCGACGGGTAGCTTTATGTTTGCTGGCCCTACAGGTGTCGGTAAAACCGAAGTGACACAGCAACTCGCCAAGATTATGGGCGTAGAGCTGATTCGCTTTGACATGTCTGAGTACATGGAGCGCCACGCAGTAAGCCGATTAATTGGTGCCCCTCCTGGGTATGTAGGCTTTGACCAAGGTGGGTTGCTCACTGATGCGGTGATCAAACACCCATACTCAGTGGTCTTGTTAGATGAAATAGAGAAAGCGCATAGCGATATCTATAACATCTTACTTCAAGTGATGGACCACGGTACGCTAACCGACAACAATGGCCGCAAAGTAGACTTTAGAAACGTGGTGTTGGTGATGACAACCAATGCGGGTGTACAGGAAACCATTCGTAAATCTATCGGCTTTAAGCAACAAGATCACAGCCATGACGCTTTGGCTGAAATCAATAAAGTGTTTACGCCGGAGTTTAGAAACCGCTTAGATGCCACTATTTGGTTTAACCATTTAGATGCCGACATCATCCTTCAAGTTGTAGATAAGTTTATTATTGAACTACAAGCACAGTTGGATGAAAAAGGCGTATCGCTGGAAGTATCTAATGCGGCCAGAGAGTATTTGGCCGACAAAGGTTATGACAAAGCGATGGGTGCACGCCCAATGGCACGAGTGATTCAGAACGAACTGAAGAAAGAGCTTGCCAATGAGTTGTTGTTTGGTGAATTAAGTTCAGGTGGTGATGTGAAAGTTGACTTTAAAGATGAAAAACTCACCTTTGAATTTGCTTCTAGCACCAAAGCAAAAGATTCGGAAGCCGAGCCAAGCTAATGGCTAAATGTGCTATAGGGGAGGCTGCAGATGTAGCCTTTCTTATTGTGCCAATACGCTGGCGGAGAATGTTAAATAACAAAAAACCCGAACAAACGTTCGGGTTTTTTGTTTGCTACAAGAGCAAATCGTATCAGGCGCTATCCTATTAACGAGCGCGATAGACGATACGGCCTTTACTCAGGTCGTAAGGCGTCATCTCAACGGTAACTTTGTCACCGGTTAGGATACGGATGTAGTTTTTGCGCATTTTACCAGAAATATGCGCGGTCACTACGTGACCATTTTCAAGTTCTACACGGAACATAGTGTTAGGCAAGGTATCAAGTACAGTACCTTCCATTTCAATGCAATCTTCTTTTGCCATCTAGAGCAGTAACCTCAGTTATTAGTCAATTTTTTCGCCGCGCAGACCTTAACCAATTCAGCATGTTAAGTAAAGTGATTTTTGTCTGTACGTTCCCATTTATTCCCGATAAAGCGCTCATGAGGGAAAAATTGACGTTTGTATTGCATCTTTTGGCAGTTGTCGATCTGGTAGCCCAAATAGAGGAAGTCATGGCCTTTGCATTTTGCGTGCGCAATTTGCTGCAAAATCATCCAGGTGCCAATGGAGTAACGGTCGTAGTCTGGGTCAAAAAAGGTATATAACGCTGAAAATCCAACATGGCCAAAACCATCTTCAATTTCATCGGTAACCGCCACGGCCACGAGTTGCTCATCCTGATACGCTTCAACATACACAGGCGGTTTCCACTGACACTGCACAAAGCTATTGAATTGTGCCATGGTGGGCGGATACATAGTGCCGTCTTTATGTCGAGTGCTGATGTACTTTTCATAAAGCGGATAATAGCTTTCTTTGGCCGTGGTGCTGAGCACCGAGCGCAATGGCTGATTTTTCTTGAGAACGCGTTTCTGGCTTTTTGAAGGCAAGAACTCATTCACAAGAATGCGTAAAGAGTGACACGCTTGGCAGGCAGGGCAGTGTGGGCGATAAATTTGCTCACCACTGCGACGGAAACCAGCTTGAATCAATTGGGAATAGCTAACACGCGGCGATGCTGCCTCATCCATCAATAACAGCAGCTGCTCTGTTTCGTCTTCTAAATAGCTGCATTCAAAAGGTTGTGTCAGCCCAAATTTCATGAATACATGTCCATTTGGGGTTGCCAGATCTTTTCATACGCCGGCAGAAGGTAGCCTTCTTCATCAAGGGTGGTATTGTGCTGAGCTAATCGGGAAAGAAATTGCTCTCTTGATACCGAGGTGGCACCGAGACTCATTAGGTGCTCTGTAGGCAGTTGGCAGTCGATAAAGGCCATATTGTTGGCTTTCATGTGGGTTACCAGTGCATTCATTGCGAGTTTTGATGTGTTACTCATGGTATGAAACATCGATTCGCCGCAAAATACCTCGCCAATACCAATGCCGTACAAGCCACCGACCAATGCATCCTGATGCCAAATTTCTACCGAATGAGCCAGCCCCATTTTATGCATGTCGAGATAGGCTTGTTGCATATCTTTCGTGATCCATGTATCGGTACTCGTACCTTCGCCGTTGAGCTTGGCTCTGGGAATTGAGGCACAGGCTTTTATGACCTGTAAAAACGCACAATTTAAACTCACGCGAAACTTCTTTTGTTTAATGAGTTTAGACAGGCTTTTTGACACATGGAAGTTTTCGAGCTCGATGATCGCCCTAGGTTCGGGTGACCACCAAAGAATAGGTTCGCCGTCACTAAACCATGGGAATATGCCTTGGCTGTATGCATTAAACAAACGAGGTACAGACAAATCAGCCCCGTAAGCGAGTAGGCCGTCGGGGTCGGTTAGCGCCGTTGAGGGCGACGGAAATGGGGTGTCGATGTCTAAAAAGGGTAAGGAAATCATAAAGCATAGAGCCTGGTGGATACCACCAGGCTAGCAGAGTGGTTACTTAAGTGCGTCGAGGAAGCGTTCAGCATCCAGTGCAGCCATACAACCTGTGCCTGCTGAAGTGATTGCCTGACGATAGATATGATCACACACGTCACCTGCGGCAAACACACCTTCAACACTGGTTTGGGTGGCATTGCCATTTAACCCACTTTGAATCTGAATATACCCGTCTTTCATGTCTAGCTGGTCTTGGAAAATATCGGTATTGGGTTTGTGACCAATGGCGATAAACAGACCCATGATATCCAATTCTTCAGTCGCTTCAGACTCGGTGTCTTTAATACGGATTTTAGTTACGCCCATTTCGTCGCCTAGCACTTCATCCAATGTTTTATTGAGATGGAGCACCACATTGCCGTTCTTTGCTTTTTCTAGCAAACGGTCGGCGAGGATTTTTTCAGACCGGAAGCTGTCGCGACGGTGAATAACGTGTACTTCAGATGCGATATTCGATAGGTAAAGCGCTTCTTCAACCGCAGTATTACCACCACCGACAACCGCTACTTTTTGGTTGCGATAGAAAAATCCATCACAGGTTGCGC
This sequence comes from Alteromonas sp. ABE4_545, assembly GCF_056161325.1. NCBI lineage: Bacteria > Pseudomonadati > Pseudomonadota > Gammaproteobacteria > Alteromonadales > Alteromonadaceae > Alteromonas > Alteromonas sp. ABE4_545. The sequence continues at coordinate 61,967 of NZ_JBSWYY010000019.1, forward strand.
ACGCAGATACGCCTTTACCCATGAATGCTTGTTCTGTTTCTAAGCCTAGGTATTTTGCAGATGCGCCAGTACAAATAATCAATGCATCACATGTGTAAGTGCCATTGTCGCCTACTAATGTGAAGGGGCGCTTGCTAAGATCTGTTTTATTGATGTGGTCGAAAATGATTTCTGTATCAAATTTTTCGGCGTGCTTCTGCATGCGAACCATCAAATCTGGGCCTGTTAGTCCTTCTGGATCGCCTGGCCAGTTTTCAACTTCAGTTGTGGTGGTTAATTGGCCACCTTGCTGAATACCTGTAAGTAGCACCGGCTCTAAGTTTGCGCGAGCAGCGTAAACTGCTGCGGTGTAGCCTGCGGGGCCTGAGCCGAGTATAAGTAGGCGAACGTGTCTGGTTTCTGCCATTAGAATCTCCGAAATCTATGATTACTTTTTTTGCGCTTTAACTTTACGTCAATCAACGCGTATTGGCTTACCGTGTGAAGCCATAAAAGCGAAAGTTTTATTTTACGATTGATAAGCTTAGTTGGGGCAAAAAATTTTCATTCAATAGTGAATTTATTTGTGCTGAATTGATGATCGCTGATTCGTTACGCATTTCAAGTATTTAGTCGCTAAATCGTAATAATTCGTCAACTAAATCGGTTTTTGTGATGAAATTTCAGACAAGTGTCGCTATATATTAAATGAGTTGTCGGTATAATGACATTACGCCAGAGTTGGTAAGCGTGAAATCGAATATTCAGGTCGATGGGGAAGAAGTAGCATGGCACAAACATTCATAGATATGTTCCGAGACGGTCAGGATTACATGAAAACTTGGCCTGTTAAGAAGGAACTCTATGCTGTATTTCCAGAATGTAGAGTGGTGTCCGCAACGAAATTTGGTATTCGTTTTATGCCCCCCGTTGCAGTATTAGCGTGTGCAGGTTTACTGAATACCTTTGGTACAGATTATTTACCACAGGCGTTAACAGTGGGAATCTTCTTTATGAGTTTACCCATGCAGGGGCTTATTTGGTTGGGGCATCGTTCGAACCAAACATTGCCACCCCAGTTAAAGCACTGGTACCGAGAAATTCACTCAAAAATGCGAGCCGAAGGGTGTGCGGTTGAATCGGTTACCGCTAAACCTAAATACCGTGAACTCGCCCATCTACTCAAAACCGCATTTGAGAAAATCGACAAGGGTTTCACTCAAAACTGGTTTTAATCAGCACTTCGTAGAATTTGTTTACAGCGGCGACAAGAGTATTGTTGCCCTTGCTGCACTTTGTTGTGCCGTCTCACCGACAATGTCACAGGTCCACATCCACAAACATAGTCAAACTGTTTAATGCCTAACGGCGTTAAATCAAAGTTATGTGTGGTACTGGGCGCGCGCCCGAATACCGTTTGCATCATAGCTTGCCACTCTTTTCCGTGGGGTTTTACTCTGCCGTAAAGCTGATAAACCAAAAGATGGCTTAACTCGTGTGGCAAAACGTCGTCGAAGAAAGCGGTTTGATTTTGCTCGAACAAAACTGGATTCAGGTTAATTCGGTTTTGTTGTAAAAAAGCGGTGCCTGCATGTTTACCAGAACGTCTAAATGTTAGCGTTGCAGTAGGGAAGGTACGACAAAAATACTGATTAGCGGTAGCGTAAAGACGCAGCAACTCGGCGTTAGCTGCGTCTTTGAGTTGTTGTTGCATATTGTCTTAAATATCAGAAACCCGACAGTTAAGACACATGATATAGACACCTTGAGGGTCGTTCAAATCATTGAGTACGTTAAACTCTTTCAGCGTTTGCTTCACAACGCCAATCAAAGGGCTTTCACTTGACGCAAATTGCGCTTTGGCGGCCCACACTAACGCCTGACCGAATAATTCTTTCCAGAATAGTTGTTTCGGCGACAGCTCTCTTTGAACGTATTCCACATCATAGTCTTCAAGTTTGGCCAGTTCTGCGGCTGAGTCGATAGCGTCTTGTAGGTCGCCTAACTCATCAACTAAGCCAAGTTCCAATGCATCGGTACCTATCCACACACGGCCCTGTGCAATACTATCTACTTGCTCAACCGTTAAGCCACGAGCTTGGGCAACCATAGTGATGAACTGGTTGTAGCTGGTTTCTACGTTGCGTTGTAGTAATTGACCAAAACGTGGGTCGAGCGAACGTGTGGTGGTTAAGCCAGCCATATCGGTTGTGCCAACACCATCGGTATTAACGCCCAAGTAAGACAATGAATTCTCATAGGTCATTAATACACCAAACACGCCGATTGAACCTGTGATAGTGCTAGGAGTTGCAATAATTTTATCTGCATTGGCAGAAATCCAGTAGCCACCTGAAGCTGCGTAGGTATTCATCGATACGACTACAGGCTTACCCGCTGCTTGTAGGTTAAGTACTTCTTGGCGGATGATCTCAGAGCCGAACGAGCTGCCTCCGGGAGAATCTACCTGTAAAACTACTGCCTTGACTTTGTCGTCTAGGCGAGCTTTGCGAAGCAAACGCGCAGTGCTGTCACCACCAATGGTGCCCGCTTTTTGATTACCATTTAAAATGGTGCCTTTTGCGATAACAATAGCCACCTGATCTTTGTCGCTCATCACTGGCGGAAGCGGTGGGTTAATGGCTTTCATGTATGTGCGCATCGATGTGATATTTACACCTAATTTGGTGTCGTCTTGGCCGACTAATTCAACCAATTCTTTGCGCACGTCTTCACGTGTTTTCAGGGCATCTACCCAACCGTTTGCTAATGCGTATTGTGCAAAGTCACCGCCGGCTGCATTAAACTTCTCAACGAGCACATCTAGCTGTTCGTCAAAGTTCTCTACATCCATTCCACGTGCGGCTGCAACATCGGCTTTGTATTGTGTCCAGTAGGTGTCTAACCAAGCGCGGTTTGCTTCTTTCGCTGCGTCTGACATATCGTTGCGAATAAACGGCTCTACTGCTGATTTGTAAGTACCGACTCGGAAGATATGAGTGGTAACTTTGAGTTTATCCAGCAAGTCTTTGAAGTACATGGTATAGCGACCATATCCTTCGAGGATCATAGCGCCCATGGGGTTTAAGTAGATGTGGTCGGCATGAGCAGCGAGGTAATATTGGTTCTGACTAAAGTAGTCACCAATCGCGTACACAGGTTTGCCAGACTCTTTAAAGTCATCAATGGCATTCGCTACGGTACGAAGTTTGTTTAAACCGCCGCCAGTCATACCAGATAAATCGAGGATGATAGCTTTGATGCGTTTGTCTTCTTTGGCGTTTTCTAACACTTTAACGACATCACGAACCAAGATTTCAGGATTATCTGACTGTTCGTCGAAGGCTTCTTGCATAAATTGCTCGACGGGGTCGATGCCTTCTTTTTCGATTACCAGATTACCGACTAACGACACTCTCAGTGCGCTGCCGTCTTTAACGATGTGTTGTTTTTCTTCACCTGACATCATCGCCGCGATAATGCCGACTGCAATGACGATGAAAATAATATTAAAGAATAACTTTCGACAAAAATTCAGGACCGTCCATAAACCTACAAACAGCGATTTTGTCCAACTGCGTTGATTGCCTGCCATAGCGCGTATTTACCTCACAATATGATGTAATTTCATAATTATCTAATCAGTGGAAGATTGCGAATCTAAAGTGTTTCTAATTGTTAACTTTCTCAACGCTTTGAATACAACCTTTATTTCTATTTCTTGATTTTTTTGGAAGAAGAAGGAGAGGGGGAAGGGCCATCTAACCATTGCCCTAATAGTTGAGCAATGCGTTTATGGTCTTCTTCAGATAATGCCATTAACACACTGGCCTTTTTGTTCGTGTAACGGACCTTACTATGGCCGCGTTGCATGATGCGTGTAAAAGGCGATGTGTTTGCCATATCTGAAATTTATTTCCTGCAAAACCTTTCTCAAAGACAAACATACCAGAAGGGCAAGAGGGTGTCGCTATCTAGATCGCTTAAATACGCGTGGGTAAGATATAACGCATGGAAACACGAAGATGCCTGCTCAGATAACTGATGCCGTGGTAATGATTTAAACATTAGCATTTTTATACCAACCTGATGGGTGGATTGTACTGGCTTAGTGATTTGATAATGTGTTGTAATCTCAACCATTCATTGCCACGTAACCCAACTGACATTGGTTGTAATTAGGGAGCCTTTTTATGGATGCATTATCACTGCTACTCAATCGTCACTCACAGGCCCGTCTCACAGAACCCGCTCCACAGGGAGAGGTGTTGGAAAACATTAAAATGGCGGCGTTAAAAACCCCAGATCACGCCAGCCTCAAGCCTTGGCATTTTATTGTGTGTGAAGGTAAGGGGAGAGAGAAACTGGGTAATATCTTTGAAAAATCTGCCATTGAGAATGACAAGTCGGCAACCGAAATTGAGCGAGCGCCACTGTTGCCGCTTCGCGCCCCCATGGTTGTAGTGGCGATTGCCAAATATACCGAGCATGACAAAGTGCCCCGTGTTGAGCAAGTGGCGTCGACGGCATGTGCTGTTATGGCGATGCAAATGGCCGCGATGGCGCAGGGTTTTAACGGTATCTGGCGGACTGGAAATTATGCACATTGCGCGTTGGTGAAAGCTGAATTGGCACTTGCCGAGGAAGACGAAATTGTGGGGTTTTTATATTTAGGTACGCCTACACATGAAGCACTGCCTCGGCCAACGCTAAAGCCGGATGATTATTTTTCGGTTTGGAACTAATCGCAATATGGTAGTTAATTAGAGTCATCATCAGTTATCCATAAAAAAAGGCCCATATCATATGGGCCTCAGATTGATGATAAACCCCTCTTTTTTCAGAGGGGTTTATTTTTTCTAGCAGCCGAAGGCTACGATCGCGATATTTTTTATAGCAGCTTTATTGTTCGAGTGTTGGGTTCTTGAAGGGCAATAAGCGAGTTATGTACTAGATTAGCGAGGTTTCCGACCAGATTTGAGGTTTT
>NZ_JBSWYY010000020.1:0-66767 GCF_056161325.1 Alteromonas sp. ABE4_545
GTATTGTTGTGGGGATTTTGGGGTTAGCATGGTGAACACTCCGAATTTCACTATGCCTATTAGATCAAAGCCCCAGACTTTCGTCTAGGGCTTTTTCAACAGTCTGCCACCGCTAGTGCGGTGGTTTTTTATTTGGGACAACACTCAGGTTTATTTACCCGAGTGAACACCTACCATAGAGCGACCTGAAGGGTCAGCGTTGTTCTTAAAGCTTGCATCCCACTCTAGGGCTTCTACTGTACTACAAGCGATAGATTTACCACCTGGTACACACTTAGCTGCGCTTTCTTGAGGGAAGTAACCTTCAAAGATTGTGCGGTAGTAGTAACCTTCTTTGGTGTCAGGTGTATTCACTGGGTAGCGGAATTCTGCCGTTGCCAATTGTTGATCGGTGATTTCTTGGTCAACAAAGTCGCGAATAGAGTCGATCCACGAATAACCTACGCCGTCGCCAAATTGTTCTTTCTGACGCCACAATACCTCTGCTGGCAAGGTATCGCCGTTATCAAAGGCTTTACGCAAGATCCATTTTTCCATTTTGCCATCAAGACACATTTTGTCTTGTGGGTTTAAGCGCATCGCAACGTCGATAAACTCTTTGTCGAGGAAAGGTACACGAGCTTCTACACCCCAAGCTGACGTAGCTTTGTTAGCACGCGCACAGTCGAACATGTGCAAACGCTCAAGCTTACGTACGGTTTCTTCGTGGAATTCTTTAGCGTTTGGCGCCTTGTGGAAATACAAGTAACCACCAAAGATTTCATCAGAACCTTCGCCCGACAATACCATTTTGATCCCCATTGCCTTAATTTTACGCGTCATGAGGTACATAGGCGTTGCCGCGCGGATAGTCGTGGTATCGTAAGTTTCAAGGTGATAAATCACGTCACGAATGGCGTCTAAACCTTCTTGAATCGTGAAGTGAATCTCATGGTGAACCGTGCCAATCATCTCTGCTACTTTTTGTGCAGCAAGGAGGTCTGGTGCGCCTTCAAGACCAACCGCGAATGAGTGAAGGCGAGGCCACCACGCATCTGATTTGTCTTCGTCTTCTACGCGCTTAGCAACGTATTTTGCCGCAACGGCCGACACCAAAGACGAATCCAAACCGCCTGACAATAATACCGCGTAAGGTACGTCAGACATCAGGTGTGATTTCACTGCTTTTTCGAACGCTTCGCGCAAATCATCAAGGTTGGTTTCGTTTTCTTTTACCGCGTCGTACTGCATCCAGTCACGCTGGTAGTAACGGGTCATTTCGCCAGTTTTGCTCCACATGTAATGACCAGGAGGGAACTCGCTGATCGTTTTACACACAGGTGCAAGAGCTTTCATTTCTGAAGCTACATAGAAATTACCGTGTTCGTCATAACCAGTATAAAGGGGGATAATACCAATATGGTCACGGGCAATAAGGTAGCTGTCTTTTTCTTGATCGTACAATACAAAGGCAAACATACCTTGTAGATCATCAATAAATTCGACACCGCGTTGCTGGTAAAGTGGCAAAATCACTTCACAGTCTGAACGGGTTTTAAAGTCATAAGGTTGAGCAAGTTTACTCGCTAGCGCTTTGTGGTTATAAATTTCACCATTTACCGCAAGAATTTGATCACCTGAGTTAGAAATCAGTGGCTGTGCACCGGTATCTACATCAACAATAGCCAATCGCTCGTGACACAAGATGGTATTGTCATTATTCCAGATACCCGACCAGTCTGGGCCGCGATGACGCAGCGTTTTAGTTAATTCTAACGCTTGGGTTCTGAGTTCTGACACATCGGTCTTGATATCTAGGATACCGAAAATACCACACATAAAAGGAATACTCTCTAGTCACTTGTTTTAAAAAAAGATTGAATTTTCTGTCAGGTATCTCGTAATGAGATGGTGGAAGCGATTGTTGTTGTAGGTACTTCTCACTAGCTACTGAATGTGCCAGCCTCAGGAAAAATTGCAAGCTTATTCTGGGGTTTTTAGAGAATATTGTTATAAAAAAGCCGTCCAATTAGGACGGCTTTGGAATAACGCTTTCGCTTGTTCGCCAATTACGGGCGTTGGAATTCGCTGGTTTTGCTCCACTGTGGCCACGTAGGGGCATTGGCAACTTGATAGCCCACATCGAACAACAATTGGGTATCTTGTGATATGCCGCTTAAGTCCCAGCTGTCACGGAATTGGTCACACACTTGGTGATAACAACCGGTGACAATGACATTCATACGCTTGCGGTACTTGGCTGTCGCTTCATCGATTGGCTCTGAGCCACCTTCTGCGTAAAGTGCAGGTACGCCTTTCTTGGCAAAGCTAAAGTGATCTGAGCGATAGTAGTAACCCGCTTCTGGGCGGTCTTCTTGAGTAAGGTAACGGCCTTGACGATCTGCTGCGGTTTGCAAGTAATCTTCCAGTTCAGACTTACCTTTACCTATCACTGCTACGTCTTTGGTTTTGCCTAATACATTCATCGCGTCCATGTTGATGTTAGCCACGGTTTTATCCAGCGGGATAATCGGGTGATCAGCATAGTACTTAGAGCCCAACAGACCTTGTTCTTCTGCGGTCACAATTAAAAAGCTAATAGAACGCTTAGGCTTAATCGACAAGTTAGTGAATGCATCAGCCATCACCAAAGCGGCGGCTGTACCAGACGCGTTGTCGTGGGCACCGTTATAAATGTTGTCACCTTCTTTGGTTTCATCTTTACCTAAGTGATCCCAATGGGCGGTGTAAATCACATGCTCATCGGCTTTTTCGGTACCGGGTAGCGTTGCAATCACGTTGTAACTCTTCGATTTTTCGAAGGTATTGTTAACCGTAGTTGATGCGGTTAAACCCATGGCTTTGTGATAAGGACCATTGAGGGCATGTTGCTTTTCAGCATCGAAATCCATACCTGCGTTGGCAAAGACTTCTTTGGCCGCATCCAGCGTTAACCAGCCTTCTACAGCTACACGGCTTGCACCACCGTCAGGAGTCACGAGTCCGTATTGAGGGCCACTCCAGCTATTGGCAACCACAGACCAAGGGTATGAGGCCGGTGCTGTTTCGTGCACAATCAAAGCGCCTGCAGCGCCTTGGCGGCTCGCTTCTTCATATTTGTAGCTCCAACGACCATAGTAAGTCATGGTAGTGCCTTGGAACTTGCCACTGTCAGGATTCTCGAAACCTGGGTCGTTCACGAGGATAACGACGGTTTTGCCTTTTACGTCTAGGCCTTCATAGTCGTTCCAATCGTATTCTGGCGCATTAACACCATAGCCAACGAAAACAAGTTCAGAATCAGCAAGATTGACTTCGGCTTGCTCGCGCTTAGACGAGACCACCATATTCTCTTTGTAGTTGTATGTGGTATCACCAATGGTTAGTGTAGCGCTGGGATCAGCTGTGATTTCCATCAAAGCCACTTCTTGAAGATAGGTTTCACCGTTTCCTGGTTGATAACCCATCGCTTGGAATTTGTTGACCAGATAATCGAGGGTCTTTTTCTCGCCAGCCGTGGTGGGTAAGCGGCCTTCGAATTCATCAGAAGCCAAGGTTTTCAACGGCTCAACTACCTTATCAGGGGTAATTTCATTGTACACTTGGTCGAAGTTGTTAATGGGTGCTTTGTCGTTAGTTGACTCTTCGCTACATGCTGTAACGCCCAACAGGGTGGGGATCATCAAAGACAGGATCATTCTTTTCATTATTGGTCTCTGTTTTGCTTTACAATAACGCTCAGTATAGAGAAATTGCGACACTGAACCAATACACCTGACATGAATTCTGTCCTGACAAATCGACCGCTAAGCACTATCACGGCCTTGGCCGCTCCTCCAGTAAATAAAATTCTCAATGAGTACCAGCTCGATACGTGCGATGGTATTCCTTCGGCGTCGGCGCTAAACGCCTTGGCCGCAAACCGAGGCGAACAATGGCAAGGCCCACAGTTTATAGCCCAGGGCGAGTTAACGGCCTCAACCTTGTATTACGAAGAAATTATTGCAGAGCAAGGGATTGTGCCAACCCGAGAGGATAATTGGCACGACTTGTTCAATGCACTGATTTGGCTGGATTTCCCAGTGACTAAACAGTATCTCAATCAGTTGCATATGGTGGATATTCGACAATTTGGCTTGCACCCCCGCACCCCCAGACGCAACCGAATTACCCATTTTGATGAATGTGGCGTGGTATTAGCGGTGCCAGAAGACAAGCTTGTATTGGGCAATGAAGTATTATCTTTGCTTGCGAACCACCAATGGACAAAAGGGTTTGTTGAGCATCGTGCTGATTGGGGACGGACGATTTTCCCCCATATGTTTGGCCATGCGAATCTTGAAATGATGCTTAACCCTTTTGAAGGATTAACGGGCAAGTGGTTAGCGGTTAAAGTGCCCGAGGGCTATGAAACACTAGGCTTGAATGAGAGAAAGCAGGTGCTTGATCAATGCTTACTTGAGCGTATTCAGGCATTGGGTGATTTTGACACCGCCAAACTTTTAAAGCCTTTGCCATTACTCGGTGTACCAGGGTGGCATGTTGAACAGACTGCAGCACTTTACAATAACACCGATTATTTTCGCCCGTTGCGGCATCCCCAACAGCCTAATGTGCAACTGCCGTTAGCCTAAATCAAATAAAAACGGCGGCTGCTACTTTGTCCTTTTCAGACATGTAGCAGCCGCCGCTTTCGAAGATCAAAGTTTACTTAAGTAAAACAGGGATCAAGAACAAACAGTAAAGGACAGCCGTTGGAATAATAGCCACAATGGTGGCTTTTTTGGTGGTAAAACTAGTCCATTGAGTAATCCCTACCGCGGTGAGGTAGATTGAGAACAAGGTGTCTAATCTAAAGCCTTGTAAGAAGCCCGCCCATTTTGATGTCATGGATACATCAAACCAATAGCTCGGTGAAAGTGGCGAAAGTACCGTTGGTGACAGTTGATGGTCGCTTGCAGCCAAAATCAAAATCACAGCGATAACACCATTGATAATCGTCGGCATAGAAGCCCACCACATAAAGCCATACCAGTCGGTGAAACCGTTTAGGTTCTTCTCGTCTGATTTAGTGACAAGGTGATAATACAAAGCGAAAATCGCTGAAAAAATCACAGGCATTAAGAAGCCAGCAATCACCGACTGCCAAATCATGGCGTTTTGGGTGATAAAAGCACGCATAGCGTCTTGTTCAGCAGGACTGGCGTCTCCGGCTTGCGCTTCGACGATTAACTCTTGAAACCATGCGAAATCCACGAAGTTGTAGTAAAGATAAGCCGGCAATATTGCCATAGTGATCACAAGTAGAAATGGGATCCACGACCAGTTGCTTTTTTCTTGTAGGGCCTGAAAAACACCTTTGGGTTTGATAAAGATGTCATTACAGGCTTGAAATGGGTTTGTTACCGTTTGCATCCCATGCTCCTTAATATTTGTTAACAATTCGTCAGTTTGTAATTTCACTGAGTTAGCTAAAATGCTAACGCTAGTTTTTTATACTGAAAAGAAAAACGATAAAGTTAATTGTAAGAAAGTTTGATTTTTTAAGACTGATAAACCAGTACAAACATCAATTTAACACAATTGACTCAAGCTAGTATTCGGTTCGCGAAGGCTTTAATGTAGTCATTAAGCAGTAAGGAACATGAGTATCTCGTGAAATTTCGCGGCGATGGACTCAACAATAACGAAAAGTAGGATGCATCATGATAGAAATATCTAAGCTGTCAAAACGCTTTCAGGTGGAAAACCCGAAAAAACTCAGTGAACAGGAAAAGAAAGACCCTCGGCTACAAGGACGCTTTTTTCATTCGGTAAAAGACGTGTCATTTCGCTGTGAGAAAGGGCAAGTATTAGGGTTACTTGGCCCAAATGGTGCGGGTAAAACCACCACATTGCGTATGTTGTCTACCGCATTAACGCCCGATGCTGGAGAAATTGTTATTGAAGGGACCAATGTGGTGTCGACGCCACTGGTTGCTCGCCAAAAGATCGGTTTTTTGTCTGGCTCTACGGGCTTGTATGGGCGACTCACCGGCCGCGAAAATATCGCGTATTTTGGTCGCCTGCACGGTATGAGCGAAGAGGCAATAGAAAAGAAAATCGCCGAGCTTACTGACATGCTTGAGTTACATAGCTTCTTAGACCGACGTTGCGAAAATTTCTCAACCGGTATGAAACAAAAAACGGCCATTGCCCGCACAGTGGTACACGACCCCAAAGTGGTGATTCTCGATGAGCCAACGACGGGGCTGGATATCATGGCTTCTCAAACTGTAATGGACTTCATCAAAAGCTTAAAAGCCAAAGGCGTACCGGTGATTTTTTCCACTCACCATTTGGACGAAGTGTCTGAGCTTTGTGATTGCGTGAGTGTTATTCAACACGGCATCACAACCTTTAGTGGTTCAATCGAAGCTTTCCGTGGTTTAGCTAACGGTTCGCTAAGAGATAGCTTCCTCGCAAGTTTGAACGTATCACCATCATCAGAATCGGTTGTTGAACCTCAACCCATTGCACAAGGAGCGTAATTATGTGGTTAGTCATGCTCAAAGAAATTAAAGAGCTCATTCGCGACAAAAAGACCATGTTCTTTATGATTGCGTTACCTGTTTTAGTATTTCCGGTGATTATTGGTTTAGCCACGTTTGTAGGCGCAAAGGCGGTTGAAAGTGCTAAGCAAGAAGTGTTGTCTTTCGCTGTGATTGGCGAGAATTATGCGCCTGAGTTTATTGAAGAAGTTACCGCTATCGAGGGGTTAGAGCTAGTGAGTTTGCCCAGTGACACCGATGCTTCGAGTTGGGTGAAAAGTGGCGACGGTGACTTTGTTATCGAAGTGCCTGAGAACTGGAGCAGTGATTCGCTGCAAAGCGGGCAGATTACGTTGAAAGTGTATCTCAACGACGCCGGGCTAAATATGGTGATGCAGCGCCTACGTGAAGTGGTGGAAAAATACGAAGAAGGCAACCAAATGCGTGCCTTTGAAGCCTTGGCTTTGAATGAAACCCAACAACAAGCCTTAATCGATCCTATCAAAATTGAGAAGGTGAATGTTGCTGATGAGCGCGAAAATATCGGTGCTCAAATCGGCGGTATGGTGCCGTACTTTATTTTCATCTTGTGCTTACAAGGTGCCATGATCCCTGCAACAGACTTGGGCGCAGGTGAAAAAGAACGCGGTACGCTAGAAACCTTATTGCTCTCACCATTACCTCGTCATCAATTGGTGATGGGCAAGTTCTTTACCATTGCATTTGCGGGCGTCATGTCAGCCTTGGTAACCGTGGCCAGTATGGCAATATGGGGGATTGTGCTTAGCCAAGGTATGGCGATTGCCATGCTGTCTGACTTTCTTGGTCAAATTGGTGTAATTGATTACGTACTCATCTTCCTTATGCTGGTACCAGTTGTCGCTATGTTTGCGTCGATCTTACTGACCCTGTCTATTTATGCACGGAGCTTTAAAGAAGCGCAGGCTTACATGACACCTTTGGTCTTCTTGGTCATTATCCCTGTTATATTTTCAATGCTACCGGGCGTTGAATTGAAAGGAGCATGGGCATGGGTGCCGCTGACTAACGTTGCCTTGGCCATTAAAGAGCTGATTAAAGGCACTATGGATTATGTGCAACTTGTTGCTATTTTCGGTTCAACCGCCGCTATCGCGGGAGCATGTATTGCCTTTTGTGTTTATTGGTTCGGACGAGAAAAAGTCTTATTCCGATAAGTGTAATCGCGCGTGACGATATAAAAAAATGCCCCCGTTTTACCGGGGGCTTCTAATGCTAGGGAGGCAAGAAATAGTTACGGTTTGAGTTTGTTGAGAATGTCGTGAATTAAGCTGTCAGCACTGACGCGATTGGCTTGAGCGTGAAAGTTCATGACTAATCGATGGCGCAGTACAGGCAAGGCGATAGCGCGAATATCATCACAGCTAACGGCAAAACGATTGTCTTGCAAAGCTTTTACTTTGGCCGCCAGCATTAGGCTTTGAATACCTCGTGGCGAGGCACCCAATGACACATATTGATTCACGTCGTCAGTGGCATATTCACTGCCAGGCTGAGTCGCCATCACCAAGCGAATAGCATAAGTTTTCGCTACCTCAGGTACAGGAATTTGACGCACAACAGCACGCATCTGATTCAAGGTATCAGCGTGTGTCACGGCCGTAATTTCCACTTTTTCATCACTGGTGGTTCGGTCAATGATCGTGTGATAATCCTGCTCGGTTGGATAACCCACAATAAGCTTGAACAAAAAGCGGTCTAGTTGTGCTTCAGGCAAGGGGTAGGTGCCTTCTTGTTCTGACGGGTTTTGTGTTGCCATAACACAAAATGGGTCGTCGAGTTTAAGGGTTTGTCGCCCTACCGTGACCTGCTTTTCTTGCATCACTTCCAATAACGCCGATTGGGTTTTTGGCGTGGCGCGGTTAATTTCGTCTGCCAGTACCAAATTGGCCATAATTGGCCCAGGTTGAAAGGTAAGCTCGTGGCCACCCGCCGCTGTTTCTGACAATACTGTGGTCCCCTGAATGTCGGCAGGCATCAAGTCGGGCGTGAACTGAATTCTGGAAAACTGCAGGTTTACCGCCTGACTGATCGTGCTGATCAGCATGGTTTTACCCAATCCGGGCACCCCTTCCAATAGCACGTGTCCACCAGCCATCAGGGCGATGAGTACCCCCTCAACGGCTTCTTCCTGACCGACAATCATTTTGTTGACTTCTTGCTTGATTCGGTAGAAAGTCTGTTTGAAATCGCTCGCTTGTTGCTTTAACTTCTCTATCTCTGTGTTGTCCATGATCACCCGGCATTGATACTGCGCTTCTTCTAATGGGTATTATTTCGCGTTTTGCTTGCACCAACCTTACGGCTTGGTGAGTAAAGCGAAATATCACAATTAAACATGACCACACAGTAAACGAAGAGAATAACAAAGGAATACTAAATGCGACTGTTGTTGGTGGAGGATGACGACGCCATTGCTGAGACAACGGGAGATTACTTGCGCAAGCAAGGTTTCACCGTTGATGTGGCTGAGACGCTAAGGTTTGCAGAGCAAGCAGTGCAAGGTTGTCAGTATGAAGTGGTGATCCTCGATCGCATGCTGCCCGATGGCGAGGGGTTGTCGTTGATGCGCTTTTGTCAACAACGCGGCCTGACTAACCGATTTTTAGTACTGTCGGCATTAGACGAATTGGGTGATAAAGTCACTGGGCTTGATGAAGGTGCGGACGATTACTTAGCCAAACCGTTTGAGCCGCAAGAATTACTCGCGCGTATTCGCGCAGCGATGCGTCATCCATTAAGCCAAAAACAAACGCTGATTGAGGTCGGCAACTTGACCTATGACGGGGCGAATCACAACGTGTTTGTACACGGAGAGTTGTTGATGTTGTCTCGTCGTGAACTCGCAATTTTATCTTTGTTGATGAAGCGAGCGAATAGGGTTATTGCCAGAGAGTCTATAGAGCAAGCTATCTACAGCTTTGACGACGACATTTCCTCCAATACGCTAGAGTCGCATATGTCTCGGTTGCGCAAGAAATTGACAACATTCGATACTCAGGTGGTCATTCAAACTCTACGAGGCGTGGGATATCTCCTGAAAGCACAATGAAAATACTCCAACCACTTATTAATTTGCCCAAGTCGATGATGGGGCAAATCGTAATTCTAACCCTGCTCTTTATGGGAGGGTTAATCTATTACGTTGCGATTAAACCTATTTCTGAAATACCGAGTACCGACAACCCCATGCGCAGCACGGAGTCGTTGGTGACGTCGAGTTTGCGCACCTTTATGCGAAACGTGGAAAAAGATCCAGAACACGCTGGTGCGTTAGAAGATGACGACGTGATCCGAGAGATCATGGCGACGAACCCAGACTTTAAGTTTTATATTCGACAAAACAATTTTGTGTATACCAATGGCAATGAAAACGACCGCTTTAACCAACAGCGATTTGAATCGGTGCATCGTTATGCCACTGAGCAAAAAGATTTGTCAGTGTGTACTAACGCCAGTTATAGCTCGACGTTGGAAAACGAAGAAAAGCAAGTGTCGGCTTATTACAGCTATTGTGGAGACGACAGCTATTACCTTGAATTTTCGGGTATTGTTCAACCGCTTCGGTCGTCGTATTTCGACTTGTCTCAATATTACCCAAAGTGGTTTTGGTCGTTTAGTCAGCTCAGTTTATACGCCGCTGGTGGCGTGTTTTTAATTGCCGTAATTATTTTGTTATTTAACATTCGCGCTATACGTCGTGTTGCGAATGTCGCTAACTCGCTCGACCCTAAAAAACTGAATAAAACCCTGCCTGAAAATGGCTTGCCAAAAGAAGTGTTGCCGTTAGTTAAAGCGGTTAACCAAATGATGGGGAAAGTTGAAGACACACAGAAAAAACACAATTTCTTTTTGTCTACTGCAGCACATGAAATGCGTACGCCCTTAACTGTTTTACGCACGCGTTTAGAATCGTTAGAAGACGGAGATGTGAAAGACAAATTGGTGAACGATGTGCGCAAGTTGGTAACGCTGGTGAATCAGTTGCTGCGTTTGATGCGCGTGGGCGGGCCACAATCGTTGAAAAGTCAGGTTGATGTGGTAGCGACATGTGAAAAAGTGATCAACGAGCGACGCTCCCACGCCCGTATTCGTCAATGTGAACTGGTGTGGAGTAGTAAAGTCGATCATTACTGGGTGAATGGAGAGCAGGATTTACTCGAAGTGGCATTGGCCAATTTAATCGACAATGCGCTGTCATTTTCTCCGGCTGGCGGCAAGGTAGAAGTACAATTGTCTGAAGCGGGTGTGTTGCAGGTAATCGATCATGGCCCAGGCATTGATAACGCGCATTTAGCCTCTTTGTTCGAACCCTTTGCTAAGTTTCCACCCAACCGCAATGGGCACGGTTTGGGCTTGGCCATTGTTAAAGCGGTGGCACAATTACACCACGCCGATATCAATGCCAGTAACGGTGAGCAGGGCGGGGCGGTATTTACTTTGACCTTCCCTGAACGCTTGATGTTGGCGTCAGAGTAAACGGTTTCTTAGGCTTAAATAGCAGGCAACCTTCATTGAATGCTTGGGTATAAAAAAAGGCAATCGGTTAGTACCGGTTGCCCTTTTTAGTCGTTACTTTGTTTTACTATCGGATGCGATTACCGTACACATCCCATACTTCAACATCGCCAAAGCCTAGCGCACGAACATCATCTTCAATCACGCTTAAGTCACCCACAACGACCCAAGTGAGAGCGTCTGGCTGATAGGTTTTGGTGGCTTGCGTTCTTACCTGTTCTAGCGTTACCGCTTTTAAACGTCCAATCGAGCCTTCGGCGTAGCGATACGGCGTGCCGTAAACCTGTGCGTTAATCATTGCATTTAAAAACGCTGTATTACTGGTGTAGGCCGAAGGAATGGAGCGAATCGCTGAGGCTTTATCACGCGCAAGCTCTTCAGCGGTTGTTGGCGCTGTGGTCACAAAATCGCAAATTTCGCGTTTTACCTCAACCATACTGGCGGCGGTTTTATCGGCTTGTACTGTGCCGCTGGCACTGAATACGCGTTCTCCCGAAGGTGTACTGCCTATTCCTGCACTAAAGCCATAGGCCCAACCTTTGTCTTCGCGCAAGTTCATGTTTAAGCGGCTGTGAAAACTGCCACCCAAAGCGGCATTCATTAACCCTTCTGTTGCTGCTAATTCACGCTGATAAGGGGCCACTATATGGCCTGCGGTAATACTACTTTGCACCATGCCAGGGGCGTCAACCAATATGATTTTACCCGTTTGAGGCTGCGCTTTTGCAACTTCAGGTATGGCGTGATGAGACACTGGTTGCCAGTCGCCAAAGTGAGCAGAAACTACGGCTACGGCTTCATCAAGGGTAATGTCACCAATGAGGTAGATAGTGGTGTTGTTTGGACCAATTTCGTTGTCGTGAAAGGCTTGAATTGTTTCTCGAGAGAGGTTTTTCTCTTCCTCACGAGTGGGAATGTGCCCGTGACGATGAGCGTCGCCCCACATGGCTCTACCGAACACGGCGCTGGCAGCATTTATCGGTGTGCGTTCGTAATTGTCGTAAGCAGGATCGACGCGGTCGATACTCTTATCGATTTCTTTTTGCGGGTAAATCGGGTGGCGAATCATTTCTGCCGCGAGAGAAAACGCATCATCCAGATGTTCTTTTAACGGCCCAAAGTTCACTCCACTTTGACGCTCGCTGGCACTGCTCATGATCACGGTGCCAATTTTATCCATTTGTTTGTCCAGTGCGCTCGCATCGTATTTTTCTGTGCCGGTCGCCATTAATCCAAATGCATGTTCGGCAACGCTCGTGCCGTAAATCGGATTAAGTGCCGTGCCGGTTTCAAACTGCATACTAATATCTACAACCGGCAGACGCGGACGGTTGGCTACAACTAAATGAATACCGTTGTCGAGGGTGGTTTGTTCGATGTCGGGGAAATGTACCTGACCATTGAATTCGCCAATCTCTGGTATGGCTGAACGGTCTACCTCAGCGCTCATTTTCTCTGTGCGCGGGAGGGGACGTAATTGAGATTCAAAATACGGTTTATCGAGCCATTTCTTCGCCAATGCTTTTAATTCGCTCGGGGTTGTAGCATTTAACCACGCTTGCTGTTGTTGGAAGAAAGTGGGGTTGTTATGAAGTACTTCACCTTGAATCAATTTGGTACCGATGGCCGAAGGTCGTTCGAGAGAGCGAACCAAGCTGATTTTCAGGCTCAATCGCAGAGCATCAAGGGCGTCTTCTTCTGGACCGTTTGCAAAGTAAGTTTGCATGGCTTGCTGTATTAATGCATCAACATCGGCCACGTCAACGCCGGGTTTTAGCGATACATTAATCGAAAATACACTACTGACTTCATTGTCGTTGACCGACGCAGACACGTGTGTCGCTAAGTCGTGTTCATCAATGAGCAAGTCGGTGAGTGGTGTGTTTTTAGAGCCAGCGAGCGTGCGGGCTACCACGGCCATTAATGCAGTGTCTTTGCTGTCGTTATTGGGCAAAGGCCAACTGCGAATAAAGTTTACCGTAGGTACTTGGTCATAATTAATGTCGCGTTTAACATCGGTAAATTCCGGCATCCACTGGTCAAGCTTATTGATAGGTTTGCCTGTGGGCGCGTCGGAGAAGTAATGGGCGACTTTTTCTTTCGCTGTGGCGAGATCGATATCACCCGCTAGCACTAACACCGCATTACTCGCCCCGTAGTAGTCGGAGAACCAAGTTTTTACATCTTCTAAAGAAGCCTTGTCCAAGTCTTCCATAGATCCAATAGTAGTATGGGCATAGGGGTGTGTGGGAGGATAGAAGTTAGCTTGAAAGCGCTCCCGAGCCAGAGAGCCTGGGCGAATTTGCCCTTGTCGTTTCTCGTTTTTAACCACGTCTCTTTGTTCATCGAGTAATGACTGGGTAATCGACTCGCCCAGATATGCCATGCGGTCTGATTCCATCCACAACGCCATGTCCAATGCATTGCTTGGTACTGTGGCATAGTAATTGGTGCGGTCTAAACTTGTGGTGCCGTTCATGCCTGTTGCGCCCGCTTTATCGAACGGCAAAAAATACTCGCCTTCGCGGTGTTTTGTTTCTTGAAACATTAAATGTTCAAACAAATGCGCAAATCCAGATTTACCTTCAGGCTCGTCTTTTGAGCCGACCTTGTACCACACACCCACATAAACGGTAGGAACACTGTTATCGGTGTAAACAAGGGTGGTAAGGCCATTGGGTAAAGTGAATTTTTGGTAATCCACCGAGAGGTTTTGCGTATTCGTTTCTGGTTCGGCTGGTGTGGCGTTAACCGTTGTAGAGGTTTGCGTTGCCGAGCAGGCGCACAGTGCGCTGCTAACGACTAACGCCATTAGTGTGTGTTGAATTGGTTTCACCCACAAACTCCTGATCGCGAGAAAAATGAACATGCATTTAGGCATAGCAACCTTACGCGAGCCTGACGGTTTTCGACGGAAACAATTCGGCTGAAAAACGAGGATTGCAAGGTTGGTGCAAGTTTCTTGTTGTGAAATAGCACACCATGAATAGCGGTGTAGAAGGTTTCACCATACATGCAGCACAGCGAACACCAATTTTTGCGTGCCGAACTTGACCAGCTCGTTAGGTCAGGGCAGCAACTGATCAAGCGACAGCACCGCCAATGGGCAATGCGTCAGGCGATGCACTATTTGTCGGCGGCTACTTTGGTCGCGCCATTCATTGCATTGTGGCTGGTTTATCATCAACAGCTAAGTGCGCTATGGTTTGGCGCCGCACTGACGTCGGTTTTTGTGATTGCTTGGCTGGGTATGGTTACGTATTGGTGTTGGCGGTTTGAGGTTTCCCGTCAGCAGGCTCTGGGTATTTTTGACACAACATTGTCTGACCACAATCGGCTGGTTATTGCCGACGAATTTCTTACTCGCCCAAGTACAACGGCTTTGCATGAATTAGCCATACAAGACGCTCAACCTTTTATTTCCTCTGCAAAAGCGGCGTTGCAAAATGGGGCCATTACCCTTAATTCGTTGTCAGCTTCACCGCTAAAGTGGGCGCGTGTGATGCCATTAGCTGCGGTTATCACTGTGATGGTTATTGTGTTTTTTGCTCCACAAGGTTTCGACGGCCGCATTTCTGATGAAGAGTTAGTGATGACGCACGAAGCCGATGAAGCAGGACTCACCGAACAACCCCCTTCGATTCAAGCACAGCGTAATGATAACCCAGACGTTCAACCAGCCTCACTGCGCTCAAATACCGCAACGCCGCAATCTACGAGTAGCCAAGTCGGCACTGAGCCAGAGCAAGATGCTGCGGTTTCTCCGACCAATGGTGGCGCGGGGGCGCGTCAGGCACAATCTGCTGCGCAGTCGCCAAGAGCAGCATCGGCGTCGCCGTCGTCAGAGCGAGGTAGTGCTACTCCCGCCAGTGACAATCAATCTGCACAAACGGCATCAACACAGGGTACCTCAATAGGGCAAGAAGCTGCGCAACAAACGCGGGTATCTGAACAACAAGGCAAAGCTTTCGCCAAACAGCCAAATGCAGAGCGAGCCAGTGGTGAAGGCAACAAGACCCAGCAAGATGGGCAATCGCGTGTGCAAATGCAAAATGGTGCAACCTCGCCAGCTGCGACATCGGCTCAGCGCTCACAGCCTGCTAATAGCCAGCAACCTCAAGCCGGCAATAATAAGTCAGGTGGGAAAAAGCAGAGTCAGGGGTCGAAAAATCAGAGTGGTAATCAATCTCAAGGCCAAGGCCGCCCGGGTAATTCTGGCAACAAAGGCAGAGGGAATGGCGACGCGTTAAAGAAAACCCGTGGCGTAGCTGGCATGTTGTTAGCCGTACCAATGAAAGACCGTTTTATCGGCACCTTAAGCCCTGGCGCTGAAACAACGCGTTTGCAGGATGCCGAAGGGCATACTGAAACCGCTCCCATTGCACAAGCTTATATTGCAGACACGCTTCCAGAGCCAACCACTGCACCGGCATTACGAGATTTGTCGTATGCAGATAAACACTTTCTATCGCGCTTTTTTACTCAGCAAACCGGCGATGTAAAAAGCGCTAATACGAACAATCAAGACCAAGGTAATGCATATGGCATTCAGTAACCCCGTTGCATCATCAGATTTATTTGATCCGCATTTGTTGAGCCGCATTCAGCACCTCCCACTTACGGTGCCAAAAACACAAAGTGGGGGCCGCTTAGCGCAGCAACGCACTAATGCACGCGGACAAGGTATCGAGTTCGCCGACTACAAACCCTACTCACCGGGTGATGATATTCGCAATGTAGATTGGATGGGATATCAGCGCGACGGGCGTTTGTTTGTCAAAGTGTTTGAAGAAGAACAGGCTATGCCGGTTTACGTGTTGGTTGACACGTCTGCAAGCATGTATTGCGAAGCCGAACCGCGTATTAACAGCGCACTGCAATTGGCCATGGCATTCGCGGGTATCAGTTTGTCGCAACATGATTCAGTACGTTTATACCAATTGCAGCAAACCTGTGTTCCGCTGGCTGAGAGTATATCTGGTGCTGGACGGTTGCGCAGTGTGGCTCAACATTTAAGCCCACTGCAAACGGCAACACAAAGCCGAGATACGTCATTGGCTCGGGCCGTGAAAAGTTTTACTCAGTTGCCGCTGCGCAGAGGGCTAATGATTGTGCTGTCTGACTTTTTTACTGAAGAGCAAGACAGTCAGTTATTTCAGGCACTGAGTTTATCTCGTCATCATGGGTTGCTCGTTCAGTTGGTGCAACCGTTCGACGCCGACCCGCGTTTACATCCTTCGTTTTCTGGAGATATGAGGCTGGCAGATGCCGAAACGGCAGTGAGCGTCAACGTGCGTTTGTCTGACTCTGTCATTCGAGAATACATGGCGGCCTATAACCAATTTAATCAAGGGTTAGAAGCTTATGCAAAACAACGTCAGTTCGGGTTGTTAAGGGTAAATTGCGCGGACGATGCGGTGACACAATTAACTAATTGGTTTCAACAGCAAGGGCAGCGTTTGTGGGCCAAGTAAATAGTTATCGATTGATGAATATAACCAATCACCAAGGAAGCGGGCTGCAATGATTTCTGCTGGACTACCATTATGGGGCGTGGCTTTGGGCGCGAGTGTAATACTTGCCGGCCTTGTTCTATTACATATTTTACGCACTCGCTACCGTACTGTGGTTGTGGCGCACGTGTACTTTTGGCAGCAAGCACTTAAGGTGTCGCGGGCACAGCGACTATGGGAATCTTTTCGCCATCCGTTGTCATTGCTATTACTGACGGCTATTTGTTTGTTGTTATGGCTGGCTTTTTCGCAGCTAGCATGGCAACAAAAAGACGTTACTACCCATTATGCTATTTGGGTGGATGCATCTGCAGCGAGTGCCTCTCCTGAGCAGCAACAGCGCAATCGCGATGCATTGTTGAGTACAGTGTCTGCGCTACCTCAAAGGCAGGTTTCGGTGGTGTACGACAATGGCGCTACTTATCGCTTGTTAGGCGAGGGTGAATCGTCGGCGTTAGTAACGCGTCGGCTAGATGAAATGCACTATGAGTTAGCGCCCAGTAGCGTTGCAAAATGGTTAACGCAACAAGAGAAGCAGGCCACGCTACTACCCGAGCATCGTTTCGTACTTACTGTGATTGGCGGCGTGGCGCTAGAACCCACCTTGTTCGATACCTTGCCCACAAACGTGCAAGTGACGCAGCAAGCTCCGGTGATGATGACCCAACCCAATACGGGCGTTGTAACCTTGGGCCAAGGGCCTGCGGCATCAGGCGCGTCAGATAAGGTTGATGTAGTGATTGCGCTAACCATTAACGGTGTTGCGCCACAAACATCGAAGGCGCCAACGATCACAATAACACACGCGAATAAGTCGGCATCTGTCACTGCGACAGAGCAAGATGAACAAGGCCGTTTTTGGCTGCGTGATGTGCCCGCAAACGG
Source organism: Alteromonas sp. ABE4_545 (assembly GCF_056161325.1). Taxonomy (NCBI): domain Bacteria; kingdom Pseudomonadati; phylum Pseudomonadota; class Gammaproteobacteria; order Alteromonadales; family Alteromonadaceae; genus Alteromonas; species Alteromonas sp. ABE4_545. Next base: position 17,465 of record NZ_JBSWYY010000020.1, read on the forward strand.
TGGCGTAGTGAACGTTACATTAGCGCAGGACGATGGGTTTTCGCAGGATAACCAAGGCTGGTTACAGCTAGTTGATCGCACAGCGAGTTCGCTGACGTTGAGTCAACCGCCCTCGTCGGCAGTACAAGCCCTGTTCGCCGCTATGGACGTACATTATCGCATCGCTGAGCAAGCAGATTTCACGATTGCGGCAGATAACCGCTTAACACTTACTATACCGGCCACCCAAACACTATCGGCTTCAATGTTACACACCCTCGATAAGGTGGCGTTCCCCGCCAGTATTTATCGCGGTGAGCGTCGCCGTGTGTCGGTACCGCAAGGGTTGGTTGATGCATTAGTGAATCCCGCTACGGCGCACGATAGCGCCGTCATTCTCAGTCGCTTAGTGGGGTGGGTTGCTGATTACCCGGCTGCCTATCCATATCTTGCTGCCGGTCAACCCATTCACACTTGGCGTTATGCCAGTCAATGGCAGCAAGCGGCGTCTGAATCTCTACTGGTGCCACTGTTGGCACCGTCAGCCGGTAAATCGTCCGAGTTACCCGGTGCGCCAGCAGTCACGCTGCTAGACCGCGCATTGAGCGAGTATGGCTCGGTGTCTACGTCTTCTGAAGCTCCAATGTCACAGTCAGAAGGGCAAGGGATGACATTGCCGTTTTCTGCTTTGCTGACGTGGTTGCTCGCAGGGGCATTAGGGTTGTTATTACTTGAGTGGATATTGGTTGTCCGCCGCTGGTTACCGTAAGGAATAGTTGTTGTGAATGTTGAGTTTGTTTCGCCAAATTGGTTGTGGCTGTTGTTGGCGTTACCCTTACTGTGGTGGCAACGCAAGTGGGTATCTAAAAAAGTCTGTGCTTTGCGAACACTGGTACTGACATTAGTGGTTGTGGCTTTGGCGCAACCGCAGTGGCTTACCCAATCAGGAAGCCCTTATCACAGTGTTATTATTGATTTTAGCGCCAGTGTGTCGGCTTCTTATCGCCCGGCAATATTGGACAAAGCGCAGCAATTACTTCAAAGCGCTGATGAGGTACATTCTCAACTGGTCTTGATCAGCCATAGCCCACGTGACCGCGAGGTCTTCTCATCACAAGCGCCATGGGCAGCGGCTTATAAAATACACACCGCTGATACCCTCTCTCAGGCCCTAGAAATGGCACGCCTTGCAATACCCGTCGGTGCGAAGGGACAGGTTTCTCTTATTTCTGATGGCTTAGCGAATCGTCGTCAATGGCAGCAAACCATCGCCGAATACCGGTCAACGTCATTGGCGTTAAACACTGTTGTTGTGCCAGTTTCTCGACCACAACCCGTGATCACCGATGTCATATTACCCGCAGTTAGCCAAGGCGAACTGGCAACTGTGCAAGTTACGTTGGAAGGCGCAAGTGATGGCGTTAAGGTGGAAGTGTACGCCGGTGACACCTTATTGAGTGCCGCTCAGCAGCTGGTATTGCAAACACACACTAATGTGTCGTTAACCTTGCCGCAGCAACCGGTAGGCGTTACGCCGATAAATGTGGTGTTAACCGAGGATCAGCAAACACTGGATACGATGCCTGCGGTTGTTGTGGTGCAACCCGCACGTCAGTTGGTATTAGTTGAACCAGAAGGTGAAGACAGTCGAGACAGTGTACGGGCTTTGTTGGGAGAGTGGGCTAGGGTAAAACGCCTTACCCCCGCGCAATTTCAGCAAGTGAATGTGCTGGAAGATGCCGACGCACTGATACTGCATAATATTGCCGCCGATACCCTGAGTGACGACGCACAACAGCGTATTGAAGCCGCCGTGCGCAATCAAGGCTTGGCACTCGTTGTTTCGGGAGATGGGCGCAGTTTTCAACAGCTTTCTGATGCGTCGTCGCGGGTGCGAGATTTATTGCCAGTGACCTTTACCCCGCCTGAAAAAATCGCGGAGCCAAGTGTTGCCCTCGCCATTATTATCGACTCTTCAGGCTCGATGGAAGGCGAGCCTATGGCGCTGGCCAAGAAAGCGGCTCGACTTGCCGTGCGTCATTTAAAGCCCAATGATTACGTGGGTATTGTTGAATTTTATGGCAATAAGCAATGGGCTGTACCCATGCAGCCGGTGGGTGAAAGCAACGAAGTTGAGCGGGCCATAGGACGTATGCAGGCGTCGGGGGGAACAGTATTGTTTCCGGCGATTCAAGAAGCCTATTACGGTTTGAAAGCGGCACCAACCCGTTATAAACACATGTTGATGATCACCGACGCAGGAGTAGAAGAAGATAACTATCAACAACTCCTGCGCTACATCACCAAAGACAGAATTAATGTGTCTACGGTATTAGTCGGGGCTGGGGCAACAGGCAGCGAAAAAATGCAGCAGCTCGCCGACTGGGGACAAGGTCGTTTTTATGCCATTGAAGATAACTTCAGTTTGGTTGAACTCGACTTACGTCAACAACAGCCAAAGCCCCAGCCGATCTATCAGCAAGGGCAATTTGGCGTAACGATGACTCAGTCAAGCATGTCACAATACGCAATCCCGCCCGTGTTAGGTTACGCCAAAACACGGTTAAAACCCGCAGCATTCGCGTTTGCTAACATCGAGGGTTCAGATGCGCCATTGGTTGCTCAATGGAGTGTTGGAGCTGGGCAAGTTATGGTGATGACGACCGATTACAGTGGTGCTGGCTCGCGCAATTGGCAACAGTGGCAAAATTACAGCCAGTGGTTTTCTTCACTGATACAAAGTATCACCATCGACACCTTTCCCTATCAGATATCTCAGCAGCGCGGAGAGCAGCAGGTGTCGTTACAGGTTGTGAAGCAAGGGGGGAGTGCGCTAGGTGAAATAGGTCCGACACTACAGCTGATGCCAGATGCAGAAGCGCTTGCCACACCTTTGGCGTTGCATTTACGAGCGCCGGGTTGGTATGAAACAGCGTTTACTTACCCTCAAGACAAGCCATTGTCGTTCATATTGCAAGCTGGGGCGCGTAAGCGTTATAGCAGTTCACCAGCATTTGAGGGTTATTTTCAAGAGCACCATGTTCCAGCCGAACAGCAATTGCCCATGGCACAGCTCAGTGCTCAAACGGGCGGTATTTCAATGGCGCTTGATGCGTCTTTTAATGCTAATGAGATGACACGTCTTCCAGCAACTAACTGGCAAAGTATTCAATTGCAACATTGGTTAGCGTTGTTGGCCCTTGGTGTATTTTTTATTGAATTGATCATGCGTCGTTTACCCCAATTCCCGTCACGTCCTTTGAAAGAGAATCAATTATGAAGATGTTGCCTTTGATTTTAACTGCTTTGTTGACGGTGTCAGGCGAAAGCACTGCGGCCATCGGGCAAACGCGTTTGAACGCGCTTTTGCAGCAAAGCTTGCCGGTTTCAGTAGACGAGGGCATCGCTTTATATCGCGAAGCAATATTGGACGAACAGGGGCTAGAGGGAGTGGTTGATGCGCTTCAACCTTACACGCAATGCGATAATGCGAACACAGCAGTGTGTGAACAAGCGGGTTTGTTACTTGGTTATTTACACTGGCAAAGCGGAAACATTGACGCCGCACTCGCCACACTGACTCCACTGGTTGAAAACACGGATAGCACAGAATTACTGGTTTTGTATAGGCAGCTCAACGATGCCATTGGGCAAACAGTTCAAGCTGATATGGTTGAGCTAGCTGGTCTGTCTGCCGACATGCTCCAGGATGAAAATCGCCTGTTTTCCTGGGCGCAGCAACAGCCTGCCGACGTGCAGTATCGCGTTGCAAAAGTATTGGCAATTCAGGGGTTTGTTGATACGGCGTTACGTGTAATGCCGGCGCCTTCCAACACCACGCAACAGCTGACACGGATTGAGTGGTTGTTGCAAACATCCGATTATCAGCAAGCCGCAGCAGAGGCCCAACAGCTAGTACCTGAATTGCAAAAAGAAGAAGCGAAACGCTATGCGCTTGCCTTGTGGGTAGAAGCGTATCGAGAGCAAGCCCAATTAGCCGATATTGTGCCGTTATTGGAAGCAATGGGAGATGATAAATGGGTTCAGCACACGCTGGTGGATGTATTGCTCGAACTTCAGCGTGGTCAAGCAGCCCTGGTATTAGTTAAACACAGCGAGTATGCCGATGTGCAGGCGCGGGTATCGCAAATTTTGAGCTTACAGGGCGACACGGTGGCATTGGTCTCGTTATACCAAACGCAAATCGCCGACGCCCCACAGAATATGGGGTTGTACAAAGGTTTGGCCGCGCTGTATTTAAGTGAAGGTAAAGAGGCCGAGGCAAAGGCCTTGTATCGCAATTATGTGGAGCATGGCTCACCGTCATCTGAGAATGTATTTAGCCTTGTTTTCGATATGCAGGCGTTGGGGCTGACGTCATCCGCGCTGGCACTATTGCAACAATATGTGAACACTCAGCCTGAGTTGGCCGTGACCGGAAGCTTGACGCGCTTTGAATTACTGATGTTAGCCAGTCGCCGCGACGATGCACAAGCCGTACTGGCTCTTTTAGGTGAGCAACTTAGTCGCACTGATTCACGGCGTTTTAGTGTTGCTGCTGGGTTTTCTGAATTGGGATTACATCAGGCCGCACTAGATGTGGTGCAACCTCTCACTGAGGCATCTGTCACGTTAACGTACGACCAACAGCTCAAGGTTGCGCAGCTTCGCGAGGCCGCAGGCGACGACAATGGGGCGCTGACCGACTATCGATTTATGTTGGCCAATACTCAGTTACCTGCTCGAGCACACCTTTTGGTGCAGCGTTTGGTTAAGCTGGCACAAAAGAGCGGCAGTACTGACACTTTGATCACCGAGTTTTCGGCTAAATTGGCAGAGGGCAGGTTAACATCTCCAGACTTGGCTTTACTCACACGCCTACTACTGACAAAGCATCAGGTCGACAAGGCCATCGAGGCTGTATCGACGTTTGCCGCTAACAATAGGCTTTCTCGTACACAAACGCTGTCTTTACTCATCCCCATTTACGCCAAAGTTAATGATCATGTTGCGCTTGAGGAGAGTTATCAAACCTTGGCAGATATCGACCCTGATAATGCCTCGCAACATGTGAGGAATCTGGCCCTTACGGTACTTTCTCAAGCTGATGCAATGTCGCAAGATACTCGTACTGAGCAGGTGAATTCGCTGCTAACGCAATTGCAACACTCACAGGGGGAAGCGGGTGATGTGGGAGACACATTCGAGTTTGCTGCAGGTTTATACACTATGGCGAATATGGGGGAACAAGCCATACAAGCTTATCAAAAAACCTTGGCGGCAAACCCAGACAATGCTGATAATTGGTTGCTGATGACCGCGTTAATGATGAAACAGCAGCGTATTTTTGAGGCTATTCATCAACTGCAATTTCAAGCGATTTACGCTCCCAACCGTGAAACGTTTGAAGTTGCAATTGATGGTTTACTGAATATGTTTGCGGGCAGCGTTAACCAGTTGGGTAAAGAAACCTACAAAATACCCCAGCTAACGGCCATGCTGTCGTGGGCGAAGCAGCGTGTGCTGTTGCGCATAATTAGCAAGGGTAACAACGACTATTTGTACAATTTGTTGGGCGATATCGCCCAAGAACAACGGGACTTTGTGACCCAAGGGCGGGTGTTGCAAACAGTGCTGTCTGAAGACATGGCGCAGTTGCCTTATCGTCTACGTCAATTAGTAACCTTGTTTTCAGGAGAAATGCCTTCGTTTCAAAACCAAGGCCCAGCGATTGGCAATGTGAATGAAAAACTCCGATTCGGCCGTCGTTTGCTCGCAATGAGTCGCGCCTTCCCTCCCGATTTTTATGCTGATTTAGCCAATACATTGGTTAAACAAGGAGATATAGGAAGTGCTCAATTAGCGTTTGCTATGATGGATAATATCGATGGGTTAGTGAACGTTGGCGAAGTAAAGGGGCAAACTTATGATAATGCTGGGTTGATTACGCTTGCACGAGACAGCTTTGCCAATGCCTTAGTGCGAGACCAAAACAACATCGGGTTAGCGTTACGCACTGCTATTTTACAAGAGCAACTTGGGCAAACGGCATTAGCACACCGTATTTATTGGCAAGGGATAAAACAAGTGATGGCGAGCCTTTCTTATTGGCAGTCTGCGCCAACTGATCCTACGCCGGTAGAGGTAGGGCGATATTTGCCGAGTTTAGTTGAAGGATGGTTGTTGACCTGGCCTGAACAAGCGCATGAACGCGCACACAATATTGAAGAAATACTGGCGTTATTGGATAAATCGGTTGCTGCTACACTGGCGAATCGCGAGGCTTATCAACGGGATGCCAAAGTTCAGCAATTAGCGCATTGGCAAATGCTGGCATTGCGAGTCATGAGTGGTTTTACTTCGCCAGAGCAATTGACGGCGATTGTCGATGTGTTGACGCCGGCCCATAAAGCTATACCGTCGCTGGCGAGAGAATGGCGCTATTCCACCACACAGTTTGGGCTCATTGCCTCCCCCGTGACCTCGGATAGTGCATGGAGCGAACATTTTCTACAAGCGCGAATTGAGTTAACCGATAACGCCATCATGGCGTTGGCAATTGCGTTGGAGAAGCACGACAATCAAGCTATTTTGACCCTTGTAAAGCATGCCATCGCGCAAGAAAACGAGCGCCTCACATTGATGGAGAGAGGAACCTGGTACGGTTATCCGAGTAGTCAGTTCGACCGTATTCTTGCCAATGGGTACGAGACCTTGTCGACTGACGATTTTATTGCCTTGATACTCACACCTTTACAAAAAAGCCCTCAAGCTAGCCGCATTTTGTTCGACCTGTTTAGAGGTATGCCGACATTTTTTGAACAAGTTGAGCAAAAAGTAGGGCAAACCTTGTTGAGCAATGAGCAGTTGATGAGATTTTTCCTCGATCATGGCAGCGACCCATACACTTACTCGCAACGAGGTGGTGCAAGTGTGGATGAGGTTTTGGTTGCGCGTTTGAATTTGGCTGAACAAATTCAATTTTATCAAGCGTTATTGGCTCGAGCAAAAGTGTCGGGTGGAGAGTCTGGGTTGGCGTCTATGCTATTTGAGCGCTTGCTGACTAGCCCGTTAACTGCGCAACAAAAAGCTGTGATCACACAGGTTTTTGGCGATGAGTTGGCGGGAGAAATGGATGAACAGGTTCGCAATGTGAACTACTTCGTCACTCGCGTATTACGCACGGATATTCCAGCGTCGAATCAGGCAATGTTATTCGACCTAGCTCAGCTAGTCGCTGCGCGTTTTCCTGCGGCACAACCGCTACCTCGTTTTCTACACGCGTTTTATCAGCAAGATAGAAAAGAAGCCTACCACGCCATTTTAGCTTTGTATTATCAAGTTCAGCAAAGCAGCAAAGGAGGGATTCGCGATTTTGCTTCACCGATTATTGACGCTCATTATGCTGATCTTCAGCAACAAGAAATCGACTATGTACTTCAAGCGGACTCATTACCTGACCCGGTTTTAGCCGATTTTTATCAGCGCTTTGTGGTGCCTTTGCAATACCGCAGCCAACCGGAAGCTGTACATCAATCGCGTATTTATCTTGAGAAGTTGCATCAGTTGGCACCGGATAATGCCCAGTTTTTGGTGGCATATCTTGCGGTATTAATGAATCAGCAGAGGCGCAATGAAGAGAGTAACGCAGCGATTACCGAGATTTTAAATACTTATGTACGTCGACACGACTTCCCGTTAGAAGCTACAGCAACACTTTATTACGCGTATCGTGCTGCAGGTAATCATACCCAAGCTGCGGCGATTAAAGCCGATACAGGTTATGCGCTTGATGACCAAGATGTGGTGGTTGCTTTATTGAATCAGGGCGACCAGAGAGGGCGTGTGACTTCTCCGTTTTTAACCCTTTTTAGCAATGTGTTTAAAACTTACTTGGACAACCATCAACACGATGCAGCTTTAGCGCCTTTAGCTGAGCGTTTTAACCAGTCTCAACCGGGACAAAGTACGCCTTATCTGCAGCGCTTAACACGTGCAATTGACGCTCATGAGCAAGGCCAGTCTTGGTTTCCTATTTGGCAAGGTGTGTGGCGACACAGTATTGCAATGGGCAATACCAGTGACATCAATAGGCAGCAACTGTTACTCGACGACTATTGGCTGGATGATGACGGGCAACTGCAGCGCTCACGTGGCCGTGCTAGCGATGAGCAGCCCATACCGGCTATCAAAACACTATTGTTGACTGAGCAGGGTCCCCAAGCTTTGTTGCAGTACTTACAGGCAATGGAGTATGCATCACAGCGTTATTTTACCAAGCAGTATGATTGGCTTGCTGAAGGCCTTTATATCAATGGTCTAGCTGACGAACAACGTGCAACGTTGGATCAAGCATTACTCAACGGGCAGTTGTCGGCGCATCAATTGCAATTGTGGTTGGCCATGCAGTCGTATCAGCCGCAGGCATTGAGTACGGCTCAATATCAGGCGCTTAATACAGTGGTTGAAGCGTCGCCATTGATGGCGGTAGCTACCTTACAACAGGTGTTTGCTTTGTTTGCAGAAGATGTAAATGCACATCCTCAGCGCTTGTCAGCAACGCTTAACATTGCCCGCGCTCTGGTTTGGGCGCAGTTATTTGATAGCGGAGCCAGTGTACGTGGACTCTATAGTCTGGATAAAGGGTTAGCCAGTGTTACCGCGCATGTGGCTGCATGGCGATCTCGCGCCGCAAAAGCCGCTTTTTTTGTCATGCTGTCTCAGGCACTGAAGCAAAGCGAACACATGCGTCGCTCTGCTGAGGTGGTAGAGAACTTTTTATCGCGTACTGAAATGGCGCTTGGTTTAACCGAAGATACCGCGAATCTTACGGCCTCATCTACTCATATCGATACCGCATTGTTAGCAATAGAATGGCAAGTGAAGAATGGCAATTACGAAGCGGCATTTGATGCTTTACTTTCGTTGATAAACGCAGACAAAGATCAATGGGCGTCACGTACAACAGATTTTTCAGCCTATAGCGCTTTGTACAGCGACGGAACGTCGCGTAATATGCGCGACGTTCAAAGTATACTCCGTTTATTGCTTATCCAGAATGTTTCTGGTGTGTGGCAAGATGCCGCATGGCAAGCATATTGTGAGCAACATAAGCCAGCCATGGTTGACGGGCGTGTGTGGTCAGTGTTTTTTGGGCGAGGGGCGTAATCTAGAGACGTACAGTGGAAGCTTGTAGTCAAGGCGCTAGTTATTGGCACCTTGCCGCTATTTTATTTGGTTAGGCTGTACCCCATCCCTCGAATAGTTTGAATGCCAATCGCGTGCGTTTTTTCAGCGAGGTTTTTGCGCAGTCGAGAGATTTGAGATTCCAGTGAATTAGATGTCACAAACTTGTCGTAGCCATATACGCGAGACTCTAAACTTTCTCGTGTAACTAACGTGCCGGGGCGGGCCATCAGAGCTTCCAAGACTAAAGCTTCTGTTCTGCGCAATAGTAGTGGCTCGCCATCGATAGCGAAGGTACGGTTTATCATATCGTAAGTCAGGGGGCCAAATTGCTTGGTTTGTTCTGCCATTTCGAGTGGGTATTTCAGCGTATTGCGAATACGGGCCAATAATTCTCTGGGTTCAAAGGGTTTGGCAATATAGTCATGAGCACCGGCTTCGAGGCCCGACACTCGGTCGTCGCTCTCTCCCAAAGCGGTTAACACGATAAAGCGTTGTGGGCGTTGTTGGAGGGTTGCAAAATTGATGATTTCCATACCTTCTCCGTCGGGTAGCATTCTGTCTACCAACACCAAATCGAATTGATTTTCTACAATCGCCACTTTCGCAATTGCGAGGCTTGGCGCAACATCTACCACGTATTCATAACGCTCTAAATAGGCTACCAGCGTCTCCGCTATATCCACATCATCTTCTATTAATAACAGTCGCATATTACCTCCAACAATAGAGATACTGTTTTATCAAACAAAGCTTGCGGCTAGCTGACAAAAAAGCCCCGAGCCAAAGGCGTCGGGGCTTGAGTCGATGTTCAGGGAAACATCGCTAGTTAGAACTCGTATTGCAGTTCTAAAGAGAAGGTGCGACCTGCCGCATTGTAGCGAGCAGTGTCGTAAGGACGGTCGCCAACAACGGTAAATACAGGGTCATTATCTAGGATGTTTCGGCCCGCAAAGTTAACGCGGAAATCGTCTGTCATCTGATAAGTCGCAGTTAAGTCAAAAGACAGATAAGAGCCAACTCGACGCTCGTACTCGGTGCCTAACTTATTACCACCCGCGTTATAGGTTTCATAGTCGTTGATGTAATCAGGGAAGTAATACGCCCACAGTGTGGCGGTGACATCTTGATATCCCCAACGCATTGAACCGGTAATTTTGTAATCATCTACGCCCTGAATATAACCTACGCGCGACACTAATTCGCTATCTGCGAATGCTTGTTGCGATTGTTTCAGGTTATCAAGATATTGAATACGAGGTTCAAAGCTACCCACAGAGGTATTGATCAAATAACGTACATCGTAGCTAATTGACTCAAATTTTGAGCCGGCAAGGTTGAACTGCATGTTGCGCTGCGCAGTAATTTTGCCGTTTTCATCACGTGGGTAGAATTTCTCTAGAGCAAGACGTTCTGCCGTTGATGTAAGTGCAACTAAATCGTCAAGGTTGCCGTATTCATTCCAGCGATCAAGACGGTTATAGCTAACATCAACATTCAAGCCGCGTAGCATACCCGTAGGGAACCACGACAAACTTAGTGAACGTTGAATAGACGTTTGTGGCTTCAAATCTGGGTTTGGCGCATTGACGCTGTCTGCTGCGTAGGCTTTATATGTCCCGTAGTCATACGTACAGTCGCCATGTTCAGAGCAGTCATAGTAGGGGTCGTCGTAAATCGACGTTGTATAAACTTGCGTACCCAACGTGCTAAATAGCGCGGTAAAAACGGGCGCTTGGAATCCTCGGCTCCACTTGGCGCGAAGGCCTACATTGTCCACAGGCTCCCAATAGACACCAAAACTTGGCGTTGTTTTGGCGAAGGTGTTTTCGTCAAAGATAAGTTCGCCGCCTTGGTCATAAGGGATATTGTCAACCGTGCCCACAGCCCCTTCTGTTTTGTAGATATCTCGACGGGCTGCCAAACTCAAAGTTAGCGATTTAGCACCTGTGAAAGAGAAGTCTTTGCCCAATACAGGGATGGTCATTTCACCGAAAAATGCGTAGCGGTCACGGCTAACTTGTGTGCCCGTGAAGTTTCTTACTTCTTTACTGCTCACGCCGTCTTCATGTGCTTCAGCACCCACAGCATAATAAATTGTGCCTGCGGGAAGCGTCCAAGCTGCGCCGTTTAACCGCAACTCATAATTGTCCATACGCGTGGAGCGGTTGTCAGTTTGGCTTCGGATGTAAAACTCTTTAATTAGCTCGCCCGCACCTTCGCTACTCCAAGGGTTGAAGGCTTGATCTGGGTCGGTGCTAGTGAGTACTTCACATTGACGATCAAATGCGGCTTGGAAATATTCCAAATCGTCATCATAAACGCCGGTGTTAAAGCCGTAGTTGTAACATTGCACACCATTCTCAGCCGTATCATCAGCAATGAAAGACACCAAGTTACCTAAATTCATTTGGTCGCCGTGGCTGCTGTCACCTGAGGTACTGTATACAAAATCGAGTTTGGTATTGTTGTTAAACTCATAACTTAATCCTGTACTGAAGTTCCAGGTGCTGCGAGTATTCTTCACTTTCCCCGAAGGCAAAATACCTTGGTTTATTTCAGCTAATGGTACGTAAGTTACGGATGTACCAATACGGTAATTCTGGTTGTAGAAATAATTGGCAGGGAAGGGGTTGTAGTATTGTCCCGGCGCTAACTCTAAACTCATGGTTGAGTAATAATCGACTTCTCTTGAGTTGGTCGAACGAGTGTACAAGCCGTCAGCAAAAAAGCTTAAGCCACCAATGATATCTTGCTCAATATGTAGTGTAACGCTGGTGGATTTAGTATCTGGGCCAGCTAGCTCTGGTACATAGTCTACTTTGTTTGACGTATCAATTGGAACAAAGTCATCCATACTTGGGCGACCGGTAAAATCTGACGGTAACGTAATACCTGTTTGATATGAAAGATAGGTTTCAGGATCATAGTCGTACCAAGTGATCATACCCGGTTGAGCGCCGTACGTAAGACTGCGGTGATCATAGGCATCACTGCCAAAATAATCTGAGTAGTCGAGCGTGGTAAAACCTGACTTCCAGTTATTAACTGGATTGCGAATGCTGTGTTCTAAAGTGATCGAAGCATTACCCGAATCCCAGGTTAATCCTGTGTATAAGCTAATACGAGTGTTGTCTGCATCATTCGCCGAGTATTCGTGTTGCAACGACAAGGTGCTGCCAGAAAAATTGCGTTTAAGAATAAAGTTGATAACGCCACCCATGGCATCAGCACCATAGATTGCAGACGCGCCGTCCATTGATATTTCCACGCGCTCAATCGCACTCAGTGGAATACCGTTGAGGTTAACAAAACCATCTTCAATACCCGCAGCACCGGCAATACGACGCCCATTTATCAGTACTAGGGTTTGTCCTGCACCAACGCCACCGAAGTTAGCGGCAGACACCCCTAAACTTCCCATACTAGAAACAGCGGCTTGACGCCCACGCTCATCTTCACCTAGTGGGCTTTTACCACGTTCGTTGGTAATCGAACCTATGGTAGCCAAGTTTTGTGGCAATGTACGGATCAATTCCTCAACACTGGTAACCCCTCGTGCTTTAATTTCTTCTTGGTCTATGACGAGTTGTTTTGCTGTGATGTTTCCGTGTTGCAAACGTGAACCCGTTACTTCAATGCGTTCAACGCCTTTACTGCTATGCGTTTTTTCTTCCGTTTCTGCGGGTGCCGTTTCAACGGTCGTATTTTCTGTTGCAGAGACTTCTACCTCTTGCAAACTAGTCGCAGCGAACGACGGCATTGCAGAGCAAAGCGCTATCGTTAGTGCCGAAAGTGGAAAAAGTTGTTTGTGCACGTCTCTAATCCTTCAACCTATTGTTTGTATTTTATGTTATGTGGGAAAGGGCGAATAGCTGTTTGCCTTTTCACCGCATTGTTGTTTTAACAAACAAAGCTTGCACCAACCTTGCACCAGCCTTTAACCGACAACATAGAATGCTGGTCTCGGCTATACGTAAAGCTGATGGCTGGTTGGAAATAGGTGGCAGAGGGCGTGCTCGCGTGGCGGTGCGAGCGACGCCTTAAAGATAAACTTGGCGTAACAGAACCAACACAATAGTTGAGTATGTGATAGAAATGGGTAAACCAAATCGCACAAAGTCAGTAAATTTGTAGTTGGCCGCGTTAAATACAAGTAAGTTGGTTTGATATCCGAACGGCGAAATAAAACTTGCACTGGCTGCAAACGCGACGGCTAGCGCAAAAGGCATAAGCGGGGCGCCGGTAATTTGTACTAGGCCGTAAGCAAAGGGAAACATAAGTGCGGCAGCAGCATTGTTAGTGACAAACTCAGTCAGTAACAAGGTGACCACGTATACTGCAACGAGCGCATAAAATGGCTCAACGTCGGCCAAATATGGAAGTAGGGCATCGGTAGTAAGCTGAATAACTCCCGAACTTTCCAATGCGGTAGCAAGACTTAACGCCCCGACAATCACAACGATTAGGTTGAGTGGTAAGTTGCGTTTGAGTTCCCCGTTATTGGTTACTTTAGTTGCGATTAACAGCGCCGCAAAGAAAAGTAGCCCAATGCCCAGTGATACCCATTCTGTGGCAGCCAGCGCCACAGTGATAAGAAAGCCGCCGAGGGTGATGAGCTCTTGTTTGCTGCTCAGAGGTCGTGCAATTTTTTGTTCAGACAGAATAAAGAAGTTTTTTCTAATATTTTGTCGTGAGTGGAAGTCTGGCCCTACGGCCAGTAACAAAAAGTCGCCAGCCTGAAGTTTGATTTCACCTAGCTTGCCTGATAGAGCTTCACCATCGCGGCGTATGGCTACTACGGCTGCATCGAACAATGCACGAAAACCCAAAGACTTGATGGTTTGACCAATAACATGCGCCCGGTTCGACACCAATACTTCAGTGAGGTTTTCCCGCATGATACCGTCGGTTTCGGCAAATGTAGTCAGGCCTTTGATATGGCTGATGTTTTCCATTCTCTGAATATTGCCTGAAAATATCAGTTTGTCATTGGGTTCAATGAGCAACTCGGGCGTGACGGGCGTGATAAGCTGCCCTTTGCGAACAATTTCTACTAAAAACAGTTCAGGCAAGTTACGCAAATGGTTTTGTTCTACTGTTTTGCCTACCAGTTCTGAATCGGGTTGTACTTTGGCTTCGACTAAGTAGGCTCGAAAGTTGACTTTGCGGTTTTCTATTTCAGGTAACCAAGGCGTTAGAATAAACATTAACAAGCCGCAGCTTAAACCAGCCACCATGCCGAAGAGTGTAAAGTCCCAAAAGTTAAACCCCTGATTCCCATGCTCGATCAGGAAACTGTCTACAATTAAGTTGGTTGAAGTACCGATTAAGGTTACTGTACCGCCGAGAATCGCAGAATAAGACAGCGGTATAAGTAGCCGTGATGCTGCATGATGTTGATTTTCTTTAATTGGGCCGATAAGGCTGGCAACAACGGCGGTATTATTGAGAAGGGCTGACGAAAAGAATGTCAGTCCAAATAAACGCCAATAAGATTGTGTGAAACTCGCATTGACGAGCGTACGGCCTAAGCGTTTAATGAGTGCGGTTTTGTCAATCGCGGTACTGACCAGCAACAGAATGACAAGAGTAATTAACCCTTTGTTGGTCAGGTTGTTGAGTACGTCATCAAATGACAACTGCTGTGAGGCAAGTAAACCTAACACAGCAGCTGAAAAAATGGTCGACGGGCGCTGATTAGAAAAAATCAGCGCCAGTATGGTGCCAAAAAACAGCGTTAGCACCCATAACTGGCTTAATTCCATTTTGTCCCGTCCTGCTACTAGATCTTACTAATATCGAGCGCATTCCAATGTGGGAAGTGCTTGCGAACCAAAGCATTAAACTCTAGTTCGAATTCAGAGAACTCAGGCGAACTATGTTGTTTGTCTGCTTCTAGCTCATCGATAATCATGCCCGCGCCAACGGTGCCATTGGTTAGACGGTCGATCACGATAAACGCACCTGTAGCACGGTTTTTGGTGTATGCATCACATGCAACAGGCTGGGTGAATTTTAGATCAACTACACCAATTTCATTGAGGTTCAGATGCGCGGCACCTTTCTGCTCCATGGTGTTTACGTCAATTTGATACTCGATTTCAGCAACAGAACCCGGCGTCATTTTGGTCGCAAATTTAAAGCTGTATTGCTTATGCGGCATGAGTGGCTCTTCAGACATCCAAACCATGTGCGATTTAAACTGAGTTGACAACAATGGCTTGTTGTCAGCTTTAACAATCATGTCACCACGAGAAATATCAATTTCGTCTTCAAGGGTTAACGTTACCGCTTGAGGCACAAACGCACGTTCTTGATCGCCTTCAAAAGTCACAATAGATTTTACTTTTGATGTTTTACCCGATGGCAATGCAACAATTTCATCGCCCGGCGCGACCTGACCAGATACAACAGTACCTGCAAAACCACGGAAATCGAGGTTAGGGCGGTTCACATATTGAACAGGGAAGCGGAAATCATCGTGATTGTCATCATCGCCAATTTGGATGTTTTCCAGAATGTTCATCAGTGGTTCGCCAGTGTACCAAGGTGACTTGTCACTTTTGTTCACCACGTTGTCACCTTCAAGTGCTGAAAGCGGTACGAATTGAATATCAGGAATATCCAAGTTTTCAGCGAATTTTAGGTAATCTTCTTTGATTTCATTGAACACGGTTTCACTGAAATCCATCAAGTCCATTTTGTTGATGGCCACAATAACGTGTTTGATACCAAGCAACGAAGCCAGGAATGAATGACGTTTAGTTTGCGTTTTCACTCCTGCACGCGCGTCAATCATCACAATTGCTAGGTCACAGGTAGAGGCACCGGTAACCATGTTACGGGTGTACTGTTCGTGCCCTGGAGTGTCGGCAATGATGAACTTACGCTTGTCAGTAGAGAAATAACGATAGGCTACGTCGATAGTAATGCCTTGTTCGCGCTCAGACTGAAGGCCGTCTACTAGCAAAGCAAGGTCAACCTTATCACCGGTCGTTCCTACTTTCTTACTGTCTTTAGTAATGGCTGCCAACTGGTCTTCAAAAATCATTTTTGAGTCGTGAAGCAAACGACCAATCAGGGTGCTTTTACCGTCATCTACGCTTCCGCAAGTCAGAAAACGCAGGAGGTCTTTTTGTTCGTGTTGTTCTAGGTAAGACAGAATGTCTTGGCGTAATAAACTGTTTTCGCTGTTCATAATTAAGCGCTCACTAGGAAATAGGGGTTTAACACAGACTCTTTTTGGTTATAAGTCAGTTCAGGGGCGTCATCAGCCAATGGATTTTCTGCATCAAGTACGGTGACTTTCGCACCAGCAGCAATCGCGACAGCATGGGCTGCACCGGTATCCCACTCAGACGTGGGGCCAAGGCGCGGATAAAGGTGAGCTTCACCTTCTGCTACCAAACACAGCTTTAATGAACTGCCCATTGCAACTAACTCAGCGTCGCCGTCGAGTTGTGCCAACAAATTCTTAATTTCAGGGCTTTGGTGCGAGCGGCTACCTACCACTTTCCAGCACTCGCCCGATTCGTGGACTTTGGCTGAAATAGGCGTAAAGCCTGATTCAGTTTCAGCCCATGCACCTTCGCCTTCAACACCAATATAGGCTTTGTCTAACGCTGGGGCATACACTACCCCCATCACTGGACGGCCACCGTCGATCAACGCAATATTGACGGTAAATTCACCATTTTTCTTGATGAATTCTTTCGTGCCATCGAGTGGATCAACTAACCAATACTTGTCCCACTGCTGACGCTCTGACCAAGGGATATTGGCTGACTCTTCAGACAAAATGGGCAGTGAAGAGATTTTTTCTAGCTCAGCCACAATACAATTGTGAGCTGCGAGGTCGGCTTCTGTCAGCGGGCTAGTGTCTTGTTTTTCATAGATGGCAAAATCTTTTTCATAGATCGCCATAATTTCATTACCAGCGAGTTTGGTAATGTTTAGTACTTGTTGTGCTAACGCATTATCGAATGCCATTACACTAATCCTTTCTCTGCAAGTAGATTGAACAAACGTTCAGCAGTTTGTTCGGCGCTTTCTTCCTGATACTGCAGGTGAATTTCTGGCGCACTAGGTGCTTCGTAGGCCGAGTCGATACCGGTGAAATGCTTTATTTCGCCGCTGCGAGCTTTTTTGTACAGTCCTTTGGGATCGCGTTGCTCACAAATTTCGAGTGGTGTATCCACAAACACTTCAACAAACTCGCCACCTTCCAATAAATTACGACAATAATTACGGTCGACTTGGAATGGTGAGATAAACGCAGTCAGTACAATCATGCCTGAGTCGACAAACAACCTAGCCACTTCACTGATACGACGGATGTTTTCAACGCGGTCTTTATCGCTAAAGCCCAAGTCGCCACACAAACCATGACGTACGTTGTCACCGTCGAGCAAATAGGTGTGCTTACCTTGCTCGAAAAACTTTTTCTCAAGCAAATTAGCCAGTGTTGACTTACCAGAACCGCTAAGGCCTGTTAACCAAATTACTTTTGATTTTTGTCCAAGGCTTTCAGCACGAGAGGCTTTGTTGACCTCGTACTTATGCCAGACAACATTCTCATCCATTAGAAATATCCTTCCATTTTCTTCTTCTCCATAGAACCAGCGCTATCGTGGTCGATAACACGGCCTTGGCGCTCTGAAGTTTTGGTGAGCAACATTTCTTGGATGACGTCGGGAAGCGTATCTGCGGTAGATTCAACCGCTCCCGTAAGCGGGTAGCAACCCAGTGTACGGAAACGCACTGAACGCATTTCTGGTACTTCGCCTTCTTCCAATGGCATGCGGTCATCATCAACCATGATCAATACGCCATCACGCTCTACAACAGGGCGAGGCTTGGCAAGGTACAATTGAGGAATGTCGATGTTTTCCATGTAGATGTATTGCCAAATATCAAGCTCAGTCCAGTTTGACATTGGGAATACACGGATGCTCTCGCCTTTGTCTACTTGTGAGTTGTAAATGTTCCACAATTCTGGACGTTGGTTCTTTGGATCCCAGCGGTGGTTGCTATCGCGGAATGAGTATACACGTTCTTTTGCACGTGACTTTTCTTCGTCACGACGTGCGCCACCGAAAGCAGCATCAAATTTGTACTTGTTTAAAGCTTGCTTCAATGAAGCGGTTTTCATCACATCAGTGTGTTTTGCACTGCCGTGACTGAATGGGCCGATACCTTGATCCACGCCTTCCTGATTGATGTGTACAAGTAAATCGAAACCGTGTTTCTTGGCTTGTTCATCACGAAATTGGATCATTTCTTGGAACTTCCACGTGGTGTCTACGTGAAGAAGCGGGAAGGGAATTTTGCCTGGCGCAAACGCTTTGCGGGCTAAATGGAGCAGTACCGAGGAATCCTTACCTACAGAATACAGCATCACCGGGTTTTCAAACTCAGCGGCAACTTCACGGAAGATATGGATACTCTCGGCTTCGAGTTGTTTCAAATGGGTAATTGACGGAATACTTGCAGTCATTTTTCGAGTCCGATAGTTAAGGTTATATGCGAATCTGTTCTATATATAGAACCCTAACATATTTAGCTCGAAATGTGCTATGCCGATTGGCTATTTGAAATAGCGCTTTTATTCAAAAAAGATAGGAACTGTGGCATGGCCTCTACTTTACTTAGACCATGCCATCAGAGTATTGCAGTGTTATTACGCTGAACGTTCTTTGTGTAAGGTCTCTTCGAATACATCAAAACCGTTGGCGACGATAGGTGAAGGGCGAGTGAGTTTTGTTACAACGATTATCGCAACACTCGATAAAACAAAGCCAGGTACAATTTCGTACATGTACGCGCTCAATGATTGCCCATCAATCGTTACAGGTAAATATATCCACAGTAACACTGTTATTGCGCCTACTAACATGCCAGCCAGCGCGGCTTGTTTTGTCATCGCTCGACTGAATAAGCTAAATAGTACCAATGGACCAAATGCGGCGCCAAATCCAGCCCATGCATTACTGACCAAACTCAAAATAGTGCTGTCGCGATCATAAGCCAGTGCAATTGAGACTGCGGCGACCAACACAACAGACAAACGCCCAGCGATGACGAGTTCACCTTGGGTTGCCTCTTTGCGTAAAAACGCTTGGTAAAAATCACTGGTTAAGGAGCTTGACGTTACCAAAAGTTGTGAGGAAATGGTGCTCATAATGGCCGCGAGAATGGCGGCGAGCAGGAACCCACCAATAAGCGGGTGGAACAAGACTTGTGACAGATGAATAAAGATGGTTTCGGGATCGATGTTTGTATTGCCTTGTTGGGTTACATAAGCCAGACCAAACAAACCAGTGAGTAATGCGCCTATGATCGAAATGATCATCCAGCCCATGCCAATATTTCGCGCTGTGGGTACGTCTTTCACCGAACGTATTGCCATAAAGCGCACAATAATATGAGGTTGGCCAAAGTAACCTAAACCCCAAGCCATCAGTGAAACAATACCGATAAAAGACAGGCTCGTGCCAGTATTTGCATCGACAAAGGCTCTAAACAAGTCAGGGTTAATTGCTGAGACCGCTGCGTTGGCTTCGCTCAGCCCGCCTAATTCCATTACTACCACAACGGGTACCAACACCAGTGATATGAACATGATACAACCTTGAACAAAGTCGGTCATGCTCACTGCCATAAAGCCACCCACAAGGGTGTACGCCACAACGACGCCGGCAGTAACATAAAGGCCTAATTCATAGCTAAGGCCGAAAGAGGACTCAAACAGTTTCCCGCCTGCAACAACACCGGAAGAGGTGTACAGGGTAAAGAAGATCACGATCACGACTGAAGCTAATACTCTGAGTAAACGGCTTTTATCACCAAAGCGGTTTTCAAAGTAATCAGGTAGTGTAATGGCGTTGTTGGCGACGTGTGTGTAAACACGTAAGCGAGGAGCAACTAAAATATAATTGAAGAATGCACCAATGGTGAGGCCGACGGCGATCCATGCGGCAGAAATACCCGATACAAACATGGCGCCAGGTAAGCCCATGAGCATCCAGCCACTCATATCAGATGCGCCAGCAGACAGCGCGGTGACTGAAGGGCTTAATTGTCGGCCGCCCAACATATAGCCTTCAACGCTGGTTTCCGATTCCCTGTATGCGTACCAGCCTATCCCCAACATCAGGGCGAAATAGAGCCCCAAAGAAATAATCGTGCCAATGGCCATATCGATTCCTTGTTTGTCGTTTTCATATTCCACACTCTCTCGGTGTGGTCTCAATACTGCGTTATAAGAAATTTTATCAGCAGTATGTTCACGGTTTTTAGGCGCGAATGGGACAAAGTGTAACACCTCGCGGTGTGGCGCTCTAGACGAAAGGCAAGATCTGCGGTGTATTGGCGTGTAAAGGAAGAGTGTGAGGCTTAAACACTCTGGTGTGTAAAAGCCTCATTTTACGTCATTACATTAGGTTGAAAACTGTAACCTTTGTTTAATCGTGTTGGTCATATCTGACAAATCTTCACCCCTGTGGCCTACAATCATCACATTCGCTCTTCTTGCGGCAAAGCTTTGGCCGTGATAATCCTGATCGGAGAAGCGGTCAGGTACTGGTGTGTTTTTGTCCTGCGGTAAGATAAACACCGACATCTTCCCTTGGGGCGTATCAACAATCAGGTGTAAACTCTGCAACTTATCGAGATGGCAATAATTTGCTGAATGAATGTGGCCAATATCGGCCGTTAACGTCGCACCAAATTGAGCGAGTTTAGCATTCACTAGTTGCATATTAACCGGCTCAGCAGAGTGCGACATTTCAATTTCTGCGTAGCGCATATGCGCCAATGCCGCCGCTTCCACATCGACATTGGCAGGGTTTTGCCACAGGGTAAAGCTCAGCCCACAGACGAAAGCTACCGACGCGGCTAATGCGATATACCATCGGCTTCTGCGCTTGTGTCGTGCAAAATCTTGCATGCTTTGTTGCCAAATAAGCTTGTTTGCCAGATCTTCAGGAATTGGCACATCGACGGCTTTTTCAATCTGTTTATCTAGGGTTTTAATGTCATTCCAAAAACAAGCTTGTTTCATGTCTTGCTTGGCGGCTTCGATTAATGCGTCATCCGTGTCATCTGGATTGGCGTAAATACGACGCCTAAATTCTAATTCATCCATTTTGACGACCTCTTTCACTACTTGCTGGCTCTAACGCTTCTTTAAGTTGAGCGCGTGCTCTGAATAACCGCGTCATCACCGTGTTTTTGTTTAAATCTAATTGGGCTGCAATTTCATCACCACTGAAACCAAAAATAATTTGCAGCATCAAGGGTTCCCGATATTCCTCACTGAGTTTGCCAATTTCACGTCGCAATTGATTTTGTGTGAGAGATTCTTCATGTCCAATACCTTCTTCGGCAACGTGCACGTCGTCTATGTCTACAAGGTCAAATTGCTTGCGTTCAAATCGCCGGGCATTTTCACGTCGCAATATGGTAATGAGCCAAGATTTTGCCGCTTTCTCGTCTTGTAAGCTGTCGAGGGAGCGCCAGGCGCGAAGGAAGGTTTCCTGCACAATATCTTCGGCGACAGATTTGTCTTTGGTGAGCCAAAACGCATAGCGATAAATATCGGCGTGTAATGCTCGAACCAAAGCTTCGTATCGTTGTTGTTTATCGTTCATGAGGGATAAGACCCGCTCATGGCCTTTTTGCTTTCGCAAAAACATAAAAAAGATCGCTAAATTTTTACGCGAGGAATAAATCCATACTACATTTGGACGCTGGGGTATGCACGAATAAATACGCCCCTTGAACGGGGCGCAGTAATGAGGAGATATGAAAGGCGCTTATTGCTGTGCCGCAATCCAGCTATCAATTTTCTGTTCTAAGATATTTAATGGTACCGGACCATCTTTTAACACTTCATCGTGGAACCCAGCATAACTAAATTTAGCGCCCAACTCAGCTTGTGCCTTGTCGCGCAGTTCCATGATTTTTAATTTACCAATCATATAAGCAGTTGCTTGGCCGGGCATGGCAATGTAGCGTTCAATTGCTTTCTCTGCGTCGTAAGCTGGGTTAGGGGTGTTGTCGATAAGGTATTGAATCGCCTTTTCTCGCGACCATTTTTTCGCGTGAATACCTGTGTCGACTACTAAACGACAAGCTCGCCATAGTTCCATGGCTAGGCGGCCAAAGTCTGAGTATGGATCTTGGTAAAAACCCATATCTTTGGCGAGTTCTTCACTGTATAGCCCCCAACCTTCGGTATAGGCAGTAAAGCTTAAGTATTTCTGGAATTGCGGGATGCCGTTTAACTCCATGGCAATGGCGCGTTGCATGTGGTGCCCGGGAATACCCTCGTGGTAGGCCAGTGCTTCAATCTGATATTTGGGCATTGCCGTCATGTCATAAAGGTTTGCGTAATAAGTGCCCGGGCGAGTACCGTCTTGGGATGGATTTTGATAAAACGCCTTCCCAGCCGACTTTTCTCTAAAGGCCTCTACACGTTTCACCACAATAGGCGCTTTAGGCGTTAACCCGAAATATTCAGGTAACGCTTTGCGCATTTCATCAATAACATGGGTTGCTTCGGCTAAATAGGCGGCACGACCTTCATCATCGCTCGAATAATAGAATTGTTCATCACTGCGCATAAACTCGAAGAAGTCTTGCAAGCTGCCGTCAAATTCAACTTGGGTCATGATGGCTTTCATTTGATTGTGAATACGCTCAACGTTTTCCAAGCCAATCTGATGCACTTGGTCCGCTGTGAGGTCGGTGGTGGTAAACCAATTCAAGCGGTTTTGATACCATTTATCACCGTCGGGTAAACGCCAAACGCCGTCACCCTCTGGCGTTAATTCTCGCTGATGAACAAATTCGGCAATTAACTTTTTGTAGGCGGGCGCTACAGAGGTTAGCAATGCAGCTTTGGCTTCTTCGAGCAGTGTTTGAGATTCTGCCGCATCGAGATTTAACGCAGCAACTTTGCTTTGAAAATCTTGCCAAATGGTAGATGGCTTGTCACTCGTTGGGTCGAAGGGAGCGCCGCTGATCACGTTTTGTGCGGCATCAATCATTTGATCATAAGACCATTTGGGTGGGAAAACACCTGTGGCCTCACGCAACTTCATCTGTGCGATAACTTGATCAAAGTAGGCCATTACACCGTCTAAACGACTCACATAAGCTTGAGCGTCAGACTTATCGGCTACGCGATGGATATTGATCAGGAAGCTAGGTACAAACGTGTGTGCCGCACGAAACTGATGCACTATGTAGGTGTGATGTCGAAATGCGTCGTTAGCTAAGTCGCGTTCTATACCCAACTTAAACAAACGCAGACTCAATTGTTCTTGGTCTGAAAGGGCAGAGGTATCAAATTTCTCAGCTTCCTCCAAACGGTGCTTTTGAATCGCGAGAGATTCATCAATGCGCGTTTCAGACAATTCGTCCCATTTTCCGTAATCCCATTTTATTCCCAGATAGCTTTGGAATAGGGGAGATCGTTTCAAATCTTCATTAAAAGTACGCTCAAAAAAAGCGCTAAGTCTTGCCGACTCCGTTTGCCCAGCAGGGGCAAAGGTTTGTGTTGTTTCAGGTGTTGATTGGGCCTCTGGTGCTGGCGAGCAGGCAGTAAGCCCGAACATCGCCAATGCAATGGGAGCGAGTTTGAGTGTGTTTCTGTTCATTTTTCCCTCGGTGCTTGTTGTTATTTTATTAATTAGATGGATATAGCGGCGTCAAAGCGGCCGATTTATCGTTGTTTTTAATTTTATTTTTTCGCATCGATTTTAACGCAGAGAGAAGTTGTTGTTTGTCCCAGCCCGATGCATTACCACCATATTGGCTCGCCAGCATAGCGTCAACATGGGGTTTTAATGATTGTGCTTCTGGGTGAGCATCCAAATCAGATAAGTTCATCGGTGTCGCGGTAATGCCGGATTGTAACCATATGCGAAGTTTACCGAGTACATCACCGGTTTGGCCTTGTTTTATGGCGTGTTCGAGGGCTTTGAACGCTGCTGATTCACTGGCTGATATGGGATAAGAAGACACATTGCCTAATGAATGTGACGTCCCGTGGTAACGTTTTCTGTAATAAAAAACAGTTGCACTCCAACCGCATAGCGTTAATAACCACAACCCAGCTAAAATCCAAGTGGCGGTTCTGTGCAGATCATCACTTGGAGGAGTGGGGAGATTATTGATATCAAATTGTGTTGGGCTTGGCGTAACCTCTGGTTGACTTGCAGCAGGCTCAGTTGCAGGTGTGGTAGTGGGAAGCGCAGCAGCATTTTGCTGATCTGCGGAGGCCGGCGCTACCACCACACTTTTAGGTGGAATAGTCGCGTATTCTGTTTTACCTGTTTTTACGTTAAACCAAGGTACAGAGACTTCCGGCAACACAAAATTGCCCGCCCGAGTGGGGATCAGTGCAACCGACACCACGCGTTGGGCTAACAACGTGCCCTGTTTAGCCGCAGAGGCTGTTTTTGATTGATCGGGATATTGCTTAAAATCAGGTGGGTAACGCTGGGGAATATCCGGCAACTGTTCTTCTTGCAGACCAGAGGCAGATAGCGTGATAGTGCGAGTAACGGGTTCTCCAACGGTGAAATTCACGTTGTCAGGCCACTCTTCATTAAGTTGTACAAACTCACTGGGGAACCAAGGGTAATCAATGTCGGTTGGAATAGGCTTAACAGAAATTTTTATCTCAGGCCCAATACGGCTAAGAGGTTCTGTGCGATTGAAAAAGCCAAACCGTTGATTGGTATTCGAAGCGACAATTTCTCCGCTGAATACCGGACCTTTAATAGTGAAGTCACCAGACTGCTGGGGAATAATCGCAAATGTGCGTTCAAACACGTTGTACCGCTTGCCGTTAACAATATCAGAGTACTGTTTGTCATCACCGACCTGTTGAATAATGGCATTCTCTAGTTCTGGTGACTGCAAGCTACCGCGTTCTATTTGATTGGCTAAAAACAACTTAACGGTGTAGCGAATTTGCTGCTGCAAATACACATTACTGGTATCGACTTCCGTGGTGACATAGTAATCACGTGTGGCCTGCTGGTTACCTTTTGGCACTGGAATTACTTTCAAGGTAATCGGTTGAGTACGCTTGCCGCCAATAGTGAACGGAGGGATCGTAAATTCACCAGTTTTCTGCGGGAACAACGTAGTTGTCCAGCTAGTAGTGCGGGTTGTATCAAAATTAATGATTTGTGTTTGTGAACTTACCGAAGTTCTGCCAACCACAAAGTCCTTCAACAAAGGCGTCGAGTCGAAGTCTTCGCGATCTGCATCGCCAGTGGCGATAACGGTAAGGGTTATTGCCTCGTCGAGCATGACGGGGTTTTTATCCACGGTGGCCACTAACTTGGTCACATCAGCATAAGCTACTGATGAGAGTAGTAAGGCGAAAACTAAACATAAACTGCGGATCATTACCAATCACTCCGTTGCGAAGATGGCACGCGTTCACGACGACGCTTTTGTGCCTCAAGTTGCATTTTTCTTTTTAGTAGGAAAGCAGGATCATCGGGTACACGGCGCAAGAGGTTGTCTAGTCGCTGTTGTACTTCCTTTTCTTCTGGGGTCAGTTCTCTTTGTTCCGCTTGCGCGGCTTCTGCTTCAGATTCACTCTGCTGTTGCTCATCGTCTGCTTGTTGTTGTGACTCACTTTCCTGTTGTTCTTGTTGCTGCTGGTCTTGCTTGTCTTGACCTTGCTGCGTGTCATTGTTGTCTTCGGGCTTTTGTTCACCCTGCTGTTGTTGGTTCTGTTGTTGGCTGTCGGACTGCTGTTGATCAGACTGCTCGCCGTCTTGCTGCTGACCTTGATTTTGTTGTTGATCTTGGTCTTGTTGTTCAGAATCCTGTTGCTGATTGTTTTTGTCTTGTTGCTCTTGGTTCTGTTCTTGATTTTGCTCTTGTTGTTCTTGCTGTTGCTTCAACTGTTCTAACAAAGCTTTGTTCGCTTTTGCATCGGCGTGTTCAGGGTTTTCTGCCAGTACCTTGTCGTAAGCGGCAATCGCTTTATCAAACTGTTGTAATTGGGCCAGCGCGTTACCTTGGTTGTACCAAGCTTCTGCTGAATCAACTTGATTGAAAGCTTGTAGTGCACCTTCGTAATCACCTGCTTTATAAGCAGCCGAGCCACGCCACATGGGGTCATCGAATTGATTTAGCGCCTTGTGGTACTTGTCTTCGGTGTAATTCTTCAGACCTTGTTGATCACGGTTTAAAAAAGGAGCCTGCCACCAACTGACTGCATCTTCTTCTATAGCTGCTTCGTCGGCCGTCGGCAGTGCTATTTTATCAAGCGCTGGAGGCGCCGTAGGACCTGGTGCTTGAGTGGGTGTTGAAGTGGTTTGCGCCATTGCCGGTTGAGGGGATGCCGTCATAAATAAGCCAATAACAACACAAGCAATAATTCCTCGTCTAAATGCATAAGCGGCGAAAGGTAACAATAAGAGTACGAGGTAGGGGCCTGCTTCTTTCCATTGGTCGCCGGTATTTTCTTTTTTATCTTCCTGTTTATCAGCGGCACTCATGCCTTTATTGTCGTCTGTGAGACGCTTTATATCTGTTTCATCCGGAGTGATTTCGGTAAATTGCCCACCACTTGCTCGGCTCAATGTTACAAGATTACTCGTGCGCAATTTAGGGATGACAATCGCACCATTGGTTTGTTTCATTAACTCGCCAGACGCAAGCTTGATCGGCGCCCCTTGCTCGGTGCCGACAGCTAATACGTCAACCTGGAAAGGAATGCTGGCGATAAAGTCTCTAATGGCTTTCATTTCCTGCAATTCAACCCCGTCAGTCACCCAATACAGAGTGCCTTCTTGGTAACCTGCGTTGGTGAGCAGATCCGCAGCTACTTCTAGTCCACGTAGCGGGTTGCTGCCAGGCACAGGCATTATTTCTGGGCTAAGGCTGGGTAATAAAGTGGTAAGGGTTGCAGCATCTTCGGTAAGCGGGCTGATAACAAAGGCGTCACCAGCGTAGGCCACCAACCCCATATCACCTTCGTCAATGGCGTTGACTAAATCTACCGCTTTGTATTTAGCACGTGTTAAACGATCAGGTGTTACATCGGTTGCGCGCATAGACAATGACATGTCCATGACGACAACATGTCCAGCCTTCACTTGAAAGACAGGTTGTGGCAGTTGTTCCCAAGTTGGTCCAGCGAGGGCAGTAACGCCAATCAGCCAACCTAAGGCCAGTAACCAAAATGGCGGAGCGCCTTTGGTGGTAGCTTTGCCGGTTATCATATGTTGGTAAAGGTGTTTGGCAATCACACTTTGCCAGCCTGATTGGCGACGTTTGAGTAACCGCAACGCTACCCAAAGCAAGGCGAGGGGGATTAGCGCGTAGAACCATTCAGGGCGAATAAAATGAAACTGTTCTGGCACTATCATCAATTTACTCCTTGCTCAGAACGGTTTGTCAGTATGGAGAACAGCTGTCTGAGTAAATAAAACAAAGCAGGCAGTAAACTCAGTAGCAAAGCAGCCATTAGCGGGTAGAAATACAGCGCCGTGAGTGGACGCATTTTTCGGCTTTCTCCGGCAATAGGCTCTAACTTATCTAATGTGCTGTAGATAGACTCTAATTCTTGTTTATCGCGCGCGCGGAAGTATTGCCCACCTGTCGCTTCCGCAAGCTTGGTTAACATACCTTCGTCAAGTTCTTGAGACGGGTTGACTTTACGCATACCAAAAAAGCTAGGCATCATCATGGCGTCTGCTCCAACACCAATACTGTAAATGGTAACATTACTGTTTTTGGCCAGTTCTAGTGCGTCGTCGGTACTGATATTTCCCGCCGTGTTTTGGCCGTCGGTGAGTAATATTAGCACGCGATTAGATTCGCCTTTTTGCTCAAAGCGTTTTACCGCCAAGCCCACAGCATCACCAATAGCAGTTTGTTCTCCAACTAATCCAATAACGGCCTCATCCAACAGCGTTGCAACGGTTGCTCGGTCGTAAGTCAGCGGCGCTTGTATATATGCGGTATCGGCGAATAAAATCAACCCGAGGCGGTCACCTACTCGGCGCTCGATAAAGTCATCAAGCACTGATTTAATCATCTGTAGTCGATTGACTTGTATACCATTAACCTGCATATCTTCGATTTTCATACTGCCAGAAAGGTCAACAGCTAGGATCATTTCTCTGCCCTCATCGGGAATGCTGATAGCCTCGCCCAGCCATTGAGGGCGAGCGGCAGCGGTGATCAAGCAAATCCACACGAGAGCGGCAATTATCAACAGCCAAGGCTTGCCTTTCGCTCTGGGAGAAAAGCTCGCCTGTTGGGCCATCAATCTAGGTACGCGCAGAGCCGTGTTGTCTTGTTGTTTCTTCGCAGGAAGCAAGCGAAACAAAATGGGCAAGGGAAGGGCGGCGAAAGCCCACAGCCAAGCAAATTCAAACATGTTGTGTCTCCTCTCGAACAAGAGACGCGCTGCGTTTGGTGACTTTACACTGACGGATAAAATTGCACAGTGTTTGAGTTGTTGTCTCAGGTAACTGCGCAACGCTCGCTTGGTATTGGGCTTGCGTTATTGCGGTTAGTGCCTCGGCCAGTGCCGCTTGATGTTGGGATTTTTTATTGTGACTTTGTAGCCACTCGATCCACGCTTTACCATGCAATCCAGCAGGGTTTTCATCAGCAAAGTAGTGCATTGCAAAACGCTTGAGAATAGCGTTGGCGTTTTTGGCGTAGTCTTGGTCTGATAAAGATAACTGGTTTAGTGCATCAACGGCGTCTTTTTTGCCTTGTAGCAAGGCTCGTCGCTTTTTGATAACTAGCATTGCCAAAACAATGACAGCGATAATCATGACACCTAAGGCCCACCATCCCCAAGCAAGAGGCCACCAACTGACTTCTGTTGGGGCATGAATATCTTTCAGTTGCGCGAGTGGGTTCATCGGCGTTTACCTCTCGCACTTAAGAGTTGCTCAGTCAGGGGCTGGCCGCTGCTCAGTGCATAAAACGCGACACGGCTTCGACCAAGTCGTTCGTGTAAGGTTTGATAATGGGCTTGATATTGCGCTTCGTATTGCGCTGCCAAATCGTTGTCGCCCAGTAACCAAGATTGTTTTTCTTGCCCATCGGTTACCGACACTGATTGCAGTTGCGATACTCTGGGAAGTGCTTGTTCCATGGGATCGTAAATACCATAGGCCCGCACCTCACAATGACGGCTAATATGTGTGAGGTGTTGTTCTGCTTGTTCAGAAAAGTGGGTGAAATCGGAAATTACGTAAACCAAACTGCCGGGGCGGGCAACTCGACGCAAACGCGCACAGGCATCTTCTAACGCTTGATGGTTGATGGTTGCAATGTGGGTTTGTGCATCTTGGTTTAGCGTTTGTAGTTCATGGCAAATAGACAACACGGTTTTTTTGCGGCTCAGGGGTTTGCATTCTCGGTGTTTGTGTTGGTTAAACACCAAGGCTCCAATTTTGTCACCCCGTTGGGCGGCAGACCAACTGATCAATGCCGTGAGATGAGCCGCTTGTACAGACTTTAATAACAAGCGCGTGCCGAATTGCATACTCGGGCTTAAATCACATAAGACAAATACGGGGCGCTCGCGCTCCTCCCGATATACCTTCGTATGGGTTTTACCCGTGCGTGCGGTAACCCGCCAATCAATAGCGCGAATATCGTCACCCGGCTGATAATGACGAGCTTCGTCAAACTCCATGCCGCGCCCTTTGTGCTTGGTCAAATAAGTACCTGCAAGGCGCGCTTGGGGCGTATGTTTTGGTGTTAAATCTAACAGCTTACTGTATTGCTGATACCGCAATAACTCTGCAATGCCCAATTGTACGCCGTCAGATTTAAGCTCTGTTAACCAGTTGCTTTCATTCATGTTTGCGCGTTTGCCTTAAGGTACTGCCACCACATTTAAAATGGTATCGAGCACTTGATTCGCGGTAATACCGTCAGCTTCTGCTTGATAAGAAAGAATGATACGGTGGCGTAGCACGTTGTGCGCCACTGCTTGTATATCATCAGGGCCTACAAAGTCACGCCCACTTAACCATGCATGTGCACGTGCACAACGGTCAAGCGAGATCGTGGCACGAGGGCTGGCGCCAAACTCAATCCAATTGGCCATTTCTTTGTCGTAATCGGCAGGGCGACGGGTCGCCATGATCAATTGCACCATGTATTCTTCGAGTTCAGGAGCCATGTGCAAAGCGAGAGCGGCTTTACGCGCAGTAAAAATATCTTCTTGAGACAACGTCGGTGGTTTTACACTAGGTTGGCTCAGCGCTTCATCACGTGTCAGTCGTAAAATACTGAGTTCGGTAGCAGCATTGGGGTAATCAATATCCAAATGCATCAAAAAGCGGTCGAGTTGGGCTTCAGGTAACGGATAGGTACCTTCTTGTTCTAGCGGGTTTTGTGTTGCCATAACTAGGAACAAACCCGGTAATTGATAAGTTTTATTGCCAACAGTAATTTGGCGTTCAGCCATCGCTTCTAGCAGTGCAGACTGAACTTTCGCAGGCGCCCGGTTAATTTCATCAGCCAACACGAGGTTGTGGAATAACGGCCCTTGCTGGA
Organism: Alteromonas sp. ABE4_545; assembly: GCF_056161325.1. Lineage (NCBI taxonomy): Bacteria > Pseudomonadati > Pseudomonadota > Gammaproteobacteria > Alteromonadales > Alteromonadaceae > Alteromonas > Alteromonas sp. ABE4_545. Next base: position 48,203 of record NZ_JBSWYY010000020.1, read on the forward strand.
ATACGAATTCGCCAGTTTCAGGACGGTAAATATCTGTACCGGTTAAATCTGCCGGTAATAAATCAGGGGTAAACTGCACCCGATGGAAATCGCCATCAATACCGTTAGCCAATGCGTTAATCGCACGGGTCTTAGCTAGCCCAGGAGGGCCTTCAACTAACAAGTGTCCGTCTGCCAATAAGGCAATCAATAAGTTTTTGGTGAGAGTAGACTGCCCAATAATTTGTGAGTCTAGGTAGGTCTGTAGTTGTTTAAACTGCTCAGCTGCCATAAAGCGTTCTTATTCCACTGTGATTGATTGCTTATTTTACCGACGTTTTCTTGTGCCGATAATCCATGGTCCGATATGAGACTGTGGATTGAATATAAGGTTCCCAAATAAAGTTTCAAGCTTTCAATATGTTGAATGGACGAAAACCAGCCTAATTTGCGATGTAACCGGCAATTTTTGCTGTTGGTGGTAGGTTTGTGCAAAGCAAAGACAAATAGGGGTGTTTCTTCGAGATATTTGCTATTTTGTTCATAGTTTGTAAAAATCGGCATCTTACTACAGGTCAGACCACTTAGAATGGTTTTTTGCAAAGGTATAAATATGGCTTCACAACAATCAGTTACTACCCGCACCGGCGATCGTATTGCCGTGGTTGCCGGTTTACGTACGCCTTTCGCCAAAATGGCAACCTACTTCCACGGGGTACCCGCAGTGGACCTAGGGAAAATGGTAGTGAATGAACTACTCGTACGAAACAATGTTGACCCAGCTTGGATTGACCAACTTGTTTATGGTCAAGTTGTGCAAATGCCAGAAGCGCCGAACATTGCCCGTGAAATTGTGCTTGGCACAGGTATGAATATTCACACCGATGCCTACAGTGTTTCACGTGCGTGTGCAACGAGCTTCCAGTCTACGGTAAATATCGCGGAAGCCATGATGGCAGGGCATGTATCCGTGGGCGTTGCCGGTGGTGCAGATTCTACCTCTGTTTCACCTATTGGCGTGTCGAAGAACCTTGCTCGCGCGTTGGTTGATTTGCAGAAAACCAAAACCCTTGGCCAAAAATGGCAAGTGTTGAAAAAGCTAAAAATGAAAGATCTCTTGCCAGTTCCGCCTGCGGTTGCTGAGTACTCCACAGGATTGTCGATGGGGCAAACGGCGGAGCAAATGGCCAAGACCCACGGCATTGCTCGTGAAGATCAAGACAAACTTGCTCATCGTTCGCATTCATTAGCAGCCCAAAGCTGGAATGAAGGCAAACTAGCCGGTGAAGTGATGACTGCCTATGCAGAACCTTATAAAGGCGCGCTAGACAAAGACAACAACATCCGTTTTGATTCAAAATTGGAAGGTTATGCCAAGCTTCGCCCGGTATTCGACCGCAAGTACGGTTCAGTGACAGCGGCTAACGCTACGCCTCTGACAGACGGTGCGTCAGCGATTGTGATGATGACTGAAAGCCGAGCCAAAGAATTAGGTTACACTCCGTTGGGTTACATTAAGAGCTATGCCTTTGCTGCAATTGACGTGTGGGAAGACATGCTAATGGGGCCGTCGTACGCGTCACCTATTGCCCTTGATCGTGCAGGTATGACGTTGAACGACCTAACACTTATCGAAATGCACGAAGCCTTTGCAGCGCAAACCTTGGCGAACGTGAAGATGTTTGCCAGTGATAAATTTGCTAAAGAAAAACTCAATCGCACCAAAGCCACGGGCGAGATTGATATGGACAAATTTAACGTAATGGGTAGCTCAATTGCTTACGGCCATCCGTTTGCTGCTACCGGTACGCGTATGATCACGCAGATGCTCAATGAATTGAACCGTCGTGGTGGTGGTACGGGCCTACTGACGGCCTGTGCGGCTGGTGGTCTGGGTGCAGCAATTATTGTGGAGACAGAATAATGACAGACACAAGCGTACAACAGAATGCGTTTTCACTTGAAAAAGGTGACAACGGTATTGCCATCTTGACCATGGATGTGCCCGGCGAAAGCATGAATACGCTGAAAGCGTCTTTCGGTGATGAAATTTCTGCCATTCTGGATGACATTGAAGCAGATACCAGCATTAAAGGCGTGGTACTGACCAGTGGTAAGCCAAGTTCATTTGTTGCTGGTGCAGATATTACCATGCTGGATGCGTGCACTACGGCCGACGACGCTCAGGCATTGGCGGCTGGTGGCCAAGCCGTGTTTGACCGTATTGAAAACATGCGCGCGACTTTTGTGGCTGCCATTCATGGTCCTGCACTTGGCGGTGGCCTTGAGCTTGCCTTGGCGTGTCACTATCGCGTGTGTACAGATTCATCAGCGACCCAAGTGGGTCTGCCTGAAGTGCAACTTGGTTTGTTGCCGGGTAGTGGTGGTACTCAGCGTTTGCCACGCTTGATTGGTGTTCAGCAAGCAATGAAAATGATGCTTACAGGTGGCCCAGCACGAGCAAAACAAGCCAAGAAATACGGTATTGTTGACGAAGTGGTGCCACAGTCAGTGTTACTTGACGTGGCTAAGCAATTTGCCGCGAAGAGCAAACCTGTGCGTAAAGCGCCACAAAAAGGCACCGTCAATAAAGTACTTGAGCAAACCGGTTTTGGTCGTGACTTCTTGTTCAAACAAGCTAGTAAGCAGACATTCTCGAAAACCCGTGGTAATTATCCGGCGCCAGCAAAAATTCTAGAAGTGATTGCAACAGGCTTAAACAAAGGCATGAAAGCTGGCTTAGCTGCCGAAGCAAAAGCCTTTGGTGAGCTAGTGATGACCCCTGAATCAAAGCAGCTTCGTCAGATTTTCTTCGCTACTACAGAAATGAAGAAAGAGACCGGCGTTGAAGGTGTTGATCCAGTCAAAGTACGCAAAGTAGGCGTGCTGGGTGGCGGCTTGATGGGCGGTGGTATCGCGTTTGTTACCGCGACCAAGGCGGGCGTACCTGCGCGAATCAAAGACATTCGCCCAGAAGGTATTGCTAATGCGATGAAATATACCTACGACCTTTTAAACAAAAAGGTAAAGCGTCGTTTTATGCGTAAAAGCGAGATGCAAAAGCAAATGGCTTTGCTGACTGGCACCCTTGATTATGCTGGTATGAAAGACACTGACATGATCATCGAAGCGGTATTTGAAGACGTTGGTTTGAAGCAGCAAATGGTTGCCGATGTTGAGCAAAACTGTCAGGCATCCACCATCTTTGCGTCTAACACATCGTCTATTCCTATTACGCAAATTGCCGAAAAGGCCGAGCGTCCGGAAAACGTTATTGGTCTGCATTACTTCTCGCCGGTAGATAAAATGCCATTGGCTGAAGTCATTGCGCATGACGGTACGTCAGATCAAACAATTTCAACCACAGTAGAGTTTGCCCGCAAGCAAGGTAAAACACCTGTGGTAGTAAAAGATGGCGCTGGTTTTTATGTTAATCGTATTTTAGCACCTTATATGAATGAAGCTGCAAGCTTAATTCTAGCGGGTGAGCCTATTGATCACATTGATAAAGCCTTGCTTAACTTTGGGTTCCCTGTTGGTCCTGTGAAGTTACTCGATGAAGTTGGTATTGATGTTGGCACCAAAATCATCCCGATTTTGATGAATCAATTCGGTGAGCGATTTACTGCTCCTGCTGCGTTTGACAAAGTGTTGGCCGACGATCGCAAGGGTAAGAAGAATAAAAAAGGCTTCTACGATTACTCAGGTAAAAAACCGGGTAAAGAAGTGGATGACTCTATTTATACTCTGTTGGGCGTTACGCCCTCTGCCTCACGCAGTGAGAGCGAAATTGCCGAGCGTTGTGTATACATGATGCTAAACGAAGCGGCACGTTGCTTGGACGAAGGTGTGATCCGTAATGCTCGTGATGGTGATATTGGAGCCATCTTTGGTATTGGCTTCCCACCGTTCTTAGGCGGCCCATTCCGTTATATGGATAGCTTAGGCCTTAAACATGTTGTCACACGCTTAAATCACTTTGCTTCGACGGTAGATAATAAGTATGCACCGGCTGACATCTTGGTGAAAATGGCTGAAGCTGACGAACAGTTTTACGCTTAATAATAAGTAAAAAAATATCTAAACGGGCATTGGTGACAGTGCCCGTTTTTTTATTGTTTGGGGTGTCAATTTGTTGACAGTGATTCTCATTACGATTTTGTGCGGTGGGTACGGGTATATTTATGCTGTACGCTATGGTTTGTCGTTGTGGCTTTGTACCACTATAGGGCTGTGTTTAGGGCCTTTGGTATTGCCTGCGCTTTATTTGGCTCGCTATCGAGCGTGGCGGCGTGATACGGGGTTTAATCGATTGGTTGTGAAGGCGTAGTAGTACTTTTGCAATGAATGAAAAAAAGAGAGGTTATCCTCTCTTTTTTTATCCTGCAAAGTTAGATTTTAACTTTGTTAGAATTTGGCTTGATACTGTTAGTTTGTGTTGCCACTTCTTTAGTATCGATAGGTGCTTTGTTCGCACCGTCTTCGTTCTTATCTGCAACCGGCGTTGCTGTGGTTAGCGCTAGCGCTACTGCGTAAGCTTTTAGCATTGTTATATCCTCAATTTTTTTTAAACAAACAAAACAAACAAACTGACTGACAAATCGTTGCCGGTCATAGAGGATATTGCTAATAGTGTGCCAACTATTTTAATTGTTAATTATCAATGGCTTACGATTGTTCTTTAGACTTTAGACGAAACAGTGACGCTGAGGGGCTATTATCGAGAGGTGACAGATTGCCAGGGTGGCAAATTCTTGTCGCTTTTGTTATTTAGAGGCTAGACGGCGAGATAATGGAGTGAAGTTGATGGTTCTCTGTTAATAGGCGCTCAAAACGCTCTGCATTCAGAGGTTTACTGTATAAGAAACCTTGGATCATTTCGCAGTCATAACGACGTAAAATAGCCAGTTGCTTCTCATATTCTACACCTTCGGCTACAACTTTAAGCCCAAGGTTGTGAGCGATATTTATGATAGCGGCAGCCATATGACGATCTACATTGCTTTCTGCAATATCATCAATAAAGGCTTTGTCTATTTTTAGCGTATTGAGCGGGAAGCGTTTTAAATAGGCGAGTGATGAATAGCCTGTACCAAAGTCGTCAAGCGCTAGATGAATACCTTTTTCTCTTAGACGTTCCATCATACGAAGGCCTTGTTCAGGGTTTTCCATTAGGGTGCCTTCAGTAATCTCACATTCCAAGTGAAGGGGTGATAAACCAACGGTACGCAAAATACGTTCAATACGGTCATCAAGGTCGGGTAACTCGAATTGCTTTGCTGAAATGTTAACTGCAACACGGCCCGTGAATAAACCTGCATCGACCCAGCGTTTGGTTTGCTCACACGATTTGCGCAGTACTTGCTCGCCAATTTCGATAATTTGGCCGGTTTGCTCCGCTAATGGGATAAATTGTCCCGGGCTTACAATTCCTTTTTGCGGGTGCTCAAAGCGAACCAGTGCTTCCATACTAACCAATTTACCCGAGGTAATATCTACTTTGGGTTGGTAATACACGGTGAACAAATCATCTTTGATACCTTGACGGATCAAGTTTTCAATTTGCAACTGGCGAACCGCATTCTGGTTCATTTCACCACTGAAGAACTGGTAACTATTACCGCCTGAGTTCTTGGCGAAGTACATTGCAGTGTCAGCGTTTTTCAACAATTCCTGTGGGCTCGCGCCATCTTCTGGGTAGAAGGCGATACCAACACTGGCACTGAGTACAAATTCTTGTTTATTAATAATAAATGGTCGCGCCAATGTAGTCAGAATACTCTGAGTAAAACGCGTGATCGTATGTACGTCTGTTTGATTTTCAAACAATATACTGAATTCATCGCCACCTAATCGGTAACAGGTTGCGGTTGTTTCAGATAAGCGTTGTAAACGTTTGGCTATTTGCTTGATCAAGACATCGCCCGTTTGATGCCCAAGTGAGTCATTGATCTTCTTAAAGTTGTCCATGTCCAAACAAAGTAGAGCGTGGGGCGTACCGCGACGTACGAGGTTTTGATGACTCGCTTGGAAGAATGACCGGTTTGGTAACTCAGTTAACGGGTCGGTATTGGCAAGTTTGAGTAGTTCTTTTTCAGTATTTTTACGCGATGTAATGTCTGAGAATACACCAACGAAATGGTTTATCTTACCGTCTTCGTCATGTACCGCGTCAATGTTTAACTCCATTTCATAGCGCTCGCCATTGACGCGTACAGATTCTACTTCGCCGCTCCAGTTGCCCTTGGTACGAAGCGACTTTTTAATTTCCTCGGTAAAGGCTTCTGGATACTGGTGGAAGTAGATATAACTTGCCAATGCCTGTTCCCGCGTTTCACCGGTATAACGGCAATAGGCGTTGTTAACAGAAATGAAACGGAAGTTGGTATTGGTAATAAACACACCTTCAGAAATATTCTCGATTGAGCGCTTAAATAGGTTAAGTTGCTCTTCTGCTTCTTTGAGGTGATGAATGTTTTTCAATGTGCCTGTCATTCGGACAGGTTGTTGGTTATGGTCGCGCTTAACTACTTTTCCTCGGTCGAGTAGCCAAATCCACTTATTTTTGAAAGTACGTGCGCGATAAGCTTGTTCGAAATACTCAGATTTACCGTCTAAATGGGCTTGTAAGGCATCTTTTACCCGAGTGATATCGTTAGGGTGAATGTTGGCATCATATGCACTGGTGGCACGAATATCGTCTTGAGGGAAGTCGAGAGTCCCCCACGTATTTGAGCGGAAAACTTGGCCTTTAAACACGTCCCAGTCCCATAATTCATCGCCGCTGCTCCACAGCGTGAGTTTGAGTCGTTCTTCAGATTCACGAATGGCAGCTTGTGATACTTTTCGAGCTTGGTACTGACGTAGCAGATACACCAAAATCATCGTAATGAAAAAGGCATACAAGGCAAGAGCAGACGTATACAACCAAGGTGGTGGCGTTATGGAAATCGCTAATTTACGAGAAGGGGACCAATCCTTACCTTCTTCTTTGGCTTGCACCTCTAGGGTGTAATTGCCGAAACTTACATCGTTATAGTATGCAGAATGATCACTTTGAGATAGGGTCCATTCTTTATCCCAGCCGGTTAGTTTATAACGATAGCTGATATTTGCCTCATTGAGAGGGTTAATGATTCCAAAATCAATATTAAAACGTTTGTCATCATAGTTAAGCACAATCTTATCAAGTAGATAGATCGGCTTCGTGAGTATTTTACTGTCAGGCTCAGGCTTAACTTTATTACCAAAAACCATGATATCGAAAAGCATTGGAACGTGAGATGGACCCTCTTTTGATATTTCGAGTTCCTTTTTGCTCGGTTTAAAGTATTGGAACCCTTTGTTTCCGCCAAAGATAAGTGCGTTTTCTGACGTTTTATAAGCAGCACTTTCACTAAAGCTATTGTAGTCTAATTGCTCTAGTGTGTAATTTTTGCCATTTTGTAAGTTGGGTAACAAGACCTCGTGGAGACCCGAATTATCGGTATACCAAATTGAATTTTTAAACCCTACTGATGCAAAAATAATTCCGGTGCTGGATCTGGTTGATTGTTTGATAATTGGTTGAAGTGATACTTTGTCTACTTTGACAATACCGTCGTAGACAGTTGTTAACCAATAATAACCATCCCAATTATAAACAGCAGAAACATTGGAACTTAATTTTTCCGATAGTGGAATTTCTGCAACGAGGCGATTAGTTGAAACATCATAAATTTCCACGCCATCTGTAGGTGTGGTTAGCCATAATCGTTCTTCTTCATCAATATAAATAGGCACGTAAGAACCAAGATGAGCTTCAGACGCAAAAGGCAGTTTTACTATTTTCGTTTCAGATGAAGGAGAGGTGTTTATTACGTATAACCCTTTTTCCCTGATATAGGTCCAAACCGAACTGTTTTGGATGTAGAGGTTGTCGATAAGATTGTCAGCAAACAATAATTCTTGCTGTACTAAGCGTCCTTCAGAAAAAGTAAATCTGAAAAGCCCTACCGAGGTCGCAATCCAAAAATTGCCATCATCATCTATCGAAAAATCCCAAATATCGGCTTCAAAATCACTTAAAAAGTAATCGTAATTACCCGTATTTGGATTAAAGCGACCAAGACCAGAACTTTGTGTCGCAACCCATACATTACCGTCTTTGTCTTCATCGATGCTCCAAACGCGAGCGTCTTGCCCTTGTGGTGAGTATTCAGGTGAATGTCGATATACGGGGATTTTCGCCTGAGAAGGGTAGTATTTATATAAGCCTTCGTAAGTACCTAACCAAGTGACATTGTTGCGGTCGGTAAGAGCCGTAAATACGAATAAGTTTCCTAGGCCGGTTACTTCTTGCTGTTTTTCTGAAACCGCGAGAATCGAATTGTCATCGGTATTGACTATGCCGAGGCCGAGTTCTGTTCCTAACCAGATTTCATTGCCAATTTTGCGAATGGTTCGAATGGTATTGGACGGTAGTTGAGGGTAATGCGCTTTGTCGATCACACGCACGGTTTCGCCATTGGCGTTCAACACCATTACACCGAGTTCGGTGGCTAGCCAGTATTCACCATCAATAACCTGAATATCGAACACGGTATTGGCGAGTAGGTTAATCCCCCAAGGGTTAACGGCGTTAAGGGCAAATAACTGCTTGCGCTTTTTATCGTACATGTAAGCGCCAAAGCCGTGCGAGCCTATCCAAGTTCTATTGGTTTCATCGCGGATTACGCGGATATCTTCGGGAAAGTCCACGCTATTATTGAGCGGCGAAAGGGTTTGGGTTGTTTTATCGAATTGGTACACAGAACTTTTGTCTGCGACGAGTAACTCACCGGTGAGTTTTTCGCTGATTTCCCAAATGTCGTTGCTTTGTAGGTTGGAGTTCTCGGTTGTGAAAACTTGAAAATCGTCGGTTTCGGGGCGATATCTGGCGAGGCCTTCTAAAGTGCCTACCCACAATTGCCCGCTTTTGGTGACGTAGAGTTTTCGGATAAAGCCTGAGGGTAACGCATTGGATTTGGTTTCGTCTGGATGATATTGTTTAAAGCCATATCCAGAGTAGCGGTTAAGACCGTTGATTGTACCAACCCAAATATAGCCTTGATGATCTTCGACCGTCGTGAGAATAGTGGTGTGAGATAGGCCGTCTTCTAGCCCTAATTCGCTAAAGCGAATATCACTGACTGCAGCAAAAGCCTTCGCCACGACAAAAGTCGTGACTAGCACTGCGACAAACGCACATAGTCGAAGTTTCAGGTTGAAGCGCACCAATACACCTTTGGCATTAAGCCTTATCATTATTTTAATTTATGTTGGTTCGTATCCGTTCAAACCTTAAGACCAATATGCCCAATTCCGCACGGGTCGACAAGGGGTTTTTGTTATAATTTGAAGCTGTTGAGCAAATCTTGTCCATTACAGCAGATAAACAAGGGTTTATGTGCACTAGATAACATGCGGCGCAGGCCGCATTGTTATTTAACAAGGTGAATTATTGCACATGTAAGTGTGTTGAGGTTGGGCTAATCGAAGTAAATGGCGCTCTCTTTAAACACGGCAATATGCGAGAGACTCGATTTATCCGTTAGGTTTATCGAATCGAATTTACCCGGTGCAAAGAGAACTAATTCACCAAAACTGGTGCGTGCAGAAACGGTTTCAGCGTAGCTTTGGATAAAGCTAAAGTCGATATTAGCGATACACTCGGCGAGTTTTTGATTGCGGTTAAACTCAAGGTCTTGGTTGCCCAAACTTAACCACAAACGCTGAGATTTCATCGACAAGTTGAGGTCGGTTTCATGCAATTGCTTCAATAAGTTTCTTTGGATACTTGGCCAATATGCTTGGTAAAAGCCGATTTCCAACATTTGTTGGCGCAAAAAACGCGTCATCTCAGCGAGTAGGACTTGAGGCGAGTGGGTCGGACTTTGTATGTAAAAAGCCATTCCCGGGTGTTGATTATGTGGTACGAAACCTGTGCCGACGACGTAGCCCAGTTGTTTTTCAGTGCGCAAGGTGTTGAAAAACGGGCCGGCGAGCATTTGCTCTAAAATCATGCACATCGCTGTGTCTATAATGCTACTGCTCGGAGCTTGTAAGTACAGAACAATGGCTGAGTCGTCATGTTCACATTGCAATTCGTGATAGAGCGGCGCACCAACGGGTAATTTAGCCACTTGCCGAGAAATGGCAGGGGCATCTGCAAACGGACACTGTTGCTTAACTGAGGTAAAGAACTGCTGGGCTTCATCAGACGTCCAGTTACCGTGCATTAGGCCATCAATGTGAAAATGGTCGAATGCGTGAGAGGACGTTTCAATAACGTGCTCAAATTCACAATCAGAAACCGCAGATAGTAAATCTATTGGGGCATGGGTGTTGCGTTGGATAAGCACACTTAAGCGAGAAAAAAGCCGGTTTGTTGGTTTGTTTAACAGCGCATTGTGCAAACTCTGAGATTGCAGTTGCTTGATTTGAGCAAAGCTATTGGCATTGGGTTGGTATTCAAAAATGGCATCCAAGAGTTGCCCCGCGAGCTTGGTTTGCTGGTGTGAAAAGCCTCGCGTATGCAGACTGAATCCGCCCTGATGACCATAAATACGATAGTGCAAGCCAGCGATTTCTGCGCGATAGAACTGTGACTGCAAGTGGTCGTTTAACAATGCAAGCCAGAGGCGTTTAGACGCAACCTGATTAATGTTGCCGGTTAACCCTTCTGAATCAAAAGAGAGGTAAATGTCTCCTTTTGGCGTATGAAAAACCTGATCTTGGGCATACCACAGATCAAGCCCCACAGACTGGCTCAATGGAATTGGGTTGGCAAATCTGGCCTCGGGCAAACACAATTCGTAACTTTCCCCAATATAGGGGTTAGGAGGCGGAAGGGTTATATCTGCAATGTCATGCGGAGCAGACCACTTGGCCAGTTTATCGGCCTCAATGGGCGCAATACTGTACCATGCATCGTAAAACTGGCACTGCTTATCTACCGACACTTCCGGTGCGATCACTTTCACTCGCATATTGGCGGGCTTAAAATACGCCATAGTGCGATGCAAACAATCGGGGTCGTAATTACTCACATTGTGTGCTTTTTTTAGCGTATCTAGTGCAAAGTAGAAGTGCTGTTCAGCAAAGTCACAGGCTTTCTCTAATGGCTTTACACTTTCTTCAAATGTTTGTGCTAGCACTGACAACCTAGCTTTCTCGCGAAAGCGCCATGCTTCAACTATCGAGTCATCAATTTTGTTAAGCGACGCGAACAAGGCATCAAGAATAGCCTCTTGTTGTTGTAATCCCGCTTCGGTTAACTGAAAGCTCACGTTAAAATCTTTAAAATTCTCACCTTCAATCCCTGAACCAGCAATGAGGTTGGTCACCCACCCCTTTTGCTTTAAATAACACAATAGGCTGCCGTTACCTTCATCGCCCAATAAGTGACTGATATAGTGAAGTGGCTTGGTGTTATATTCCTGATGCATACCCGGCAGGGCAAAGGTCACAATCATACGACGCGCAGCTTTGAGGGGGCGAATCGATATCCTTACGCCTAATTGTGACTCAGTATACAAAGGCGGCAACGACAAATTAGCTTCAACACCCGACGCCAAACCATTGAACACATGATTGACGAGCGCTTCAAGTTGAGTCACTTCGTGAGGAGCAATAATACACAGGCACATATTGGCCGCGGTATAATATTGCTGATGAAACTGCTTCAACATCAGGTGCAATTGTTGTGGTGAAAACTGAGAAAATATTCCCTTGTTACCCACCGAAAACTTAGAAAAAGGGTGGGCCGGATTCGCCGTTTCTTTGTGTATTTGATACAGGCGGCGCAAATCGTCTTTGCGCTTAAATTGGAACTCTGCGTCTATCGCTTGAACTTCTTTTTCGATGCACTCTGGTTGAATGAGTGGCGCCCGTAGCATATCTGCAAAGGCGGGAAGTACCGTATCAAACGCTTCTTGTTGGCATGAGAAGTGGTAGTTGGCAAACTCCGTTCCCGTCCACGCATTGATTGAGCCGCCCGCACGCTCTACCAGATTGTTAATGGCGTTAGGTTGTGGAATATGTCGGCTTCCCATAAACAACATATGTTCAAGTAAATGGGCAAGGCCATGACATTCGTCAGGGTCGAAAAAGTGACCGGCTTTTATTGCCATTGAAACATGGCAGTGGGCGGAGTCTGGTTGATGAAACAGTAATGTCCTCAAACCGTTAGGCAGTGTAATGGCCTTGGCATTTTGCAAATCAGTCGATGCAGTCAATATAAACTCAATGTGTTCTTGTGCAACAGGGAAAGGTATTTTTTGAATACCGTTTTATACACTATAGTCGTAGTTGTCGAATAAGTGCTAGGCGAAGCCCCGTACGTCTGCTATCGTTAATTGTGAGTAGTCATCATATTCGTAATGTTATGTCAGGTCAAAGTAGCAACGACGACATCTATATTTTTATCGTTCGGCACGGTGAGGCCGAGCCGATTGTTACAGACGATAGAAGTCGACAACTGTCTGCGGTAGGGCAGCAGCAAGCCCTCCATACAGCCCAATGGCTTAAGCAGTCGTATATTCAAAACGCGCAGATCGACAAAATGTTGGTGAGTCCTTACGTGCGTGCTCGACAAACCCACGAGCAAATTGCTACCGAGTTGAACGCAGATAGCACTGAATACACAGCAGATATCATTCCTGAAGGTATCCCCTCCATCGTTCACGATTACATAGACAGTTTAATCGCCACAGAAAAAGCCAAACAACACGATTTGCATTCGATCATGTTAGTTAGTCACATGCCCTTTGTGAGTTATTTGGTAGACGAGTTATGCCATGAAGCTAGCGCAGCATTATTTGCTACTGGATCGGTGGCTGTTGTGCGCTATTCAAAACAAAAAATGCGCGGCGAGTTAGTCACGCATTATCAGGGCAAAATGTAGTTAATTGCTCGCACCATTTTGCGATTAATTTGCAAATTGCCCTTTAGAAAAAATACCGTTTACCGATACAAACAATAGTGAGAAAACTTGCCCATATCGGTGCAGGTAAACGGGTTCATATTATTCATGTCAACTAAATCGATTCCAGAGCAATTGCGCAGGTCGCTACAGCAGCACCTGGAGCAATCTGATATTCGTGAAGACGAAGAGTTGACTGAACTGCTTGGAAAACTCTCTACGTTGTCGGCAAAAGTCGCCGCGGCGAAGGCGCAGGTATTAGCAAAACGCCAGCAAAAAGCTGGCGAAAAGTCTTAATATAAAGCGCGTTAGAAACGGTGTTAGTTTTCAGACACCATGGGGTCGGATGAGCGGTAATATTCAGGTAACACCCGAACCGTTTTAACCATATTCTCATTGATATCAACAATTTCAACGGGGTAACCAGCCAATCGCATGCTGACCTTATGCTCCGGAATCTCTTCTAGGTATTCTAATATTAACCCGTTCAGGGTCTTTGGCCCTTCAGTGGGGAATTGCCATCCCATCTCTTTGTTTAGCTCGCGTATATTGGCGCTACCGTCTACTAACACACTACCGTCTTGTTGTAATGTGACTTCTTTACTATGGTCGGGCACCATACTAGTGGTGAAATCACCGATTATCTCTTCAAGAATGTCTTCTAGTGTGACCAAGCCCATGATGTCGCCATACTCGTCGACGACTAAGGCAATGCGCTCTTTCTCTGCTTGAAACTTATACATCAAGGTGTGCAGCGGCGTTGATTCAGGTGTGAAATAAATTTCTTTAACTGCGCGCAACAAACTGGCTTTGGTAAATTGGTCTTTAGAGAGCAAGCGAAGCGCATCTCTGGCATGCACGAAACCAACAGCGTCATCGATGGTATCTCTGAATAGCAGCACGCGAGTGTGCTGGGCATGCGTTAACTGCTTTTGTATATCTTTCCAATCATCGTTGATATCAATGGCAACAATATCACTGCGAGGTACCATGATGTCTTCTGCGGTGACATTTTCGAGATCAAGAATACCTACCAGCATATCTTGGTGTTTTTTCGGGATCATGGTACCGGCTTCATACACCACGGTTCTTAACTCTTCTCTCGACAATGAGTCGCCAGCAGCGTTCGCCGTTTGAATACGCATTAACGCCAATAAACCGTTCGTGATGCCGTTAATCATCGCCACGAAAGGGTATAGCAAGGTGAGCATGGGTAACAAAATAATGGAGCTTGGGAACGCCACTTTTTCTGGGTATAACGCGGCCAGCGTTTTGGGCGTAACTTCAGCAAAAATCAGTAATATAAAGGTTAACCCGAATGTGGTTGCCACCACTCCCCAAGATTCGCCAAACCAACGGGTACAAATAATGGTTGCGATTGCAGAGGCTGCAATATTCACAATATTATTGCCGATGAGTATTAGACCGATTAGGCGGTCTGGACGCTCGAGTAATTTTTGTACCCGAGATGCCCCACGATTTCCTTCGTTTTGCAGGTGTTTTAACCGATAACGGTTGATTGACATCATGCCTGTTTCAGAACTTGAAAAATAGGCTGAAAGTAAAATGAGAACGGCCAGTGCAATAAGCAATGTACCGGTAGATATATCGTCCAACTAAGAGGTTCCTGTACCTTTGTGAGTCACAACTTTATTAAGTCGGCGCAAGGCTTTCAAGTTTATTTGTAAAAAACTCACTAAGAGATTGTGTTTACAGCAGTATTTCTCTGACGAATCGACTGCCAAAATAAGCCAAGGTGAGAAGCAACACGCCCGCGATTGTTAGCCCGATCACTTGTCTGCCACGCCAGCCCCACATTTTTTGCCCCACCAAAAGCACCACGTAAACCACTAGTGCAAGGAGCGACAAAATCGTTTTGTGCGCGTAATTGCGACTAAACATATCGTCGAGGAATAAAAAGCCCGATAGCAAAGAGACACTCAACAACCCTGTTCCTACCAACAGGAGCTTGAACAAAATTGACTCTACCAGCATGAGTGGCGGCATTGAAGAATGCAGTAGCGCCGCACCTTTTTGTTTGAGCTTGTGCGTGATGAACGACATTTGTAGCGCGTATAAAAAGGCGATACTCAGTGTGCCATACGCAAACAGAGAAAGTGTGATATGAATAACCAAGCCCGGCTGCAATTCAATGTGCATAATATGCTGAACAGGCACGAATACAGAAGCCAATACCGTTAATGCCGCGAACCCGAGTACCACTGGGAGCATAATTAAATTGGGCAGCAATTGGCTGCTGATTAGCATAGATATAGTGATCAGTAACGACACCAAAGAGAGTACATTGGTGATACTCATGTTTTGTCCGGCAGACGACAATATGGCATAGGATAAAAACGCACCGTGCAACGCAATGGCGATGACAGCCGCAGGAAACGCAAACTTTTTGTTCGCGTCTGTGTGTTTGAAAAAACGCCCCATTAGCAAGAAGGCCGCAATGCCGTACAAGACAACACTTGAAATTGCGAAAAGGGTATTCATCAGGATCTGTCCATAACTGTTATTGTTTGCGTTTTATCTTTTTGTATTGTCAGGCGCTATTGATACTGGAGATGCCGACAAAGTTCAACTGTTGGCGCTGTTTCTACCCATTATTGGTGTAATACAGTCACGCATTGTGTCGTTTAAATGAGAATTGTACTCAATAACTAAAAGTGCGTATACCGTCGTGTTTAAATAGTGGGGGTTTTATTGACGAAAATCATCACAATTTACCGCCTAGCCATTGAAAATGAGCCATAAAGCGCACACTTCACTCCTCATGGTTTGTTGTGATTCGTCACAAGCAAGGATAATTACAGCTTGATCGCGGGATATGGTACGCATCAGCATGCTTTTTCGGTATACTGTGCCTATTAACGCAGTTTATGGTTACTTTCGTTTATGTTTGAGAATTTATCAGAACGTCTTGGTCAGACGTTGCGCAATGTAAGTGGGCGCGGACGACTAACCGAAGACAACATCAAAGAAACACTTCGCGAAGTGCGAATGGCCTTACTCGAGGCTGACGTTGCGCTGCCTGTGGTGAAGGAATTCGTTAATCAGGTAAAAGCCCGTGCGGTGGGTACTGAAGTGACGAAGAGCCTTAAACCCGGTCAGGTATTTATCAAAATAGTACAGTCTGAACTAGAGGCTGTGATGGGGGAAGCGAACGAGAAGCTGAATCTGGCTACTCAACCCCCAGCGGTAATTTTGATGGCGGGCCTACAAGGGGCGGGTAAAACCACCAGTGTAGGTAAGTTAGCCAAATTCTTAACCGAGCGTGAAAAGAAAAAAGTCTTGGTGGTGAGTGCTGATATTTATCGCCCTGCGGCGATTAAACAGCTTGAAACCCTCGCAAATGACGTGGGTGTGGGCTTTCACCCCTCTACGATCGACGAAAAACCTATTGATATCGTCAATGGCGCTATCGAACATGCCAAAACGCAATTTTATGATGTATTGCTAGTCGATACAGCGGGCCGTTTGCATGTTGACGGCGAGATGATGGAGGAAATTAAAGACCTTCACGCTGCCATTGACCCTATCGAGACGTTGTTTGTGGTTGATGCCATGACAGGTCAGGATGCGGCAAACACTGCCAAAGCATTTAACGATGCGCTGCCATTAACCGGTGTGATCCTAACCAAAGCCGACGGTGACGCTCGCGGCGGTGCGGCATTATCAGTACGTAAAATTACGGGTAAGCCAATTAAATTCCTCGGTATGGGCGAAAAAGTCGATGCACTTGAGCCTTTCCATCCTGAGCGTGTTGCTTCCCGTATCCTCGGTATGGGTGACGTACTCAGCCTGATCGAAGAAGTTGAGCGTAAAGTCGATAAAGAAAAAGCGCAAAAACTGGCGAAGAAGGTCCAAAAAGGCAAAGGCTTTGACTTACAGGATTTCAAAGAGCAGCTCGAGCAAATGCGCAATATGGGCGGCATGATGGGCTTGATGGATAAGCTTCCGGGCATGGGTAACATGACCGCGAAAATTAAAGATCAGGCCAACGACAAGCAGTTCAACCAGATGGAAGCGATCATTAATTCAATGACGCCTGCAGAGCGAGCAAAACCTGAAATTATTAAAGGGTCGCGCAAACGTCGTATTGCTGCTGGTTCTGGTACGCAAATTCAAGACGTAAACCGTTTGCTTAAGCAGTTTACGCAAATGCAAAAAATGATGAAAAAAATGTCTGGTGGCGGCATGAAGAAAATGATGCGCCAAATGCAGGGCATGATGCCACCGGGAGGTGGTATGGGAGGCGGAGGCCTTGGCGGCGGTGGCGGTATGTTCCCCCCTCGCTAAACCTATCAAAAAACTGCAAATAAATAAAAAGCCTTTGATTCACATCAAAGGCTTAATTAGATGGTCCGCCTCACCTCTAAGCTAGTCTTAGAGTTAGGCAATCAAAGAGGCGAACCATCATGTCTACTATTAAAGTTCTTGGTATCGATTTAGGCAAATCATCTTTTCATGTGATAGGCCGCGACTATTCTGATAACCAAATCATCCGTAAAAAGTTTTCCCGCTCAGCACTCATTCAGTTTCTTCACCAATTAGAGCCCTGTACTATCGCGTTCGAGGCTTGTGGGGGAGCACATTGGCTAGGTAGACAATGTGAGTTAATGGGGCATAAAGTCAGACTTATCCCTCCGCAATATGTAAAGCCCTTCGTTAAAAGCAACAAGAATGATTTCATAGATGCAGAAGCGATATGCGAAGCATCGACAAGACCGAATATGCGCTTTGTTAGCGTCAAGTCAGAAGAAGCCCAAATCATTTCCGCTATTCATAAAGCTAGGCACGGTTACATTAAAGACCGAACAGCATGTATGTCGCGCATAGGCGCATTACTTCTGGAGTTTGGTGTCGCACTGCCTACGGGCCATAGCGTGATGAAGCGACTGTTTAACTGGCTTGCCCAGCAACAACAGACAATGCCAAGGTTACTTATGCAAGAGCTGGTGGAACTTCACGAATACTACTTGTTGCTCAATGAAAACATCGATAGACAGGATAAAAAGTTGAAGCAACTGGTTGAAACAAACCCGATAGGCCAACTTCTTAAAACGATCCCGGGTATAGGAGACATGACAGCAAGTCTTTGTATTGCCAACATCAGTAGCGCTACTGACTTTAAAAGTGGAAGAAATATGGCGGCATGGCTGGGACTGGTTCCTGCGCAGTATTCAACGGGCGGTAAACCCAAATTATTGGGGATAAGCAAGCGGGGTAACAAAGAGCTCCGAACCTTATTTATCCATGCTGCCAGAGCGGTCATGTCCAGGCCGGATAAGACTGGAAAGATTTATGGCGAGTGGCTGATTAATTTACGCGCCACTAAGCCATTCAATGTTGTAACCGTCGCTTTGGCCAACAAGCTAGCGCGAATAGCATGGGCAGTGATGACAACAAAACAGGCATTCAGCAACAAAGCATTGGCACCGGGTTTGCAATGATAAATATGATGACGAAAACGGTAGAACCACTGGATTAAAACCTGACACAAAAAACAGCTTATAAAAGCTACAGATTGATGATAAACCCCTCTTTTTTCAGAGGGGTTTATTTTTTCTAGCAGCCGAAGGCTGCGATCGCGATATTTTTTATAGCAGCTTTATTGTTCGAGTGTTGGGTTCT
>NZ_JBSWYY010000021.1:0-62241 GCF_056161325.1 Alteromonas sp. ABE4_545
TGATCAAACTCTTCAATTAAATATATCGAAATATGAATTGTCGTTGTGACACTCTTTAACGAGTGCCCACACAGATTGTCTTGTTATCAATTTTTAAAGAACAGTGCGAAAATCTCATTTCGCTGCTTCGTGAACTCTTTTAAGTTAGCCCCGAAGCGGGATGCGCATTCTACGCTCCTGGTTCTCAGTGTCAACACTTTTTTGAAAATTAATTTTCGAAGCGTTTCGCTGAAACCCGCTTCAGACAAGGCCTGAAGCCCTTCGTCGTTTCGGGCTGTTTGGCCTTCCCCGTCGAAGTGGAGCGCATTATAGAGAACTCACTCCTAGGGTCAACACCTTTTTTCATAAAAATGTCATTTTTCGTTTGTTCGGTTAATTACTCACCATTTCCAGTATTTAGCACGCTTTCTTTGTTTTAATTTTCGCCATAGGTTTATCGGTTTTTTACTGACCTTACTTTGTTCATTACTAATAAAGTCCTCTACCGCGTCCAGTACTCTGGCACTATTTAGCCCATCTCGATGCGCTTCGTGTTGAGACATGTAAGCTTGGATAGTGTCCATCAAGGCTTTTGGACGTGATAAAGCCTTATCTATGGCCTCAGGCAATGCTTCTTGTTCCGTTACATTAATTAGGTGCGGACCAGGGTTGGTATTATTAAAGGTCACTACTGGTGTATTTAATAATAAACACTCCAAAATAATAGAAGAGCTGTCGCACAAGAGAACATCGGCTTGTTGAATAGTTTCTACCGTGACATTACGCTCAAAAGACACATGCTCATGTTGTGCCGCCAAAGCTTTATATTGTTCAAGTACGTTGGTATCTGAGAATTTTGGGTGAAACGTAAATTTCCAATTCCACGTTTTGGTTTCAACCATACTTTTAATTTGATCAAACACCACTGGGGCACACGTAATGCTTTTGCTAAACGTAGTCGCAAAAAGAATCGTTGGCTTGTCATGTACAACATGATCGCCATTAACCAAGCTATCTACTTTTGGCCACCCCGTTTCATAAACGCGAAAAGAGTTATCCGATTTGGCTTTCTCACTAAATGGTAGAGTGCTCGAAGGACCTTGAGTGCAATACATATCGAAAGCCCCTCGAATTTTAAAGTGGTCATCTTCTTGCGCACTCTTTTCTCCGCGCTTAGCGATTGGATAGCCATGAAACACCGCAACTTTAACACCTGGTAGGAAGTAATAGATGTAATTGCCAGGTGTAAATATTGCGGTAGGCTGGTAGGCAATACACTCCTCTATAGAATGTAATTGTTTTTCATCATCGTTAAGAAGGTTTTCACAGCCAGGCTCAAGATACCAAGCCGCCTCATCACCTCGGGCTCTAATCACAGTTTGAAGGGGCCGTAAAATGGGATAGGCGTAGGCAAGAGAACAAAAAAAGACAAAGCGCTTTGACATAATACTTACTTATACTTTCATTAAATTTTTATGACACCCCTTGCTTAACTACACGTCTTTGAAGATGATTGTTTTACAACAATAACAACAAAAAAAGAGCGCTTCGGCTCGTTTTAATTATGATTTGCCATCAACAACAATGTGTATTTGTCCACGTTCCAAAAACCGGTGGGCAGAGTGTCGAACAGTATTTTTTAGACTTAAATGGGTTAACGCTCAAAAACAAAGATAAGCTACTTATTACGAAAAATGCCAACCCTTCAAAGGGGCCATCGCGCCTAGCTCATCTTAGAGCTCATGAATATGTAGATTGCGGGCATATTTCTAAAGCAGATTACGAGCACTATTTTACGTTTGCTTTTGTACGTAACCCTTGGGCAAGACTCGTTTCAGAATATTTGCACAAAAAGTTAGATAATAAGTTTAACTTCAAAGCGTTTATATTCCACCATTTACCGGCCCAAAATGACTTTTGTGACGCCTACCGACATATTATTCCTCAAACGGACTACTTGCTAAACGACTCGGGGCAACAAATTGTCGATTTTGTCGGTCGATTTGAAAACCTCAAAGAAGACTTTGCTTATGTGTGTGAGCAACTGGCATTGAAAGAAGCCAATCTACCGCATGTTAATTCAACATCCAGTATTCGTCGTTCCCTTGAAAGAAAAGCCCGTCACCTATTTAGAAGAGAAAAACGCGTTAAATGTCATTACACTGAATACTATGATCAAGAAACAATAGAGAAAGTTGCCGAGCTTTATGCATGTGATATTGCTATGTTCGGTTACACCTTTGATGGAAAATAGTATGTCTACTCCCCTCTCTTCATATAAAGGCGTTGCCCCTTCATTGGGTCACGCTGTCTATGTTGCCGATTCAGCCCGATTAGTCGGTGATATTCATTTAGATACCGACAGCAGCATCTGGCACATGGTCGCAGCTCGTGGTGATGTTAACCATATTCGCATAGGTAAACGTACTAATGTGCAAGACGGTACTATCCTTCACGTTACCCGTCGCTCACCCAGCAACCCAACAGGCTACCCTCTTATCATTGGTGATGATGTGACTATTGGCCACAAGTGCATGCTTCACGGATGTACCCTCGGCAACCGTATATTGGTTGGTATGGGCGCTATTGTTATGGATGGTGTCGTTGTTCAAGATGATGTATTTATTGGCGCGGGTACTTTAGTTCCGCCTAATAAAACATTGGAAAGTGGTTATTTGTATGTTGGTAACCCTATGACCAAAAAGCGACCTCTTAACGAAAAAGAAGTCGCCTTTTTGAAGCAATCAGCCACAAACTATGTTGAGCTGAAAAACGAATATATCGCAGAAGAATAAAGGCTATAGCAATGGGAAGGCGCGTTACATGCTCTTTCTCATGAACTGCAATACTTCCTGTGTGTGCGGCTTTTCATTGGTCCAGATTGTAAAAGCCGCAGCCGCTTGCTCAACCAGCATACCTAATCCATCGAGTTGTTGTGCAGCACCATGCTCTTTGGCATAAGCCATAAACGTAGTTGGTTCACTACCATACACCATGTCATAGGCCACTGAGCAACGCTCGAAAAATTCTGGCAATACCGTTGGCAACGTGTGACTCAAACTTGCAGAAGTCGAATTAATAATAACATCAGGTGCAAAAGCACAAGTAGCTTCAGCGCTAGACATAGCAACAACACGGCTGTCTCTACTTTGCTCTGCAAGTGCTACCGCTTTATCGGTACTCCTGTTTAACACCAATAATTGCCCTACACCTGCATCTAATAAAGGATGAACCGCTCCTTTCGCGGCACCACCGGCGCCAAGCAACAAAACCGTTGCATCTTGCAACCGAACACCGTGATTCATTAAATCGGTTACCAAACCAATGCCATCTGTATTAAAGCCAGATAGCGAACCGTCTGGCTCTTTTTTGATCGTATTAACGGCTTGAGCCAACTGCGCGGCGGGGCTACATCTGTCTACTAAACGAAAAGCCTCTTCTTTGAAAGGCACTGTTACATTACAGCCTTTGAATTGCACGTCAGCAAAAAATTGGCGTGCTTCTTCTGCAAAATCCCCCAAAGAGAGCTCTTCTTTAGTATACGACAATGTCACATCACAAGATTTAGCAAACATTTGATGGATAGTCGGTGATAAACTCTGAGCTATCGGATTTCCAAATACAGCGAATTTTTGCATGGGTCTACTTTCGTTTTTATCAAAATCAAACACGTCTTCCTCGCACTCTACTTCGACCTCGACGCCCTATCAAGCGATAGGAGGAGAAAAATCAGTACATGCGATCGCAAATCGCTTTTACGATATTATGGAAACCGACCCTTTCGCAGCAGAATTACTGGCAATGCACCCCCAACCTCTCTCGCGCATACGCGAGGTATTCTTTCTCTATTTATCCATGTGGTTAGGCGGTCCCAATACCTATGAAGCACAATTTGGCCACCCGAGATTGCGCGCCAGACATTTGCCATTCGCCGTTACCCCAGCACTAAAAGAGCAATGGATGTATTGTATGCGTAAAGCCATGTACGAGAATGTGGAGAATATACAATTAGCAGAAAAGCTATTGCAGGCAATAGATCAATTAGCCGAACACATGATAAACACCCGGCCATAAAAAAGCCCCTCATCCAAAGGGGCAATTGGTCAGTATGCTATTTTGCTTATTATTAGAATGTGTAGCCCAATGAAATAGTGTATACCCAAGGGTCAATTTCAATATCAGACACTTTGCCTTCAGCACCGCTTAGTTCAAATGTGGCTGAAGTATCAATATCGATCCAACGCACTGAAGCATTTAAGTGCCACTTGTCTGTGAGTTTATAATCAGCACCCAGTTGCGCTGCAATCCCAAATGAATCATCCAAATCCAGCTTAGTTAAACCCGCTTCTTCATTCGCTGAAGTAAATTCTTCATCAAAGAAAACCGTGTAGTTTAAGCCAAGCCCAGCGTATGGCTGAAAAGTCGCTGATGGGTCGTTGAAATAGTAGTTAACGCTAATAGTAGGTGGCAAGTGCTTCACTTCACCTAGCTTGTTACCAGTACCAAGTGGATCTGCGACACCGAAATCAACGTCATGGCTAAACGGCGTGGCCGCGAGTAATTCAATGTTAATTCTATCAGTTAGAAAGTACGCTACATTTAAGCCAATCTGTGTGTTGCTGTCGACCGCGACACCCAGTCCTAAATCAGTGTCGCCGGCAATAATATTTGAAGAGGCATCATCAGGAGAAACTAGCGTCAAACCGCCACGAACAACCACGTCACCTTTTTGGTAAGCAAACGCAGCAGGAGCAGCAAGTAGAGATAATGCGACGAGTGATGCAATAGTAGATTTTTTCATAACGTTTTCTCATTTGTTTCAGTTGATGGGGCTACTTTACGCCTTTAACCCCAACAAAAATTGATCTGAAACAAGTTTGAAAAAACGGTCACTTAGCCCCGTAATCTTGATTGATCTGCATCAATCGATTGAGGCCATTACCAGTCAGTAGGTGTTAACCACTGTTGTAATTTTGCTTCCGCGCTGCCTTCTGTAGGTTGGAAATCATATTCCCATCTAGCCAGTGGCGGCATTGACATTAGAATTGACTCGGTACGGCCACCGGTTTGTAAACCAAACAATGTACCTCTGTCGTAAACTAAATTAAATTCAACATAACGACCGCGGCGATATAATTGGAACTGCCGCTCCTGCTCCCCATATTGCTGCGCTTTTCGTCTTTCTAAAATGGGAATATAGCCATCGAGGTAACCGTTACCTACATCCTGCATAAACTGAAAGCTCTTTTCGAAACCCAACTGATTGAGGTCATCAAAAAATAGGCCGCCTACGCCACGAGTTTCATTGCGGTGCTTTAAATAGAAGTATTCGTCACACCATTTTTTATACGTTGGGTAAACCTCATCACCGTAAGGCGCACAGGTTTTCTTTGCTACATCGTGCCAATGCACCACGTCTTCCTTAAACGGATAAAAAGGCGTGAGGTCAAAACCACCGCCAAACCACCAAATCGGTTTTTCACCGGGTTTCTCCGCAATAAAAAAGCGAACATTAGCATGTGACGTGGGAACGTATGGGTTGTGCGGGTGAATAACCAATGACACCCCCATAGCTTGGAAGCTGCGGCCTGCAAGCTCTGGACGAGACGCTGTAGCCGATGCAGGCATAGCATCACCGAAGACATGAGAAAAATTCACACCACCTTGCTCAATCACGTCGCCTTTTATTACCCGAGTGCGACCGCCACCGCCCTGCTCACGCACCCAAGCATCTTCTTTGAACTGTCCTTTTCCATCAGCCAACTCTAAGGTCTGACAGATGTTGTCTTGCAGCCCCATTAAAAATGTTTTGACTCGCGCTACCGCCGTTTCGGCATCGATGTCTTCTGGTAAAAAATCGCTCATAATTAATCTCGGATAATGTTCCCGGTCTCGCCGTCGCGAATCGTACTAGGCTTTGAAGAGTTACCCACATTTCCCTCTACATAGTGAACGGCATCGCCAAAGTAAGCTCGCGCTTCTGCAATATTCGCTGCGGGTTGGTCACCACTTGGGTTAGCACTCGTAGACACTAAGGGTTTGTTAAACTTTTCACAAAGCGCTTTGGCAACGGGATGGTCAATCACACGCACTGCTATTTTATCGTGTTTGCCCGTTATCCATTCTGGCGCGGTTTTACTTTTCGGCAGCAACCACGTATTCGGGCCAGGCCAACTAGAAAAAATAGCAAAACGTCGGTCTTGGGAAATGGCATTGTCATCAACATAAGACAACAGTTGAGAGTAGTTGGCGGCAATTAATATCACCCCTTTTTCTCGAGGACGTTGCTTGAGTTGCAACAATGCTTCTACTGCAGATTGGTTATCGGGATCACACCCAATACCCATGATTGCTTCGGTGGGGTAAACCAATAGCTGTCCAGATTCAAATGCTTCAATGTCTTTATCTATCTGGCCATGTTGTGATTCAGTTGTCACGCTTCGTTCTCTGTTTGTTGATAACCACACAGGGGCTGTGGACACGCCTTACGCCCCTTTTTATCAATGAGAATAGCCCAGCCACACTCAGGGCAGGCTTCGTCAATGGGTTTAAAATTTACCACATATCGGCAGGAAGGATAACGATTGCAGGAGAAAAAGCGCTTTCCGTATTTATTGGTTCGCTCAATAAGATGCCCTTCGTGACATTTTGGACAATTCACCAAAGTGTCTTGTTGTTTTTTAATTGACTCTATGTGATGGCATTCAGGAAAGTTACTACAACCGATGAACATGCCGAAGCGGCCTTTTTTAACCGCCATTTCACTACCGCATTCAGGACATGCTGTGCCATCTAGCACTTTTATTACTGTGGTGTGATTGTCGTGCAGAGCTTTACTGAAGTGACATTCGGGATAACCAGAACACCCAACAAAGGGGCCGGCTTTGCTATTTCTGATATGTAAGGGTTTACCGCACTCGGGGCACTCGCCCGCATTACCGTTTAGTGCGTGTTCATGCGCACTAAACAGAGAATGATCAATTTTAGACATGGAAGACAGCTACACTCCCATATGACGAGCAAACTTAATGCAAAATGCCATCGTGCTCTTCAAATAACAAATCTTCCATTTGGGCGTAGGCATTTTCCTTTCCGGGCACATTAAACAGCACCATAAGGACAACCCATTTTAAATCTTCAAGACAAAATTCAACGGAATCAATTTCCATAACCCTGTCTATCACCATTTCTCGTGTCATTGCGTCAAGTACGCTCACTTGCTCTAGGAAAAGCAAGAAACCTCGACACTCTACGTCTAGGCGCATTTGCTCTTGCGAGGTATAAACCCGAGTTAAACTCGATGTAATACCTTTACACAGGTAAGGATTAATATCTGTCTCTTGCAATGCAGCGAGTTTTTCAAGCCAAGCCAAGGCTTTATAGATTTCATCGTGATGAAAACCAGCCCTAACCAGTTCATCGGTTAGTTCGTCTTGATCTACGCGAATTTCGGTTTCGCTATGGATGAAGTTCTCAAACAGATACATGAGGATATCGAACATGTTATTTCCCCCTCAATTTGACGTAGCCACCAGGAACCGCTGCTACTAAACCACGCAACTCATATTCTAGTAATACTGCCATGACAGCTGACACAGGCAATTTGTTGCGTTCGGCGATGACATCAACATGTGTGACATCAAAATCAACACTATCTAATAATGTATCGGTTGCCAAGCTCTGTTCCTCACTTTTTTTATCGCAATGTTGGCGGTTTTTATTTTGCGAGGAGACAACCGGTTGAATTTCTTCTACTACATCATTAACTGTAGTCACTAATTTGGCACCTTGCTGAATTAAATGATGACAACCTTCCGCCAAGGGGTTTCGAATACTGCCCGGCACAGCCATCACGTCACGCCCCATATCTGCGGCCAAATTAGCAGTTATCAAGGAACCACTACGAATATTTGCTTCCACAACCACAGTAACGCTCGATAAAGCGGCAATAATGCGATTGCGTTGCGGAAATTGATGTTTTCGCGGAGGCATACCTAACCAAAACTCGCTAATAACACATCCCCCTTCATCAATGATGCGCTGCCTTAAAGCCTGATGGCGTTTTGGATAACAGATGTCTACTCCTGTTGCGACAACGGCCGTGGTGCGCCCCCCCCCTTGTAAACCACCTTTATGTGCTCTTCCATCTATACCTCTTGCTAGGCCACTGACAATGGTGAGCCCTTGATCGCTGATACCAGCCGACAGCGACTCTGCTATTTCACCGCCAGAATGAGTTGGGCTTCGGCTTCCGACTACCGCAACCCCAGTACGAGTAAGCAGGTTAGGGTTACCAATCCCTAACAGAAACAAAGGCGGATTGACGAGTGTTCTTAGCATGTCTGGATAACGGTCATCAGAATAAGACAGATAGAAGTGTCGGTTGTCCTTCGACAACCAGTCTTGTAAACGCAACTCCCCTTCTTTCGCGCGCTGAATTTGCGCTTGCTGTTTTTGGCTAAACCCTAGGGCTTCCAATGCGCTTTGTGTTGATGTTGCTAGCTCCGCCATCGACAGTTGATGCTTGTCGAGTAACGCTAACCACTGCGAGGGGGTAAAGCGTTCAACACCAGAGGTAATAAACCAAGGAGATAATAAAGAAGCAGAAGTTGAGGAAAGAGAAAGATTATGTTGATGCATGTTGCCTCATTATTAATATGAGGCAGCACATGAGAAATTTGAATCGCGCCTAGTGGCGACTGAATTAAGGCTTACCCACAATGGCGCCTCGCTTCACTGTGTCATTGGCCCTGGTAATGATGGCATAGCTGGCATTATCGAAAGTGCTGAACACCATTAACTCACCAATTTTCATGGCGGGTTGCGTCACTTTATCCCAGAACCGCAAACCGTCTCCTACACCGGTAAAGGCATTGTTATATTGAGGCGGCTCACCGTCGATAATTTCAGGCCCTCGTGCATAAATACCCATGACAGTGCCCGGTTCAATATCACTTTGCCCCAAGTCCACTACCACAACATCGTATTTGCCGAGTAAGTTGTACTGATGCAAGCTACCAACGATAAAGCCTCGTTGTGTTTCCGCGCCTTGAAGCTTGAGAAATGGGGGGCTAGGATGCTCCAGTGTCATCAATTTATCGCCCGGCTTTGTCTCTTCATTCACCGAGGTGAGAGCTACCACGCCGTGGTCATCCTCAGCCGTTGCCACTAAGTCTGCATCTCCTACATGCCGTAATTGCACACCCAGAATATCGCCATCTATATTTTTAATAATAGTGTCGCGACGCATAAGTCGATACTGTACTAAAGCTGGGTTTTCTATTTGGCTCAATACCAACTGTTGATCAACAAATCGAACATGGCCTTGTTGATTACCCAGTAGTTGCGGTAAATCTTCGTAGTCGTCTTCATTCACTATTAAGTGTTGGTCGATATAAGGCGCAATGACCGACCAAGGTAATAAATTAATAGGCTGATTGATTTTCTCCACCCGTCCAACACCGGGCTTCAATACCATCTGGCGCTTTTCTCGTGCAATCGCAATCACAGGTTCGCCGTCGACGTAACGAATGGTGATCACGTCGCCCGGATAAATTAAATGGGGGTTTTCAATTTGTGTATTTTTACGCCAGAGTTCCGGCCATAACCAAGGCTTATCAAGAAATAAATTGGCGATGTCCCATAAGGTATCTTTTGGTTTGACGGTGTAAGTCGATGGTGCAGATTGTTTTATTTCAACCGCTGCGTGCAAAGTAAAACTGAGCCCCAAAAGTACTAACAGACCAAGCACGTGACTTAATTTTTTCATTGCGACAAACCGCTTATTCATATCGAAGACCTGACCCTCCCCCTGATAAGCTCTATACTTATAAGCGAGGAGCCTCTTGAATTATACTGCACCAAAACCCAGTTATACTGTAGAATAGTAGGCCGTATGATTGTGTAAATAGCGTTTGTGAAATCAACGTATATTTATTGATACAGACAAAGCGACAGAAAAACCGAGTACCAAATGGCAATATTAGACGTTTTAAGTTTCCCAGATGAGCGCTTACGCACCGTGGCAGAGCCCGTTGCTGAAGTAAATGAAGAAATTAAACAACTTGTTTCTGACATGTTCGAGACGATGCGCGATGAAAAAGGCATCGGCTTGGCTGCAACACAAGTAGATCGCCATGTGCAAGTCGTGGTGATGGATGTTTCTGAGGAACAAAATGAGCCGCGTGTCTTTATCAACCCTGAGATTACCGCTCGCGACGGCATGACAATTTCGGAAGAAGGTTGTCTCTCGGTGCCAAATAACTATGCCAAAGTTGAACGCTCTGAAACCATTACAGTAAAAGCGTTAAACGAAAATGGCGAAGCATTTGAACTCGATGCCGAGGGGTTGCTCGCTATTTGTATTCAACACGAACTCGATCATCTCAAAGGTAAGTTATTTATTGATTACCTATCGCCTTTGAAACGCCAACGTATTCGCAAAAAACTTGAGAAAGACGCCCGCTTAGCTGCGCGCGCCTGAGGATAAGTTTTGACTGAAAAATTACGAATTGTTTTTGCTGGCACGCCAGACTTTGCGGCGCGCCACTTGTCTGCACTGATCAATAATCCACATCACGACGTTATAGCAGTTTACACACAACCCGACCGCCCTGCCGGTAGAGGAAAGAAACTCACGCCATCGGCAGTGAAGGAAGTCGCACTCGAACATCACCTACCCGTTTATCAGCCCGCAAGTTTAAAGAGCGAAGAAGCCCAAGCAGAACTCGCTCATCTCAATGCTGATCTCATGGTGGTAGTGGCCTATGGTTTGTTGTTACCCAAAGCTGTGTTAGCAACCCCAAAATTCGGCTGCATTAATGTACACGGTTCAATTTTGCCACGCTGGCGTGGTGCTGCGCCCATCCAAAGAGCAATTTGGGCGGGAGATAAAGAAACCGGCGTTACCATTATGCAAATGGACGAAGGGCTAGACACTGGCGATATGTTGCATATAGCCAAACTACCGATTGAGGATGAAGATACCAGTGCAACGCTTTATGAAAAGCTTGCTGAAGTGGGGACTGAAGCGCTCACTTATGTGGTCGACAACTTGTCATCACTGAAGGCTGAAAAACAAGATGACGCCTTAGCCAACTACGCCAAGAAATTGTCAAAAGAAGAAGCACAAATCAACTGGCAAGATACGGCGGAACAGATCGCTCGTAATGTTCGCGCATTTAACCCTTGGCCCGTGGCTTGGTTTGGTGTTGGCGAACAAAATGTAAAATTATGGAAAGCCAAACCACTCACTCAAGAAGCTAGCCACCCGAGTCCGGGTACGGTGATCCGCGCCGATAAAAACGGCATTGTGGTAGCCACTGGCAGTTGCCCTATTCTGTTGGAAATGCTGCAAATTCCGGGCAAAAAAGCTCTGCCTGCTGTCGATGTTATTAATGCGAGGAAAGCGTGGTTCAACCCTGGAAGCTTGATTGGTAGCGATGCCTAGTACTCCTCAATTCCCTCTTCCCAAAAAGGCTAACCTACGCGCCGACTGCGCGTGGGTGTTATTTCAAATTCTCGAATGTGGCGTATCTTCTCGTGAATGTTTAGGCAAAGCACAACCTCGGCATTCGCCCCGCGATCGTGCGTGGATGCAAGAAATGACCATGGGTACTTTACGTCAGTTGCCTCAATTGCAACTCTGGTTACGTGATTTGCTCAATAAGCCGCTAAAAGGCAACAAGAAGATCCTCGAACACCTATTATTACTTGGCCTCTATCAGCTCGCGTTTACACGCGTATCTGATCACGCGGCCGTGGGTGAAACTGTCGATGCAGCAAAAGTATTAGGTGGCGACAGCCTTAAAGGCTTAATCAACGGCGTATTGCGCACTTTTCAGCGAGAGGGCGATGACCGCGAAGTTTCAGATGACCCTCGGGTTCGCTCCGGTTTGCCAAAGTGGATATTCAAAGCGATTCAGGCTGCTTATCCAGACAATGCTAATGATGTTATCGACGCCACTAATAGTGTCGCGCCAATTTGGCTAAGAGTGAATAAACGCAAGATCAGTCGCGATGCATATACACAAAAGCTACGTGATAACGACGTGGCATTCAGTGTAAGCGACTTCCATACCGATGGTATATTGCTAACCCAACGCACTGATGTAACAAGTTTGCCCGGCTTTGAAGAAGGTGAATTTGCGGTACAAGATGGTGCGGCCCAATTAGCTGCGCACTACCTTGCGCCGCAAGACGGTGATCGCATACTCGATTGTTGTGCCGCTCCGGGTGGAAAAACCGGCCACATTATCGAATCGGCAAATGTTAAAACCTGTATCGCGCTCGACAGCGATGCCTATCGCTTAAAACGGGTGTACGAAAACATGCAGCGTTTGGGGCATTCACCTATCGTAGTAACAGGTGATGCAAGTCAACCTGACTCATGGTGGGATGGAGAACAATTTGACCGTATTCTGCTTGATGCGCCCTGTTCAGCCACAGGCGTCATACGTCGTCACCCAGATATTAGATGGTTGCGAAAGTCTTCCGATATTACCGAGTTAGTGGCGCTACAGGCGAAGATTCTCGAAGCATTGTGGGCGACTCTCAAGCCAGGTGGTACTTTGTTATACGCAACATGCTCGATACTACCGCAGGAAAACACTCAACAAATTGCAGCGTTTCTCGCGCATCATGATGACGCGTCATTGTTACCACTTAACAACAGCGAAACCACCAGTAAACCTGGACGTCAGATTTTACCCGCTGAACAACAAATGGATGGTTTCTACTATGCGAGACTGCTAAAGTCTTGTTAATGATTGGGTAATTCAAAAAAGTATCGAAGGCAATGAAGATTATCATCCTCGGTGCCGGCCAAGTGGGCGGGACGTTAGCTGAGAACTTGGTTGGTGAGAAAAACGAAATAACCGTTATCGACTCTGACCCAAATATTCTAAGAGCGTTGCAAGATCGTCTCGATTTACAGGTAGTCGTGGGTGTAGGCTCTCACCCCGACATATTGCGCAAAGCAGGCGCTGAAGACGCAGACATGTTGATTGCGGTTACCAACAGTGACGAATCTAATATGTTGGCGTGTCAGGTTGCATACAGCCTGTTCAAAACTCCCACCAAAATTGCCCGTGTTCGCTCTGAACAGTACATCATTTACCAAGAGCAATTATACAAGCAGCAAGACATTCCCGTTGATCACATTATTGCCCCCGAGCAATTGGTGACCCAAGCGATTAAACGTCTTATCGACTACCCTGGCGCCTTACAGGTAGTCGAATTTGCAGACGGCAAAGCGAGCCTCGTGGCTGTGAAAGCTTATTATGGCGGTTTGCTAGTAGGTCACGCCTTATCAGCGCTGAAAGAGCACATGCCGAATGTAGAAACGCGAGTAGCGGCCATTTACCGTCGAGGCAGACCAATTCGCCCGCTTGGCACTACCGTAATCGAAGCCGATGATGAAGTGTTTTTCATCGCGGCTACCAAACACATTCGCGCAGTGATGAGCGAGCTACAAAAGCTCGAGTCTAGCTATAAACGCATTATGATTGCAGGCGGTGGTTTGATTGGCGCAGGCCTCGCCAAGCGTCTTGAGCACAAGCACAACGTGAAGCTCATAGAATACAGCCCAGAACGCGCCCAGTATCTTTCGGCAAAACTGGATAAAACCATTGTCTTTAGTGGCGATGCTTCTGATGCAGAACTACTTGGGGAAGAAAACGTAGAGCAAGTAGACGCGTTTATTGCCGTGACCAACGACGATGAAGCAAACATTATGTCTGCCATGCTTGCCAAGCGAATGGGCGCTAAAAAGGCGATGGTGCTTATTCAACGCAGTGCCTATGTTGACTTGGTCCAAGGTGGCGAAATTGACATTGCTTTCTCTCCTCAACAAGCCACCATTTCAGCCCTGCTCACTCACGTGCGCAGGGGCGATATAGTTAATGTGTACTCACTTCGTCGTGGAGCCGCAGAAGCAATAGAAGCCATCGCTCATGGCGATAAAAATACGTCGAAAGTAGTGGGCCGAGAAATTGGCAGTATTAAGCTACCACCGGGCACCACCATAGGTGCAATTGTTCGCGAAGATCAGGTTATCATTGCACATAGCGATACTGTAATCGAAGCCAATGACCACGTGATTTTATTCTTGGTTGATAAGAAATTTATTGGTGATGTTGAAAAGCTGTTCCAACCCAGTGCGTTTTTCTTTGGTTAAACAGTAACAAGCCTGATGCATAAGAGGCTAACGTTTCAGAGGGTAAGGCTGCCGTGCCTACCCTCGCCAAAAAGTCGGTGAGAACAACACCAATAATGAGAACACCTCTAACCGCCCAAACAACATAGCCAAAACAAGTAGCCATTTACCCGCGTCACTCACCTCTGCATACGTAGTAGAAACACTGCCCAGCCCAGGGCCTAAGTTGTTCAGTGTTGCGGCGGTTGCAGTAAAGGCTGACAGATTGTCCATGCCAGTGGCTATCATGCCAATCATAATAACGACAAAAACGATGGCATAGGCGGAGAAAAAGCCCCACACCGCTTCAACCACTTTGTCAGGCATTGCGCGTTCACCCAGTTTTACTGAATACACCGCTTTGGGGTGAATAAGGCGATCTATCTCACGCTTGCCCTGCAAGAATAACAAGAACACGCGGATCACTTTTAATCCGCCGCCCGTTGACCCTGCACATCCGCCAATAAAACTTGAAAAGATAAGCAATATGGGCAGAAAAGAAGGCCACGCAGAAAAGTCTGTTGTAGCAAAACCAGCTGTTGTGCTGATGGATACCGCTTGGATAACAGCTTGATCCATCGCTTCCTCTGCAGAGGAATAATAGCCCGACAACGTTAGCACTAAGAAACAGGTAATAATCAACGCCGCTTGCACAAAAAAGAAGGCTTTAAATTCAGGGTCGTACCAATACCCTTTTAAGCTACGATTATTGGCCGCTGCATAATGTAACGAGAAATTCAGAGCTGCAATAAGTAAGAAAACCGCGCAGATAATATTGATCATAGGGCTGTTGTAATAGCCCAAACTGGCGTCGTGGTTAGAAAACCCACCAATTGCAATGGTGGAAAAGGAATGGCAAATAGCGTCAAACCAATTCATTCCCGCTAACCAAAAAGACACTGTACACGCTGTTGTCAGCGACAAGTAGATATACCAAAGGTGCTTAGCTGTATCGGCGATACGCGGCGTCATTTTGGAGTCTTTCACTGGGCCAGGAGTTTCTGCGCGATAAAGCTGCATGCCCCCAACGCCCAATATAGGCAAAATGGCTACGGCAAGAACAATGATCCCCATACCGCCGAGCCATTGAAGCTGT
This sequence comes from Alteromonas sp. ABE4_545, assembly GCF_056161325.1. Taxonomy (NCBI): domain Bacteria; kingdom Pseudomonadati; phylum Pseudomonadota; class Gammaproteobacteria; order Alteromonadales; family Alteromonadaceae; genus Alteromonas; species Alteromonas sp. ABE4_545. Next base: position 15,270 of record NZ_JBSWYY010000021.1, read on the forward strand.
TGTCGATAAAACTGTACTGAATGCGGGAGAAAGTCGATCCCTTCGATAACCGTCGCTCCCGTTGTCGTTAGACCAGAAAACGACTCAAAGAAAGCATCGGTGATACTCATGCTAGGCTGTTCTAACAGGATAAATGGGATCGCACCAAAACTTGCCAGTACGGTCCAAAATAACACAACAATTAAAAAGCCTTCTTTTGCTCTTAAGTCTCTTTTTTCATGCCTGTTGGGATACCAAAAAGCGATACCCGTGATAACACAAAGCAAAAAAGCAAGGATGAACGGCAAGCCACTACCATCCTGATAAATGAGCGATATAAGCGCTGGCGGGATCATAGTCACGCTAAAAAGCGCAACTAAAAGCCCTAAAATACGTATGATGGCGCGATAGTGCATGTTAGAAAAACAGTCTTTGTTTAGGCTTCATCATTGATGCCATGGCAGTGTTATTATTGTTGCTTGCAGCAAAGTCCTGTCGAATAGTGATATTCCAACACACATTGCTCAACCAATTACATTATGCGTTGCTTACCCACAAAGCGAAAGGGGAAATATTCCCCCTTCATCGTGATTAAGCTTCTTATTTCAGTGCAAAGACTGCCTTCACCATTTTATTTAGGCCTGTGAAAGCCTCAGAAATCGAACCTGCAAGCATATATGCAGGTGTGGTGACAAGCTTGTTGGCTTCATCTATCACTACGTCTTCAACCGAGCATTCAACATGTGATGCACCCAAAGCAGTGACCCCTGCGGCAGTGTCTTTGTCATTCCCAATAGTCAGTTTTACGCCATTACCGTAAACAGCTGCGGCTAATGCCGGCGCTATACAAGCGTATGCAGCGGGTTTGCCTGCTTCCGCAAATGCTTTACAGGTAGCAAGTACAGACGCGTCTACATCGCATTCAGGGCCTTTGATGGCAAAGTTACATAAGTTTTTCGCCGCCCCAAAACCGCCTGGCAAAATGAGTACATCAAACTCATCAACGTTACACTCTGTGAGTGACTTTATTTCACCCCGCGCTATGCGTGCCGATTCAACCAATACGTTTCGAGTTTCACTTTCAACTTCACCGGTTAAATGATTAACCACATGTAGCTGCGCTATATCAGGTGCAAAACAAGTGTAGGCTCCGCCCTCTTGCTCAATGCTCAACAAGGTTAGTACGGCCTCGTGAATCTCAGCGCCGTCAAACACGCCACACCCACTTAAAATCACTGCAACTTTCTTCATTTCGCCCTCCAGGCCCTGATTTATTTGGCTTATGCTTTTTTGGATTATCGCTGTCGAATAATTAATCAAAATTTTATTGCGCGACAACTAGGATTTATTAACGAGTATGCTACATTAACTAGCCAACTGGGTGAAATTGAATTCAGCAACCCAGCACTTACAAAGTAAGTTATCCACAAAATAAGATGGAAAAAACAAGACAGGATAGCGGTCATTTCTGTGCGTTTAGATTCCTTTATATTCCTAGCTTCTGGTCAAATTAAGTGATCGGCATGGTGCTGCGCGAAGATCAACCATGATCACAGATCTCACAGACTTATCCACAAACTGATCCTTTTTGTGATCTTTTTCACATGCCATGATCTTTTTTCTCTGTATGTAAATCAGATCAAGTTGCTTTGTAGCGTTCAAAACGCGGCTGTGGCATCCTTCTCTACCTAATCCTTATAAAGCCAAAATCGCACCTATGTCTGAGACTAAAAAGCCACCATTTATCCTTGTCGACGGTTCGTCCTATTTGTTTAGAGCCTTTCACGGCATGCCGCCCCTGACGAACTCCAAAGGTCAGGACACGGGCGCAATTTATGGTGTGATCAACATGCTTAAAAGCTTGATCAATCAGTACCAACCCACGCATATGGCCGTTGTTTTTGATGCTAAAGGCAAAACCTTTCGCGATGATATTTATCCAGAATACAAAGCCAACCGCCCTCCTATGCCAGAGGAGCTCAGAAGCCAAATAGAGCCATTGCACGCCATCATTCGCGCTATGGGGCTACCGATTATCGTTGAAAGCGGTGTAGAAGCCGATGACGTGATCGGTACCCTAGCACGCCAAGCCAGTGAAGCAGGCATCGATACGTTGATCAGTACCGGTGATAAAGACATGGCACAGCTTGTCAATCAGCACGTAACCCTGATCAACACCATGAACAACCAAATTATGGATGTTGAAGGTGTTAAAGAGAAATTTGGCATTCCACCTGAGTTGATCATTGATTTTCTCGCCTTGAAAGGTGACAAAGTCGATAACATTCCCGGTGTGCCCGGCGTAGGAGATAAGAGCGCGCAAGCCTTGCTCAATGGTATTGGTGGCATTTCTGCGATCTACGAAAACCTTGATGATATTGCCGGTTTGTCGTTCCGTGGTTCCAAAACCATGGCTAAAAAGATGCAAGAGTTTGAAGAGCAAGCCCGCTTATCTTACGAATTAGCGACCATTCATACTGAAGTGGAGCTGGCGTCTACACCGCAAACACTTGTCCCCACAGAAGCCGATAACAGCGCATTACAGAACCTGTATGCTGAGTATGAGTTCAAACGTTGGTTTAACGAGGTCAGCAAGAACCAAGCGCCAGAACAAACACTTAGTGAAGAGACGGAATCCGTTACCTCTCAAGACGACGCTGTCGAGACAATCGAAACGCAATATGAAACAGTATTAGACGAAGCGGCTTTCAGCCGTTGGCTAGACATTATCAATCAAGCTTCTTTAGTGGCTTTCGATACAGAAACAACCAGCCTGAATTACATGGAAGCAGAATTGGTTGGACTGTCGTTCGCAGTCGAGCCAGGCGTTGCAGCATATGTACCCGTTGGCCATGATTACCCCGACGCGCCAGAACAACTATCGAGAGAATGGGTATTGTCACAACTGAAACCTTGGTTGGAAGACAACACCAAACAAAAGGTTGGGCAGCATCTCAAATACGACAAAAATGTACTCGCTAATTACGACATTACGCTAGCTGGCATTGCATACGATACAATGATTGAATCATACGTATTCAACAGTACCGCCACCCGACATGATATGGATTCACTGGCGCAAGTTTATCTAAACTACGCCACAGTTCATTACGAAGATATTGCGGGCAAAGGCGCTAAACAGCTGACATTTAATCAAATTGAACTAGAAAAAGCCGCCCACTACGCGGCAGAAGACGCTGATATTACCCTGCGCTTGCATCAAGCTATTTGGCCAAAACTCAAAGCCGAAGATGGCTTAGAAACGGTATTTAAAGATATCGAACTCCCATTAGCCAGTATCCTTTCTCGAATGGAACAAACCGGTGTTTTAATAGATAGCCAACAGTTAGCTCAGCAAAGTCAGGATCTGGCTAAACGCATTGTCGAACTAGAACAAGAAGTTCACGATATGGCGGGTGAAGCCTTTAATCTTGGCTCAACAAAGCAACTACAAGCCATTTTGTTTGAAAAGCTCGAATTGCCGATTATCAAGAAAACACCAAAGGGCGCACCTTCAACGTCTGAAGAAGTACTTCAGGAGCTTGCCCTTGATTATCCGTTACCTAAGTTGATCATGGAATATCGCGGGCTAACAAAACTGAAGAGTACGTACACAGATAAATTACCCAAGATGATCAACCATCGCACAGGTCGGGTACATACTTCTTATCATCAGGCAGTGGCCGCGACAGGGCGTTTGTCGTCTACCGATCCTAACTTACAGAACATCCCCATTCGTACTGAAGCTGGCCGAAAAGTACGTAAAGCTTTTGTTCCTCGCGATGGATTTAAGATCGTAGCTGCGGATTACTCTCAAATTGAACTTAGAATTATGGCTCACTTGTCTGGCGATGAAGGCCTACTTACCGCTTTCTCTGAAGGTAAAGACATTCACAGAGCAACCGCTGCTGAAGTATTTAATGTAAGTGTGGAAGACGTGACAGACAATCAGCGTCGTAGCGCTAAAGCCATCAACTTTGGCCTGATTTACGGTATGTCTGCATTCGGGCTGGCACGTCAACTCAACGTATCACGCCAAGAAGCGCAAGCCTATATGGACACTTACTTCGAACGTTATCCTGGTGTTTTGCAATATATGGACGACACCCGTGAAAGCGCTAAAGAAAAAGGCTACGTTGAAACTGTGTTCGGTCGACGCCTGTATTTACCCGATATTAAAGCCAGTAACGGAGCACGAAGAAAAGGCGCTGAACGAGCAGCGATTAACGCCCCTATGCAAGGTACAGCAGCCGATATTATCAAAAAGGCAATGATTGCAGTGGACTCATGGATCCGTGATGAAGCCAGCGAAGACGTGATCATGATGATGCAAGTGCACGATGAATTGGTGTTTGAAATAAAACAAGACAAGATTGACGCCTATACTAACAAAATCGTTTCACTGATGGAGCAGGCCGTTAGCTTATCTGTACCACTTTTGGTAGAGGCTGGCGTGGGTGAAAATTGGGATGAAGCGCACTAATCTAGTAAATTGATTACAACAATTTGCCAAAATCATGCTGTTTTTTCGCATTTTTGGTAATTAAATTACACATATTGCTTGCCTTTTGTGCCTTATTCAGTAAGCTTAACCATGTAGGGTACAGAGGTGAGAAATCTGTTTTCAAACCTTTGCTTTAACCCCGGCCGGTTGGTCGGGGTTTTTTTATGCCTAAAATTCCGTCAAGGTAATCGTTTTCATTCCGACAATTTGGCAGCCTCTCACATCGGCTCAGCTCGATATTGCGCAATACTCAAACATGAAAGGGCCGCTAACCGCTTATAAGCCCTGTATGCTCAGCGATTTAGCAGAAAAATTTCATAAGAATAAATTATTGAAAAGAAAGGAAAAAGTAATAATTAAGGAATTTAATTTCACTTTTTTTAGAAATAGTATGAACTTTTGCTTCTGGTGAGACTCTATTTAATCGGTTTTTATGTGTTTTCTCTCAGTCCTACTTACGGCCCCATTCGAATGAATGGGGCTTTTTTCTTTCTAACGACAACTACTCTGCACTATCGTTGTTTACGCCAACTTCAAGCCACTTGTTTAGAATGCTTTCTACCTCAGGAATACCCTGTTTGTTCAACGAAGAAAACGTATGAACGGTTACATCACCCATAAAGGCCAATGCAGCATCTCTTGCCATTAACAACTGCGCTTTGCGTTTTCCAGACTTCAATTTGTCAGCCTTTGTGAGCAAGGCAAGTACAGGCAAACCCGCGTCAACAGCCCAGTGGATCAGATCTTGGTCTAAGTCTTTAAAAGGGTGGCGTATATCCATCAACACCACTATTCCACGTAAACTCTTGCGCTTTTGTAGGTACTCCCCTAGCGCCGCTTGCCACTTTTTCTTCATCGCAATAGGCACTTGTGCGTAGCCGTACCCTGGTAAGTCGACTAGACGACGCTGCTCGTCTAACTCGAACATATTAATTAACTGGGTACGGCCAGGGGTTTTACTTGTTCTGGCCAAGTTTTTCTGGCGCGTTAGGGTATTCAACGCACTGGACTTTCCAGCATTTGAACGACCGGCAAATGCCACCTCAATACCATCGTCGTTCTGTAAATGACGAAGGTCTGGTGCACTGGTTAAAAATTTAGCTTTGCTGTAATAACTCATGGTAAATCTCGAAAATGCGTTTTTTTGGCATTTCTTTGTCTAAAGTCAATATTTTGGGCTACGCTAAAACCTTAGTTTTAGCATGGAAAAGGTTTTTCTAGCGCATTAAATGTGTACAATAAATATGATACCACGTATATCGCGCTGGCCGTTGAATCCTTTACAGAGATTGATTATGAAAAAACTGCCTTTGTTAGTTTGTTTGACCCTAGGTTTAACTGCATCAGTTTATGCGGAAGGCGATCCTGAGGCAGGAAAAGCCAAATCAGCAGTTTGTGCAGCTTGCCATGGCATGGACGGAAACAGTGTTATTACACTCAATCCGAAAATTGCAGGTCAACATTCAGTTTATCTCGAAAAGCAACTTAAAGAGTTTAAACTCGCCTCAAAAACAGGCGGACAAGAAGGTCGAAATAACGCGGTGATGAATGGCATGGCCGCCCCGTTGAGCGACCAAGATATCGCAGATTTAGCTGCTTATTTTAGCTCACAAGAAGGCACACCCGGTGCAACCCCAGAAGATATGGTAGCACCCGGGCAAGCACTGTATCGCGGTGGCGATGCAGAACGCGGTATTACAGCATGTACCGCGTGTCACGGCCCTGCCGGTAATGGTGTCGAACTAGCTGGTTTCCCAGATATTAGCGGCCAACATGTCGATTACACTATTGCTCAATTAAAAGCTTTTCGTTCAGGCCAGCGAGCAAACGACATGAACGGCATGATGAGAGATATAGCCGCTAAATTAACCGACCAAGACATCGAAATCTTAGCTAATTACTTAGCAGGCCTACATTAAAACCTAATAATTTCAGCCACATGTTAATTTATTGTTACATGCGCTGTTGTATTATTAGACGAATGGTGTATGCTAGTTGAATAATTTGAAAGTGTTGTCGTAATTCTTTCAAATTAATGTCAAACAATAATAATAAAATAAAGACAGGACGAACAATAAAGCGTCAGGAAGACCCAAAACAATAACGTCGCTCTGTAAGCAAGAAAAATAAGGGGAGCACTGCAGGAAGCCAGCAAAGCACAAAGACGTGCATTAACGGGAGAGGTGTCATTTGACACTCGTATACAGGGCGATGGTCTTTGACCATCGCCTTTTTATTTGCGCTAATAGCCTACCGTTTGTTTTATCTTCTTGAGCGTGCTTTATGATATGTCCCTTGTGTGACCACACACAGATTTCAGATTTTCACACTGATAAAAAACGTCATTACTGGCAATGTGACCAATGTCAGTTGGTGTTTGTCGACCCTGCGTCTTTGCCCTCACCTCAGGCAGAAAAGCGTGAATATGACCTACACGAAAACCATGAAAACGATCCAGGATATATCGGCTTTCTATCGAAAATAGTGCCTCATGTTGTCGACGCATTTGCCAGTCGACAAGGTAGTTCACCACCGCGTTTGCTCGATTTTGGTTGTGGACCCACTCCAGCACTTGTAGGGCTGATGAAAGAAAAAGGATTTGAAACACATTATTTTGATCCTTTTTACTTCCCTAATCAGGAAGTTTTCAACGGTCAGTACGACGTGATTGTTTCAACAGAAGCCATTGAACATTTCCACAGCCCTAAGCAGGAATGGGAAACATGGCAATCTTTGTTAAAAACCGGCGGTGTACTCGCCGTTATGACAAAGCGTGTGATAGACAGTACGCGCTTTGCGAGCTGGCATTATAAAAATGATCCGACCCACGTGAGCTTTTTCTCAGAATATACGTTTAAGTGGTTAGCAAGTCGCGATAAAATGAACATTCACTTCCCCAGTTCAGATATAGTCATAATGCGGAAGCAAACTTAGTTTCGCGTTATAGTCGCTCTCTCAATATTGAGTTTTAAAAAGTTATGTCACAGAAAAGAAAGAAATCACGTAAAGTTGGGCTAATTGGCGTTAGAAAAGATCCTGACTTTAAAAAAAATCGTTCGAGTCATTCTCGCGGCGATACCTCTCCGCCTAAAAAGACCAAAGGTAAGCCTGCGGGCAGCCGCCACAATGTTGAAATGACCAAGGCCTCAGGCGAGAAACGCGGTAAAGCGTCATCAGACCCTCGCCATGGTAGCAAAAAGCCTATTTCACTTGTTGCCACTGCAGCAGTAACGAAAAAGGTTGAACAAAAGAAATATGCTACCCCGGCGGAAGAATTAGCCGCGATTGAAGCAGATGCGCGTTTGGTTGCGTTGCTGGATAAACTCGACAGTGAACAAAAACTAACGAAAGAACAAGAGCAATACGTAGAAACCATGATGGCGCGTCACAAAGTACTGTGCGACTTAATGGGAATTAGCGACGAGGAAGAAGACGATGACGACCCGTTCGATAGCCTCGATGCAATGAAAATCGATGACTTTAGATAATTAAACAGGTGGTTGTATCATGCTCTGGACAGTAGTAATCAGTGTTGCGTTACTCATAATTGCAGCACTTGGTGTCTATGCAGGCAAATTGCTGTTTATGTTGAAACAGCAAAATGAACGTCAAAAAGCAGCCAGAGAGGCGCGCTTGGCTAACATTACCGAAAGTATTGAAACCATAGCCAAAGCGATGGAACAACAACAATGCGACCTGTCAGAAGGTGCGATTCGTATTTGTCGACTATTGCAATTGTTGCCTCAGCCTGAGACCAGCTATCGAGAAAGCTTTCCCCATATCCATGCGTTATTTGTAGCGGTTAGCGGGTTTGCAGTACTTGATGCTCGTAAAGCGTTATCGAAACAAGAAAGACGTAAACAAGACAAAGCAAGAGAAGAAATTGAGTCACAGCACGAGAGTAAAGTATTAACCGAATTACCCGCGTTACAACAAATCTATCAACACGCCAAACTCGAGCACTAGTAAACTACTTTCTTGCAAGTGCTTTGGTTTTGCCGTAGCAATGGCAATCAAGGGTATGGTCGTTTACCATGCCCACTGCCTGCATAAAGGCATAGCAAATTGTCTCACCGACAAACTTAAACCCTGCTTTTTTTAACGCTTTCGCCATAGCCTTCGACTGCTCAGTACTGGTAGGTACGTCTTCGATTCTTTCCCATTGATTAATCAGCGTTTTTCCATCGGTAAATTGCCAAATAAAGTCACTAAATGGCACGTCTTCTTGGATACGCAAGTACGCTTTCGCATTGGAAATAATGGCATTTATTTTCCCACGACTCCGAATGATTCCAGGGTTGTTCATTAGCCTTTCAACGTCATCTTCGTTCATCGCTGCAACTCGCTCTGGATCAAAATAATGAAACGCCTGCTCAAAATTTTTCTGCTTTCTCAATATCGTTAGCCAACTCAAACCCGCTTGTTGACCATCTAGACACAACTTGGCAAATAGCGCCTGACTGTCATAAACGGGTACGCCCCACTCATTATCGTGATAAGTTTGATATTGCTCGTCATTGCTGACCCAGACGCAACGTGTAATCGTCATGGGGGTAGATCCTGTTTATTCATTTAAATTTCTCCCACAAATGCCCTTATTTTCCGGTATAAGGCCTACATTCACAGGCTGACAAAATGTATACTAAGCGACTTTTCAGTCCTCAGTAAGCTTAAAAGTAGCGGATGTATGCACAAATACGATAGTAAGACGTTTCAAGGCCTGATCCTGGCATTACAGGACTATTGGGCCAGACAGGGCTGCGTCATTATTCAGCCTTTAGATATGGAAGTGGGCGCAGGTACGTTCCACCCAATGACTTTCCTTCGTTCACTTGGCCCAGAGCCGATGAGCAGTGCTTACGTGCAACCTTGCCGTCGCCCTACTGATGGTCGTTATGGTGAAAACCCAAACCGTCTACAACACTACTACCAGTTTCAGGTGATGCTTAAACCGTCACCCGATAATATCCAAGAGTTGTATTTAGGCTCACTAAAAGAGCTCGGGTTCGACCCACTCGTGCACGATATTCGTTTCGTGGAAGACAACTGGGAATCACCTACGCTAGGTGCGTGGGGTCTTGGTTGGGAAGTATGGCTCAATGGAATGGAAGTCACTCAGTTCACGTACTTCCAGCAAGTCGGTGGTTTAGAATGTAAGCCAGTAACTGGCGAAATCACCTATGGTTTAGAGCGTTTGGCGATGTACATCCAAGGCGTAGACAGCATCTATGACCTCGTTTGGACAGATGGTCCAATGGGTACAGTGACTTACGGCGACGTATTCTTACAAAACGAGATCGAACAATCGACCTATAACTTTGAGTACGCCAACGTTGAAGCCCTATTCAAAACCTTCGACGAATGTGAAGCGGCAAGTCAGTTATTGATCGAAAAGAACTTACCATTGCCTGCATATGAACAAGTGATGAAAGCTTCTCACGCGTTTAACTTACTCGATGCTCGTCACGCCATTTCAGTAACTGAACGTCAGCGTTACATTTTACGAGTTCGCACTTTGGCAAAAGCCTGTGCAGAAAGCTATTACCAAGCGCGTGAAGCGTTGGGCTTCCCTCTTTGCAAGAAGGAGCAGTAATCGTGCAAACAGAGAATTTATTAGTAGAATTAGGTAGCGAAGAGTTACCACCGAAAGCCCTGAAAAAACTGGCTCAGAGCTTTGCCGATAACGTGCAAACCGCACTTGAACAAGCAGAGCTTGGTTTTGATAACGTGCAATGGTTTGCCGCACCACGCCGTTTGGCAGTATACGTTACTGCACTTGCAGCTTGCCAAGAAGACAAAGTGGTAGAAAAACGTGGCCCAGCCGTACAAGCCGCTTTTGACGCCGATGGTAACCCCACGCGTGCAGCCCAAGGTTGGGCCAAAGGTAACGGCATTGCCGTTGAGCAAGCCGAGCGTTTGAAAACCGACAAAGGCGAATGGTTGTTACATCGTGCTGAAGTGGCAGGACAACCTATCCAAGCGCTGTTGCAATCAATCATTGAGACGGCCATCAGTAAATTACCGATTCCAAAGCCGATGCGCTGGGGTAATTACACTACGCAATTTATCCGCCCAGTTCACACCATTTGTGCGCTTTATGGCAGCGATGTAGTAGACATTAACGTGCTTGGCTTGGATTCAGGTCGTCAGGTACTTGGTCACCGTTTTCACAGCGAAGGCGCATTTGAATTAGACCATGCAGACAACTACCTGTCTGCGCTAAAAGCCCAGTATGTGGTAGCCGATTATGATGCCCGTGTAGCGAAAATTGCAAACGATTTGCAAGCAACTGCTGCGTCATTATCGCTAACTGCAGACTACGATACCGACTTGCTTGAAGAAATCGCTTCATTAGTTGAATGGCCAGTAGTATTGCAAGCTGGTTTTGATGAGTCATTCCTTGCGGTTCCTAAGGAAGCGCTTATTTATACGATGAAAGACGATCAGAAGTACGTACCTCTTTTGAACGCAGACGGTGAGCTAAGCAATACCTTTTTGTTCGTCAGCAATATAGAAAGCCAAGACCCCACTCAAGTCATTAGTGGTAACGAAAAAGTTATTCGCCCTCGCCTCGCCGACGCTGAATTCTTTTTCAATACAGATAAAAAGTCATCGTTGGAAAGTCGTCTAGCGTCGTTAGAAACGGTGTTATTCCAAAAGCAACTAGGTACTTTGGCGGATAAATCTACGCGCATTTCTGCATTAGCGGGTTATGTAGCAGAGCTGATTTCTGCCGATGTTACTGCTGCATCACGAGCAGGTTTGTTATCAAAAACAGATTTGATGACAAATATGGTAATGGAATTTCCTGATGTACAAGGCGTAATGGGCAAATACTATGCGCTTAATGACGGCGAACCTGCACTCGTTGCTAATGCTTTATACGAGCAATATTTGCCGCGTTTTGCTGGTGATACTCTGCCACAGTCTAACGAAAGTGCTGCGGTAGCGTTAGCCGACAAAATTGACACCTTAGTGGGTATTTTTGGTATTGGGCAATTGCCTAAAGGCGATAAAGACCCCTTCGCACTTCGTCGTGCAGCCATTGGTGTATTGCGTATTATCGTTGAGCTGTCTCTCGATATCGACATTGAGCCATTGGTAGAAAAGGCCATTGCTATCTATGGTGACAAGCTAACCAACAAAGATACGCAGCAGCAGGTAGTAGACTTTGTACTTGGCCGATTTGTGGCATTAATGCAAGACCAGTCTATCGATACAGACGTGATTCAAGCTGTGGCGGCGCGTAGACCAACACAGCCAGCAGACTATGCGGCACGAATTAAAGCAGTTGATGCATTCAAGCAAAACGAAGCAGCTGAGGCACTTGCTGCAGCGAACAAGCGTGTAGCGAATATATTAGCTAAAAACAACGTGGAAGCCGACGCAGCCATTAACCCAGCATTGCTAACCGAAGACGCGGAAAAGGCGCTTTACGATAGCCTGATTGCGGTTAAAACCGATGTAGAAGCGGCAGTTGCCAGTAAGGATTACGCTAACGTACTGTCTAAGTTAGCGACTTTACGTAGCACTATTGATTCATTTTTTGATAGTGTAATGGTAATGGTAGACGATCATGCGGTGAGAAACAACCGCTTGGCTTTACTTCTAATGTTACGTCAGCTTTTCTTGACCACAGCTGATATTTCTTTGTTAGCAAAAGCCTGATCAATCAGCAGAACAAAACGGGAAACTAACCGTTACTCCCCGTTTTGTTCTCGCCTCTTTTTGTAAAAATGCTAAGGCTTATTTCATTGTGCTAAAAAAACTGTCTCTGTTATTTCTAACCGCATGCTTATCTGCATGTGCTTCCAACCCACTACCTTACATCCCTGGTTTCAGCTCTTCAAATGTCGACTTTTCTGGGTTGTATTTACGCGGTGTATTTAATTGGTGGGAAGCGCAGCCCGCTTATCAATTTACCCAAAGTCATAGCGAATGGTTTGTGGATGTTGAATTGATAGCAGATGGTCAACCTTACGATTTCAAAGTATCTGATTTAAATTGGACACCAGATCAAACTTGCGGCGCTCGTTATAAAGGTCAGCCAGTTTCGACTAAAGAGGCGAGCTTTATGATTTGTGGAGCAGATGCAGACACATTGCAATTCACTCCGTCTGAAACAGGAACCTATCGTTTTAGCCTCTCTAACGCTAGCAGTGATGAGTTGAGGCTTGAGATAAACAAGTTATAAGCCTTTGAGCATTCAATCCAATAGCGCGCTTTACAGCGCTATTTTTTTGCTTGTTAGATAGTAATTCATTCCTACTTTCGCTCCTCTGACGTACTAATCTATCAACTCCACCCTAAGACTATTTAGCTCGCATTAAAAAAGCCGCTAAGAGCATTAATCCCCTAGCGGCTTTTGATAACTAACGCTTTGCGTCAAACCCTGACTAGACGTCGAGGTTTTCTACTTTTAGTGCATTCGCTTCAATAAACGCTCGACGTGGTTCAACTTGGTCACCCATCAAAGTTGTAAACAATTGGTCACAACCAATCGCATCTTCAATCGTTACCTGAAGCATACGACGACTTTCTGGGTCCATGGTGGTTTCCCATAGTTGGTCTGGGTTCATTTCACCCAATCCTTTGTATCGTTGTATATATTGACCACGTTTAGCTTCATGCATCAACCAGTCTAGTGCAGCTTTAAAGCTCTCGATTGGCTCACGCTTTTCACCACGTTTAATGAATGCTGTATTACTCATCATTTCATTAATCGCATTGTTCAAATCGCGAATACGCTGATATTCCACAGACTCGATAAAGTCTCTGCCCATTGAATATTCATAATCGATACCGTGCATACGCATGATAATCGTAATGTAGAATTCACTGCGCTCTTCATCACGACGAATTTCATAACGATATGTCGCACCGTCAGATTCTTGCTCTGTAAGTGCATTAGTAAAGGTTTCAGCAAACCCTTTTAATGCAGCTTCATCAGTAAGTTCATTCGTATGTAGTGTTTCCGTGTATAACAACTTGTACCAAAGGCTAGTTGGCATTACACGGTGCATACGGGCAATCATCTTCTCTACAGACTGGTATTGCTTCACTAAGTTTTCTAGCGCAACACCGGTAATCGCTGGTGCATCTTCTTCAGGATACAATTCAGCACCATCAAGAGCGATAGAAGTAAGGTAAGCAGTTAACGCTTCATCATCTTTTAGATATTGCTCTTGTTTGCCCTTTTTCACTTTATAAAGTGGAGGCTGAGCAATATATACATATCCACGTTCGATAATTTCAGGCATCTGACGATAGAAGAAAGTCAGAAGCAATGTACGAATGTGAGAGCCGTCTACGTCCGCATCGGTCATGATGATAATACGGTGATAACGCAGTTTATCTGGGTTGTATTCATCACGTCCAATACCACAGCCCAGAGCGGTAATAAGCGTCGCGACTTCCTGTGATGACAGCATTTTATCAAAACGCGCCTTTTCTACGTTTAGAATTTTACCTTTCAGAGGCAAGATAGCTTGGTTCTTACGGTTACGACCCTGCTTAGCTGAACCGCCAGCTGAGTCACCCTCCACTATATAAAGTTCGCTGTGTGCCGGGTCTTTTTCTTGGCAGTCAGCCAATTTACCAGGCAAACCTGCTAAGTCTAACGCACCTTTACGACGTGTCATTTCACGTGCTTTACGAGCCGCCTCACGCGCTCTCGCTGCATCAATGATCTTACTTGCAATAACTTTACTGTCTTGCGGGTTTTCCAACAGGAATTCCGCGAGTTTTTCATTCATCGCAGATTCAACAGCTGGGCGCACTTCAGATGAAACCAATTTATCTTTGGTCTGAGAAGAGAACTTAGGATCAGGCACTTTAACAGAAATAACCGCAGTCAAACCTTCACGAGCATCATCACCACTCGCGTTGGTTTTGGCCTTTTTGGTTAGCCCCTCGCTTTCCATGTAGTTATTGAGTGTACGGGTAAGTGCACCACGGAATCCGGCTAAGTGAGTACCACCGTCACGCTGAGGAATATTGTTAGTAAAGCAGAAAATGTTTTCTTGGAATGAGTCATTCCATTGCATTGCCACTTCTACTGAGATGCCATCTTCACGCTCAAAGTCGAAGTGAAATACCTTCTGGTGAACCGGTGTTTTTGCACGGTTAAGGTATTCAACAAACGCTTGAATACCACCTTCATAGTGGAAGTGATCTTCCTTGCCATCGCGTTCATCTTTCAACTTGATGGACACGCCAGAGTTCAGGAATGACAACTCACGTAAACGCTTAGCCAAAATTTCATAATGGAAAAGGGTATCAGAGAAGGTATCTTCACTAGGCCAAAAACGGATACTGGTACCTGTTTTGTCGGTTTCGCCTACCACAGCCAACGGCTCTTGCGGTACACCATGTACGTATTCTTGCTCATGGGTTTTTCCGCCGCGACGTATACGTAGTTTTAACTTCTTTGATAGCGCGTTTACTACTGATACACCTACACCGTGAAGACCACCCGACACCTTATAAGAGTTGTCGTCAAACTTACCGCCTGCGTGAAGTACCGTCATGATAACTTCAGCCGCAGACACGCCTTCTTCAGGGTGTAATTCCGTAGGAATACCGCGACCATCATCCGTTACAGAAACCGACCCATCGGTGTGGATGCTAATTGTAATCTCGGAGCAATGCCCAGCAAGCGCCTCATCGATAGAGTTATCGACAACCTCGAAAACCATGTGGTGCAAGCCGGTTCCATCGTCTGTATCACCAATGTACATGCCTGGACGTTTTCTTACTGCATCTAAGCCTTTTAATACTTTGATGCTGGAAGAATCGTAATTATTCTGCTCTGACATACTTGTTCTTACTCCTCGTTCACATGACCATGTTCCACGTGAAACATCTTTTTCTCTTTGTATTTTTCGATAAATGAAAGCTGAGACTTTTCGATTGCTGTTACAAATACTTGTGCTTCAGCCTCTAGCAGCCCATCAATAAACCGCTCTCGTTTATCTATATCTAATTCTGCACCGACATCATCTAACAAAAAAATACTGTGTCGATGTGTCAATGTACGGAATAATTTAGTTTGCGATAGCTGCAACGCAGCTACGGCCATTCGTAACTGCCCTCTGGAGAGTATCTCTTGTGCCTGAAGTGCATTTACTTTAAAACGCAAATCTGCCTTATGAGGGCCTGCAGAGGTGTGCCCTATTTTTCTATCGTACTCACCTTTTTTAATCAGTGCTTGCTCAAAGGTGGAGTCTTTATCCCATCCTTTATAATACGAGATCTCTACCGAAAACTCAGGTAGAAATTGAGAGCACACTGACTCGAAAACTGGCTTTAACTGGCTAATGTAGTTTTCGCGAAAGTGAGTTATTTTATCACCAATCAAACATAATTGCTGATCCCAATAAACAAAATCTGTAGGTTTAGTTTTATCAGGCTGTTTAAGCAACGCATTTCGATGATGAAGTAATTTGCTGTACTGTTTAGACAGCTGCTGATAAGAATGTTCCACGTGGAACAATCCCCAATCACAAAACCGTCGGCGTTCACCCGGAGTACCAATAACTAAGTCGGTACTTTGTGGAGTAAACAATTGAACTGGTACTTGGCTT
Source organism: Alteromonas sp. ABE4_545 (assembly GCF_056161325.1). Taxonomy (NCBI): domain Bacteria; kingdom Pseudomonadati; phylum Pseudomonadota; class Gammaproteobacteria; order Alteromonadales; family Alteromonadaceae; genus Alteromonas; species Alteromonas sp. ABE4_545. The sequence goes on from NZ_JBSWYY010000021.1 coordinate 31,338, forward strand.
ACTAACGAAGACAATCTATTAGAATGCTCGCCGTTAATACTACAAACGAAGTTGTCTCCCTTACCCCGCTCTAACCCAATTTTGGTCGATGTTTCACTTTCATCAATATTACACTGAGCGAAAATACTAAATTTTTCCTGCTCATGTTTAATGACAGAGTGATGCTTAGATGTCCGAAAGGAACGCCCGAACCCCAAATAATGTATCGCTTCGATCAAAGACGATTTACCACTGCCATTCCTTCCAGTTATGACTGAAAGCTCAGGCGATGGAGTTAACGACGCAGATGTGAAGTTTCTAAAATTGGTTAGCTGGAATTTTTCCAGTTTCATAAAGAGAGAACTTAAGAATTAAACAGCGGGTATTGTACGCTAACAATACCCTACTGAAAATTATGACTAGAGACGCATCGGCATGATGACGTAAAGCGCGGCGTCGTCATCTGCGTCTTCAATCAATGCACTAGAGTTAGCATCTGAAAGATTAATTTTAACATTGTTCGAGCCAATCCCGTTTAACACGTCGATCAAATACGCCACGTTAAATCCGATTTCTAAAGTATCGCCTTCATATTCAACATCAACGATTTCCTCAGCTTCTTCTTGCTCAGGGTTATTCGCCGTAATTTTCAATTCAGCATTATCTAAGTTTAATCGAACGCCACGGAATTTTTCGTTTGACAGTATCGCTGCGCGTGAAAACGCATCTTTTAACAAATCTTTCTTCGCGATAATGACTTTGTCACCGTCTTTAGGCAATACACGGCGATAATCAGGGAATCGGCCATCAACTAATTTACTCGTGAAAATAAAGTCGGTTGAGAATATACGAATGTGGTTGGCACCCATTTGTACTTTAAGCAACTTCTCAGAATCTTCTATTAATCGAGAAATTTCCAATACGCCCTTACGAGGAATAATCACTTGTCTCGCGGGTAACGTACCTGCTTCGTAAGCAAGGCGACACAGGGCTAAACGGTGGCCGTCCGTAGCAACAGTTCGCACTAAGTTTTCTTCGGTCTCTAGCGACATACCATTTAAGTAATAACGCACATCTTGCTGTGCCATAGAAAACGCAGTGCTATCTATCAAGCGTTTCAAATCAGCGCCTGAAACTTCAAACTCCACCTCGCCTTCCCAATCTTCTAAATTAGGATAATCGTTGGCTGACAATGTAGATAAACTGTAACGACCACGACCAGCTTTGATTACGGCTTTATTCGCATCCACTGTAAATTGCACTTCTGTACCGTCGCTTATACCACGGCAAATATCGAAGAGCTTTTTAGCGGGAACCGTAATCTCGCCTTCTACGAATTCATCTTCTAGCTTAATGCTGGCAATGAGTTCAACTTCTAAGTCTGTGCCGGTAAGCCAAAGTGCGCCCTCACTGACCTTAATCAGTACATTAGATAAGATTGGTAATGTGTGTCGGCGTTCTACTGCGCCCGACACGAGCTGAAGTGGTTGTAAAAATTTCTCACGACTGATGGTAAATTTCATCGGTGCTCTTTCCGCCTCGGATTACGTCATCGTTATTTAAGAAGACAAGGTTCTGATCAGGTTCTTGTAGTCTTCTTTTATATCATGACTTTCTTCTCTAAGCTGCTCTATTTTACGACAAGCATGCAACACAGTTGTATGGTCGCGACCACCGAACAAATTACCTAATTCAGGCAAGCTGTGGTTTGTTAACTCTTTAGCTAACGCCATAGCCACTTGTCGAGGTCGAGCAACACTACGACTTCTTCGTTTAGAGAGGATATCAGAAACTTTGATTTTATAATAATCGGCAACAGTTTTTTGAATGTTATCAACCGTAACTAATTTTTCTTGCAGCGCTAGCAAATCGCGCAGCGCTTCTCTTACAAAATCAATGGTGATAGGTCGGCCCGTAAAGTTAGCGTTGGCAATAACGCGGTTTAATGCCCCTTCTAATTCACGAACATTCGAGCGTAATCGCTTAGCAATAAAGAACGCCACTTCATTCGGTAAATGAATTCGGTTTTCCGCGGCTTTACGCATCAAAATTGCAACACGTGTTTCCAGCTCAGGAGGCTCTATCGCAATGGTAAGGCCCCAACCAAATCGAGATTTCAAGCGGTCTTCCACACCGTCAATTTCTTTAGGGTATCGGTCTGACGTTAAGATGATTTGTTGGTTACCTTCCAACAACGCGTTAAAGGTATGAAAGAACTCTTCTTGTGAATGCTCTTTATTAGCAAAGAATTGAATATCATCAATTAGCAAGGCGTCAACAGAACGATAAAAACGCTTAAAGTCTTCAATCGCATTATTTTGCAACGCTTTAACCATATCCTGCACAAATCGCTCTGAGTGCATATACACAATTCGTGCATTTTCACGATTTGCCATAATGCCATTACCCACCGCATGCAATAAGTGGGTTTTACCTAAACCAGTTCCACCATAAATAAATAACGGGTTGTATGAACCACCTGGGTTATCCGCCACCTGGCTCGCAGCGGCACGAGCTAATTGGTTTGATTTACCCTCAACAAAGTTATCAAACTTGTAATTAGGGTTAATGTTACTTTTGTGCGTCATCCCCTCAGGCAAAGGCACAACATTGGGCTTACTGTTTGAGCCCCCATGACTACTTTGGTGAACAGGGGTATGTTGTGTCGCCGTGGCAGTACTCGCTGGTGCAGACTCAGACAACTTAACTTTAACAGGCTCTACAGGCGTACTTTGCACAACGGGTGTAACAGCTTGCTGAGATTGCGCACTGTGTGCAGCAACAGGCGCATGGTGTGGCGCAGAAGGCGTATTTTGGGTTGCTGCCAGAGATGCGCTGCTATTATTAGAGCCATGTTGTGCTGACGTAGAAGCAGAGTTGGTATTTGATGATGGCGCAGCAGATTGATTGTCCGACAGCGCACTACTTCGCACAGGAGCGCGTAACGCTACTTCTAGGCGTAGTTGAGGGGCATTCCCTCCTTCAAACTCTATAAATAGCTGGTTGATCTTGTCTCTGTACTTATCTCGCACCCAGTCAAGAATAAAGCGATTTGGTGCATAAAGCGTAACTGCAGCATCGTCCTGTTGAAAAGTGAGCGGTCTTATCCACATACTGAATTGCTGGGTCGGCAATTCCTGCTTGAGACGCTCAAGACATTGATTCCATAAAGACATGATTATCTGCTGCTCCGATTGTGCGCTAAGCACTTATATTTATTGGCTTACAAATTGATGTCATCTTAATGATTACACGTCGCCTTCAATGATGAAAAGTGGCGATCTAGTAGATAATGTAAGATGTGGGTACATAAATAAAACTAAGCTGTGGATTATCTTATTTCTGAGTAAGAAAGTAAATCCAGATCATCAAAGATCTGATTCAATGTAGTTATATCTATATGTAATTTAAATATTTTTCTTTACTATGGATCAATAAAAATTGGCATGATCATTCCATAGTGATCGTGATCAATGCGCAAAACGATCTTGATCTATTGGATAAAATCAAGCTTTTTTACACGCTTCCTGTGGATAATTTATATTTATTAATTGCTTTATTCACATACAGCTTGATGAATATTTAGCAGAAACCGGCCAATTTTTAGTAAAAAAAGGTGAAAAATAACGCTCAAATCCTTTATAAACGTTGACAGCAAGCCCCGAGATCTCTAGAATTCAGCGTCCTTTTGTAAAGGCGAGATGTTTGCGCTCAGTAAAACTGAATGTTAGCTTCGAGGCTTTACTGAATATGTTTAACCCCGAATAGTGAGACATTGGTCATGAAAAGAACATTTCAACCGAGCAATCTTAAGCGTAAGCGCTCTCACGGTTTCCGTGCTCGTATGGCGACTAAAAATGGTCGTAAAGTACTAGCCGCTCGCCGTGCTAAAGGTCGCGCTCGCCTTTCTGCTTAATGGAATAATTCCAAAGTGGGCGAAAATCAGTTTTCAAGGGAGTTACGTCTGTTAACTCCCTCCCACTTCTCTTACGTCTTTGAAGACGCAACTCCTGCCGTTTCCCCTACTTTTACTATTTTAGCAAGAACAAGTCAGTCTGATAAACCTAGACTCGGCATTACTATTGCCAAAAAACGGGTCAAACGCGCTCACGAAAGAAATCGACTTAAACGCCTAATACGAGAAAGCTTTCGTCACAAGGCAAAAAACTTACCTTCTGTTGATATAATAGTGATTGGTAAATCTGGCGCTGATCAGCTTTCCAACCAGGAAGTGTTTAACACACTGGAAAAGTTATGGAAAAAGCTCTCAAAGCGCTGCGCAAAATAACGATTTTTATCCCGTTACTATTGATAAAGTTCTATCAGTACTTCATATCACCTATGTTGGCACAACGTTGTCGGTTTCATCCGAGTTGCTCTCAATACGCATTAGAAGCATTAAAAATACACGGATTGTTAATTGGCGGTTGGTTATCAATCAAACGCATATTAAAATGCCAGCCTTTACATCCGGGCGGCATGGATCCGGTACCCGAAAAAAAGCAGAATAAACATTCACATTAACTAAGAGATTTCTATGGAATCCCAACGCAGTTTTCTATTAATAGGCCTCGCGCTTGTCAGCTTTTTACTCTGGCAACAGTGGCAAAAAGATTACGGTCCTGAACAAGTACAGACCGTTACTCAAGAAAGTAATACGTCTTCACGCTCTGAAGGTGTGAGTTCAGCTGTACCTATGGACGATACAGGCGTAACTGCGTCTAGCGATGTGCCTAGTTCAGATGAAACAGCCGCCACAGTACAACCTACTGTATCGGGTGCACGTATTATCAATGTTAAAACCGACACCTTCGCACTCCAAATTGATTTGGTCGGCGGTGATGTGGTTGAAGCAGACCTTGTAAAATACACGGTTTCACAAGATTCAGAAGAACCATACAGCCTTCTGCATCCTAAACCAGTTTACATTGCGCAAAGCGGATTAGTGGGTGCTAATGGCCCTGACAATAACAAAGCAGGCCGCCCTCGCTATGAAACAACACAGACCGACTTTGAACTCGTAGGTGATGTACTAGAAGTACCGCTAACTTGGCAAAGTGCCGATGGCATTCAAGTTACAAAAACATTCACTTTCAAACGTGATCACCACGACATAGATATTACCTACACTGTCACAAACAATTCTGGCAAAGTGGCTCAGTTCCAGCCCTATTCTCAATTGCAACAAAGTACAGAGAAGCAAGACAGTAATATGTTTATGCCAACGTACCGCGGTGCAGCCTATTCAACTGAAGATATTCGTTATGAAAAATACACGTTTGACGATATCGCAGATGAGAAGCTAAGAGAAACCACTACAGGTGGTTGGGTTGCCATGCTTGAGCACTACTTTGTGTCTGCTTGGGTACCACCACAAGATCAAACTAACTCAATTTACTCTATCGACCGCAGTGGTAGTACAGCAATCATCGGCTATAAAGGTGAAAGCGTTGAAGTACAAAACGGTGAATATGCCACTATCAGCAACACGCTTTACATCGGTCCTAAAGATCAGGATACACTCGCACAGCTCGCTCGTGGCCTAGACCTAACTGTTGATTACGGTATTTTGTGGTGGATTTCTCAACCGCTATTTACCCTACTTCAGTTCTTGCACAGCATTGTTATGAACTGGGGTGTAGCCATTATTCTGATTACCGTTATTGTAAAAGGCAGCATGTATTTGCTTACCAAAAAGCAATACGAATCTATGGCCAAAATGCGTAACCTTGCACCTAAGATGCAACAGTTAAAAGACCGCTTTGGCGATGACAGACAAAAAATGTCACAAGCGATGATGGAGTTGTATCGCAAAGAGAAAGTTAACCCTATGGGCGGGTGCTTACCTTTATTGCTACAAATGCCAATTTTCTTAGCATTATACTGGGTACTACTAGAAAGTGTTGAGTTGCGCCACGCTGGCTTCGCATTGTGGATCACCGACTTGTCGGTTCAAGACCCCTACTTTGTATTGCCAATCCTTACGGGTATCAGTATGTGGATGCTACAAAAACTGCAACCCACTACAATGACCGACCCAATGCAGCAGAAGATCATGCAAATCATGCCTGTGGCAATGAGTATTTTCTTCTTCTTCTTCCCTGCCGGTTTGGTTCTATACTGGTTGGTAAGTAACGTGATTACCCTTGTTCAAGCGAAAATGATTTATGCTTCAATGGAAAAACGCGGACTTAAGTCTAAGTAGTTCACCACCTAGCGTAAATTAAAGACTTAATCAGCCCGCACAAGCGGGCTGTTTGTTAAATACCGGAGAATAACAATGCCTTCATTCGACATCGTATCTGAAATCAATATGGAAGAAGTGCGTAACGCGACAGAGAACGCGTCTCGTGAACTTTCAACTCGCTTCGACTTTCGCGGCGTAGAAGCATCATTTGAATACACCAACGAAACAGTAGTCATGACTGCACAAGCAGAATTTCAGTTGCAGCAAATGGATTCTATGTTTCGCACTGCATGTTCAAAGCGAAATCTAGACACCTCAGCTATTGACGTAAAACCCTTTGATCATCGCGGTAAAACATTCCGTCAAACCATCGCGTTTAAGCAAGGTATTGAACAAGCAACCGCAAAGAAAATAGTTAAGTTAATCAAAGACAATAAAATGAAAGTGCAAACCGCAATTCAAGGTGATCAACTGCGTGTTACTGGCAAAAAGCGTGATGACTTACAAGCGGTAATCAGCTTGATTAAAGCCAATGACTTAGGTCAGCCTTTTCAATACAACAACTTCCGCGACTAATCATGAACTCACCACTCACCAGTCATACTGAAACCATTGTTGCCCAAGCTACCGCAGCAGGGCGTGGTGGTGTAGGTATTGTGCGTGTATCAGGCCCGCTAGCCACAGACGTAGCAGCAAAACTGGTACAACGCCCTCTTCCTCCACGGCAAGCAGTTTACGGCCCCTTCTATGGCGCACAAGAAGAAGTGATAGATGAAGGTATCGCGTTATTCTTCAAAGGCCCAAATTCGTTTACCGGCGAAGACGTGCTTGAATTGCAAGGTCACGGTGGCCAAATCGTGATGGATATGCTGATAGAAGCCGTGATGCAAAGTGCAAACGTACGACTGGCGAGACCGGGTGAGTTCAGTGAACAAGCTTTTCTCAACGACAAGCTCGACTTGGCCCAAGCAGAGGCCATTGCAGATCTCATTGATGCTAGTTCAAAACAAGCAGCGAAAAGCGCCCTGCGAGCAATACAAGGTGAGTTCTCACAAAAAATTCACGCACTCTCAGAGCAGCTTATTCACTTGAGAATGTACGTAGAGGCAGCCATTGATTTTCCCGACGAAGAAATTGACTTCTTGTCTGATGGCAAAGTATCGGGTGATCTCAACGCCATTATTACTTCGTTGAATCTTGTACAGCAACAAGCAAAACAAGGGGCCTTGCTGCGAGAAGGTATGCAAATCGTGATTGCAGGTCGCCCTAACGCGGGAAAATCCAGCTTGTTGAATGCATTGGCAGGCAGAGAAAGCGCGATTGTTACCGACATCGCTGGTACCACTCGTGATGTTCTAAAAGAGCACATTCATATTAATGGTATGCCGGTTCATATTATCGATACCGCAGGACTTCGTGAAAGCCCTGACAAAGTAGAACAAATTGGTATTGAACGCGCGTGGCAAGCCATTGAAGACGCTGACCGCGTGCTTTTTGTTGTCGACAGTACAGAAACCGACAATATAGACCCGTACTTAATTTGGCCTGAGTTTATGCAGCGTTTACCTGCGGGTATGCAAACAACCGTAGTACGCAATAAAGCCGATTTATCAGCTCAACCAGTGGGCTTACAAACTGTGCCTACTGAACACGGCAATATTCCAGTATTAAGTTTGTCAGCCAACACAGGGCAAGGTATTGATGCTTTGCGCAATCACCTCGCCGATATCATGGGTTTAGATACCACAACAGAAGGCCAATTTATTGCCCGCCGTCGACACATCGATGCACTCAATCTAGCTCAAGCGCATATCGACACAGGCAAATCTCAATTAGACGACCACCTAGCCGGAGAACTGTTAGCAGAAGAGCTCAGACTAGCTCATAACGCGCTAACTGAGATAACCGGTGAATTTACATCTGATGATTTATTAGGGCGTATATTCTCGTCTTTCTGTATCGGTAAATAAGCGTAAATAATCTGTATAAGGGCAAGTGGCGCAGGAACTGTCATTTGCCCACACACTCATAGTGTAAAGTTTACTTTAAAGCATTCACTATGAAAAAAGCTATCATCGTTGCACTCGTTGTATTTTCTGCACAAACCATAGCAGACGATAGTCAACGTCCCTCTCGTCCTGAAGGTCGGCCTTCGATCCCCCAAGCTTCATTTGACGCCTGTAGCGACAAATCAGAATCACAAAGCTGTAGTTTTGAGGATGACAGAGGAAACACCATGAGTGGGACTTGCTCACTACCTCCCCCCGACTCTGATTCAGATGCACTATCGTGCAGACCAAATAGAAACAATGACAATTTTGGTCCGCCACCACAAGATAACTAGTTGACTTTTCGACCAATGTTTCACATGAAACCTTGATGCTTATTTAATCAAGCGTGGCCATTTTGCCACGCTTTTTTGCATTAACGATTAAATCCTGAACCCTGATATACTAAGCGCCAAAGTCACAGGTAGAATATGAATTATGCAACAATACGTATTTATCGTAGGCACGATGCTCGGCGCCACAGAGTATGTAGCAGACGCACTCGTTGAAGTAGTGAAAGCCAAAGGCCATGAAGCCGAGGTTATCTTAGAGCCTGAATTAAGTGCACTTTCTAAAGACGCGATTTGGGTCGTGTGTTCTTCAACTCATGGGGCGGGAGAATTACCAGACAATATCCAACCTTTTGCCAAACAATTAGCTACGGCTGATCTCAGTGGCGTACAAGCCTATGTGATTGGTTTGGGTGATACCAGTTACGACACCTATTGTTTTGGTGCAAAAACGCTAACCACGCATCTTGAGCATGGTGGTGCCACATTACTCGCTCCACCTCATCACATTGATGTTCTTGCCCATCCGATACCAGAAGATGACGCTGTTGAGTGGTTTACTCAACAACTCGGTGCCTAGTTTAGAACATGTATACCCAGTCCGAGATTGATGCTCTACAAGGCCCTGTGTCCAACCATGCCAGGGTGCTTTACCTCATGGGTTTGCGCCCTACTGCAAATTCAGTTACGGCAACCACAGCGCCACTCAATTACAAAACCCTATTGCAGTTGCTCAATAGCAAACACAATCAATTTTCACTTGGCCGGGAAATTAACGAACTTATCGACGAATTGAACGTTAATGAATTAGTGGCATTACCAGAGAACACGTCAATATCAAATTCGCTCAACGGCCAAGTATTGATTTTGCCACTCATGCTGTCTAACGACGACAACTTTCAGCGTTACCATCACCAACACAACCGTATGACTCGGCATTGGCAACCCGACGAAACCATGTTTAAAGAGCTGGCTAGCTTGCTAGGCATAATTGATGCCCACTATAATGAACAAGACGTCGGTGAATTTATCGCCTATTGGCTAGGACGGCCTGACACCTTGTTAAGCCCCTATCAATGGCACCAAAAGTTCGTGCAATCCATGAAGATGAAACGCACGGTTGCCAATAATACGGTAACCAAGAAAGTGGGCACACAATCTGTCACAATAGCCTCTGGCATAGAGGCCGACGATAACGCACGACGTCTTGTAGAAAAGTACGCTAACAAATCGAAGAGTGATAAATGAGTTCGCTAAAAGATAAAATTGATAATCTCGCCAGAACCATGGGTAAACAACCCACATCTGCAACCAGCTATCGCGATTATCAAAGCTTACGCACCGAATATGAGCAGCAAGCCAATCGTGACATCCAGCAATTGCAGCAACGCAGTAAGCAGAATCGTATTGCCGCCATTCATGGCAAGTCAGACCTGAATCCGAAGTGGACCTTCGATACTTTGATTCAAGACGACGATGATGTAATGGAAGCCGTGAGCATAGCTCAGTCTTTTATTGCGGCCCATGATGATGAAGCTTGGCGCAACAGTGGCTCGCACATGATGTTGTTCTATGGTGATTACGGCAGAGGAAAGTCCCATATTGCCGGTGCCATCGCCCATCAGCTAATTGATCAGTACGAAATTTCTGTGTTGTACAGACAACTCTCTACGTTATTGGAAATGCGTTATTACGCCTATGACTTTGGTGCACAAGACAACGCAAGCCAAAAATTTAGAGAGATCAATCAAGAGCTATTAGAAGTCGATCTATTGATCCTCGATGAAGTTTGCGTAAACGAAACCATGCTAAAGAAAAACGCACAGAGTTGGTTGGGTAATTTATTACGTCAGCGCTTGGTTAATCACAAGAACTGTATTTTGATCACCAACCACAATTTAGCTGAGCTCGAAAATGCTCTGGGTAAGTACTGCTTTGAATCTATTAAAGAATACGATACTTACCGCGTACGATTCTCAGGCCCCAGCAGGCGCAGAGATTTAGGCCAAGATGTGGTTGAGCCTGAAAATATCACTCCCAGATATCAGCCAAATCAGGTCAGATAAAAAATACGCTGCATAAAATAACTAGGTTTAAACCTTTTGGTGTGTTCAAGCGACTAAGCTTATAACAATGCCAAATACAAGGAATAAACTATGCAGCGTACACTCTCTCGGGTTATAGCGACCTCAGCTCTTCTCTCCTTATTTAGTCCACTATTGTGGGCTAAAAGTATCAATGATACGTTCCCAGCTTCTGCCGGTGGCGACCTACAAATTAAAACCCAAGTCGGCAAAATTGAAATTGATACCCATTCCGACAATACAATCGCCGTGTATGTTGATATAGACGGCAAGCAAGAAGACGACTTCACCGTCGAATTCAAACAAACAGCGAAAGGGCTAAACATCACAGGTAAACGCGATAATGATGACGGATGGTTTAGCTGGAACAACTTAAGAGTAAAGTTTCGTATTACCGTACCCGAACACTACAATGTCGATGTAAACACCTCTGGGGGCAGCATTGAGATCGCCGATCTCACTGGAAATATTGACGCTAAGACGTCTGGAGGCAGTATTAGCATTGGCAATATTGAGGGCGATGTGCAATTGCATACGTCGGGTGGTTCAATTACCACAGACGCGATTTATGGCGAAATAGACGCACATACCTCAGGAGGTAGCATTAACGTTACTTTTGCCCAGCAACCCACTAAAAACGCTAGTTTACACACCTCAGGAGGGTCGATAAAAGCACACTTTCCTGATGATGTGAGTATTGATATAGACGCATCAACCAGTGGAGGAAAAATCACTTCTGAGTTCGATGTAAGCGGCAAAATAAAGAAACAATCCATAAAAGGAACGATCAATGGCGGTGGCCCGCAGATCGATCTTCACACCTCAGGAGGAAGTGTTAGGCTGATCCGTGGATAGTATTTGATCACAAGTGATCTACCGATCAAGCCCGCTAACTGCGGGCTTTTCTATTTTATACACATAACATGCTATACAGGTTATCCCCAATTGGATCACAATTTACTGATCCCTGTGGACAGGATCATACGATCAGCTGTGTATATCCTTTGATCACTGAAAGAACAACTTTTTCAGAAATATCCATTGTGGATAAATACATAGGTTATCAACAGTGTATTAGCCCTGTTAGCGATCGGTTTTTCAAAGACTTATACATGCGCTAAGTTAATGAAAATTAGGATCTAAAAACACTTACCCACACGATCGTGCGATCCTAATAGAAATAGAAATAAAACAGATCTCAAAGGATCTTTGATCTATTTATCCAAGATCGTTTGATCAAAACACCGTATAATGAAGAAAATTTAACCATTTCCATCCGCGTAAACTTAAGCTAAAATACGCGCCCTTTTTTCTCCGGATCGTCATTTGCTTGAGCGTAAACCGGATTGTGTTTCATTAGTTTTGAGGTAGAAAATGTACTATCAACAAGCATTTGATGTAATTGTCGTTGGCGGTGGTCACGCAGGTACAGAAGCCGCTTTAGCTGCTGCTCGTATGGGTGTTAATACATTACTCCTCACACATAACATTGAAACCATTGGACAAATGTCCTGTAACCCTGCGATCGGCGGTATTGGTAAAGGCCATTTGGTTAAAGAAACTGATGCTCTCGGCGGTGCAATGGCCACGGCGATCGATCATGGTGGGATCCAATTTCGTACTCTAAATTCAAGTAAAGGCCCTGCTGTAAGAGCAACCCGAGCCCAAGCAGACCGTACTCTTTACCGACAAGCAATTCGTAAAATCGTAGAAAACCAACCTAACCTCACATTGTTTCAACAATCATGTGATGATCTGATCGTTGAGAATGATCGCGTTGTCGGTGTGGTCACTCAGATGGGCCTTAAATTTAAAGCCAAAGCTGTTGTATTGACCGTAGGGACGTTTTTGGGTGGTACCATTCACATTGGCCTAGAAAACTACAAAGGTGGCCGTGCAGGCGATCCTCCGAGCATTGCGTTGGCGCAACGTTTACGCGCGCTACCGTTTCGTGTTGATCGGTTAAAAACAGGTACGCCTGCACGTTTAGATGCACGTTCGCTCGACTTCTCTGTGATGCAAGCGCAACCGGGAGATAACCCAACACCAGTATTCTCATTTATGGGAAATCGTGAACAGCATCCTACTCAGATCCCGTGTTACATTACTCACACCAATGAAAATACTCATGAGATTATTCGTGGCGGACTAGATCGTTCACCCATGTATACCGGGGTGATTGAAGGGGTTGGACCGCGTTATTGCCCATCTATTGAAGACAAAATCATGCGATTCGCTGATAAATCTTCGCACCAAATTTTTGTTGAGCCAGAAGGCTTAAACAGTATTGAAGTATACCCAAATGGCATTTCAACGTCTTTGCCGTTTGATGTGCAAATGGCGCTTGTTCGTTCAATCAAAGGTTTTGAAAACGCCCATATTGTGCGCCCGGGTTACGCCATTGAATATGACTTCTTCGATCCGCGGGATCTGAAACAATCTTTGGAAACCAAGTTTATCCAAGGTTTGTATTTTGCCGGCCAAATTAACGGTACAACTGGCTATGAAGAAGCAGGAGCACAAGGTTTGTTAGCCGGCGCTAATGCGGCGTTATCTGCACAAGATAAAGCGCCTATTTCTTTGCGTCGTGATCAAGCTTACATGGGTGTGCTGGTGGATGATCTCGCTACCATGGGCACAAAAGAGCCCTATCGCATGTTTACCAGCCGCGCTGAATACCGTTTGTTGTTGCGCGAAGATAACGCGGATATGCGATTAACGCCTATCGGCCGTGAAGTCGGCCTTGTTGATGATGATCGTTGGGCTGCATTTAACGCCAAAATGGAAGCGGTAGAACAAGAGCAACAGCGCCTTCGTGGCCAGTGGATTCACCCTGAACACGAAGCGGTAAGCGAACTGAACACCATGTTGAAAAACCCTGTTAGTCGTGAACACTCACTAGAAGAGCTGATTCGTCGCCCTGAAATGACTTATGAGCGATTAATGCAAGTGCCTTCACTTGGTCCGGGTATTGAAGATCCGATCGCCGCTGAACAGGTAGAAATTCAGATTAAATACGCCGGTTATATCGCTCGTCAATTGGATGAAATTGCCAAAACCCAGCGCCATGAAAATACTTTGTTACCAGCAGATTTCGATTACAGTCAAATTTCAGGTTTGTCTAACGAAGTGGTTGCCAAATTAACAGAAACGCGTCCTGAAACCATTGGCAAAGCAGCGCGTATATCAGGTATTACACCTGCAGCGATATCATTGTTGTTGGTATACCTGAAGAAACACGGCATGTTACGAAAACAAGAGAAGCAATCAGCCTAATGAGTGGAATTGATCACAATAAATTGTCGCGTATTCTTAGCGACGGTTTAGCTAAAATGCAGTTGTCATTGACAACCAGCCAACAAGAATTACTCGTCGACTACGTTGCTCGCATTCACAAGTGGAATAAGGCCTATAACCTAACGTCTGTTCGCGATCCGGAACAAATGATGGTTAAGCATATTCTTGATTCACTGGCTGTGATCCCATTTATCGACGGCGATCGCATTATTGATGTTGGCACAGGCCCTGGTTTACCGGGCATTCCTCTTGCCATTGCGTATCCTGAAAAATCTTTCACCTTGTTAGACAGCTTAGGTAAACGCGTGCGTTTTATGACGCAGTGTGCCTACGAAATGAAACTCGATAACGTAACGCCAATTCACTCTCGCGTTGAAGAACATGAGCCTGAGCCGTACTACGATATTGTGTTGAGTCGTGCGTTTGCATCGCTAAAAGATATGTTGCACTGGTGTACGCATCTGGTAGATTCAAGTGGTAAGTTTTTAGCTTTAAAGGGACAATACCCAGAAGAAGAAATTAACGACTTGGATGAAACGTTCAAAGTAACGGATACTCAAGTGCTTAATGTCCCTGGCCTAGTAGGCGAAAGACATCTTATAACGGTGCAACGACAGAAATAACAGGATTTAAAGTGGCAAAGGTAATCGCTATTGCAAACCAAAAAGGTGGTGTTGGTAAAACAACAACTGCAGTGAATGTTGCTGCATCTATGGCTGCCACCAAACGCAAAGTCTTGTTGATAGATTTGGATCCACAAGGTAATGCAACAATGGGAAGTGGCGTCGACAAATACGAAGTTGACGCAACGGCTTATGAACTGCTTATCGAAGAACAACCTGTTTCTGACGTGATCGTAAAAGACACCAGTGGCAAGTACGACCTCATTGCTGCGAATGGCGATGTAACGGCAGCTGAAATAAAGTTGATGGAGCTTTTTGCCCGTGAAGTGCGCTTGAGAAATGCACTTGAGCCGGTGCAGAGTTATTATGATTTTATTTTTATAGATTGCCCGCCTTCCCTCAACCAACTTACCGTTAATGCATTAGCGGCGGCCGATTCAGTTCTCGTGCCAATGCAGTGCGAATATTATGCGTTGGAAGGTTTAACGGCGCTAATGGACACCATTCAAAAGCTCGCCTCGGTGGTAAATCCGAATCTTAGGATAGAAGGTGTGCTCAGAACCATGTATGATCCCCGAAACCGGTTGGCTAATGACGTATCAGAGCAATTAAAACGTCATTTTGGTGAACAGGTTTATCGCACAGTCATTCCTCGCAACGTGAGATTAGCGGAAGCACCCAGTTTTGGTGCCCCAGCCATGTACTATGATAAATCCTCAACCGGTGCAAAAGCCTATCTGGCTTTAGCGGGTGAAATACTCAGACGTCGCGACAAATCTATGCAAGCCGCGGCGAAAGCCAGTTAAAACCCTTATTGCTTCATTTAACATTCAGCTTTAGGCATTGAGGACACTATGTCAGCGAAAAAAAGAGGACTGGGTCGAGGGTTAGATGCCCTATTAGCGACTAGCCAATCATCAGCACAACGTGAATTAGATACATCTGAACAAAGCAGCGTATCTAACGTGCAAAGTGAACTTAAAAAGCTGCCAATAGAGTTTTTGTCGCCCGGTAAGTACCAACCTCGTAAAGACATGTCGCCAGAAGCGCTTGAAGAACTGGCTTCATCGATTCGCTCTCAAGGTGTGATTCAACCCATTGTTGTGCGAACTATTGGTACTGACCGTTACGAGATTATTGCCGGTGAACGCCGTTGGCGTGCGTCTCAGTTGGCTCAACTCGATGTTGTGCCATGTATTATCAAAGACGTGCCAGACGAAGCGGCAGTGGCTATCGCGTTAATTGAAAATATTCAGCGCGAAGACCTAAATGCGATGGAAGAGGCGCAAGCGCTCGACCGTTTAATGCACGAGTTTGAGTTAACTCACGCGGAAGTCGCCGAAGCAGTAGGGAAATCTCGTACAACAATCACCAACTTATTGCGTTTAAACAACCTCAATGACGACGTAAAACTGTTAGTTGAGTACGGCGATATTGAAATGGGCCATGCGCGTGCGCTACTGGCCCTAGAGGGTGAAGCCCAATCTGAGGCCGCTCAAGTGGTTTCAGGTAAAGGTTTAACTGTAAGGGATACTGAAAAGTTAGTACGCAAGTTACTGGAACCGGTTAAACCTAAAGCAGAAAAGAAAGTTGATCCCGACGTGGAAAGATTAGTTACCGCTCTCTCAGAAAACCTGGGTGCAGCAGTTTCGATCGACCATAACGCCAAAGGAAAAGGTAAAATTGTTATTAATTTTAATGATTTAGAACAGCTTGATGGGATTTTAAATAAAATACATTAAGCGTTTTTGTCTCGTGTAACCCCACCGACTTAAAACATATCGATAATAAATATACGACCAAGGTAGTACAGGGGTTTTGTTATTGCTTTGGTAAATTTCCAAAATAAAATTCAAAATACGTTGAAGTGTTGAAAATTATCGGTAAAACAGTATACTTCTGACGCTTTTTATTACGCGACAACGAGCACTGATTTACGTGGTAAATAAAATCGCCTCAAAGGGCCAGCAATTAGCGAAAAAAACACTAATTACACAGCTATGCGCGGGGCTTTTAATTTCGGCGATACTCGCTGTCGGCATGAACACAACAAGCGGTGTGTTCGCGCTAATAGGTACTGGGGTGTGTATTTTACCCAGTGCAATATTTGCATTTTTTGCTTTTCGCTACGCAGGGGCACAACAAAATCAAGACGTTGTGCGTAGCTTTAGGAAAGGCAGTGCGTTGAAGTTAGTGCTTACAATTGTACTTTTTGCAATTGTTTTCAAAAAAACTGACGTACAAGTACTACCCTTATTTATCGGCTACATTGTGACGCTTATCGCGCAATGGCCAGGATTGCTATATTTCACACGCACAAACATCAATAAAAACTAAGTGCGGTGACATTGCCTGAACTTCCCGGAAGGTTAATAGATTCAGGCTGAACGGATTTTTTAACTTTAAACAATTTGGGAAAAAAAATGGCATCATCTGGTGGAGAACAAACCGTTAGCGGTTACATTCAGCACCACTTGACCAATGCGACCGTCGGTGAAGGCTTTATGGCCGTTCACGTTGATACGCTAGCTTGGTCTGTGGTTTTAGGGATCCTCTTCCTTTATCTTTTCCGTAAAGCGGCTAAGTCTATGACGGCTGGCGTGCCGACTAAGTTTCAGGCTGCGGTAGAGTTAATCGTTGAGTTCGTGGACGACACGGTAAAAAGCACATATCACGGCAAGAGCCCACTTATCGCGCCTTTAGCACTTACCATCTTCGTATGGGTATTGCTAATGAACTTGATGGACCTAATCCCTGTTGACTTCTTGCCTTGGGCAGCTCAGCAGATTGGCGGCGCAATGGGTCACGATCCTGCACACGTATACATGAAGGTTGTACCGACTACCGACGTTAACATGACGTTCGCACTGTCAATTGGTGTATTTGCACTGATGATCTTCTACTCAATCAAAATCAAAGGTGTGGGTGGCTTCCTTAAAGAACTTTATGCTCACCCATTCAATACACCTTGGTTGTATTGGTTCAACTTTATCCTTGAATTGGTTTCGCTACTGGCTAAGCCGCTTTCATTGTCGCTGCGTTTGTTCGGTAACTTATACGCGGGTGAACTTATCTTCATCCTTATCGCAGGCACAATGGGCTTATGGCAGCTACCGTTGCACTTCATTTGGGCCGCGTTCCACTTATTGGTTATTCCTTTGCAAGCGTTCATTTTCATGATGTTGACCATCGTGTACTTGAGCATGGCGAGCGAAGAACACTAATTTTTTAAATTTATTAACTTTTTTAATTTTTAACTTCAAAACTAAAGGTGAAAAACTATGGAAATTTTAGGTAGTCTGTACATTGCAGTTGGTATCCTGATCGGCCTTTGTGCTCTAGGTCCAGCAATCGGCTTCGGTCTTTTGGGTGGTAAATTCCTAGAGTCAGCTGCTCGTCAGCCTGAACTAGCGCCTACACTGCAAGTAAAAATGTTCATCGTAGCGGGTCTTATCGATGCGATCGCGATGATCGGTGTGGCTATCGCTCTATACATGTTGTTCGTTCTTGGCGCTTAATTAGCTACAAACCAGCCATTTTTGTAAACGAACAATATTAGGGAGGGACGGTTGTGAATATCAACCTTACTCTAATCGGTGAACTCATTGCTTTCATCGTTTTCGTGTGGTTCTGCATGGCGAAAGTCTGGCCACCGATCATGGCAGCACTTGAGGAGCGTCAAAAGAAGATTGCCGATGGGCTTGAAGCTTCTGAACGCGCCGAAAAAGATTTAGAGCTTGCTCAAGCGAAAGCCACTGAGCAACTGAAAGACGCGAAAGCGCAAGCAGCGGAAATTATCGAGCAAGCCAAGAAGCGTGCTAATCAACTTGTTGATGAAGAAACGCAGAAAGGCCATGCTGAGCGTGAGAAAATCATTGCTCAAGGTTATGCCGAGATTGAAGCTGAACGCAATCGTGCCAAGGAAGAATTGCGTAAGCAAGTCGCTGCTCTTGCAGTTGCTGGCGCACAGCAAATTCTTCAACGTGAAATCGATGCAAACGCACAAAACGACATTGTTGAAAAACTTGTCGCTGAGCTTTAATAGAGGAGATGAGCCATGTCTGAATTGACAACCGTAGCTCGTCCCTATGCTAAAGCCGCTTTCGATTTTGCTGTCGAGCACCAAGCCGTTGAAAAATGGCAAGAGATGTTAGCTTTCGCCGCAGCTGTTGCGAGCAACGAAGAGGTGCACCAGTTATTAACCGGTGCCCTTGCTGCAGAGAAACTAGCAGACTTGTTTGTTAGCGTTTGTGGTGAACAACTCGATGAACACGGTCAAAACTTGATGAAAGTCTTGGCCGAGAATAAACGTTTGCTGGCTTTGCCAGCGATTTCAGCTTTATTTGATGCACTTAAAGCAGATTACGACAAAGAAATTGAAGTAGACGTAACGTCTGCCACTGATTTGTCTGAATCTCAGCAATCAAGTTTGGCTGCCTCATTAGAGAAACGTTTGGCACGTAAAGTGAAGCTTATTTGTAACGTGGACCCTGCCCTTGTTGCCGGTATGGTAATTAAAGCCGGTGATACAGTCATCGATGGTTCCGTGAAATCTAAATTGAACCGTCTCGCAGACGCGTTGCAAGCATAACGGGGATAAGAGTAATGCAACTTAATTCCACTGAAATAGCAGAACTGATCAAAAAGCGAATTGAACAGTTTGATGTTACCAGTGAAGCACGCAATGAAGGCACCATCGTCGCAGTAACCGACGGTATTATTCGCATTCACGGCCTAGCCGATGTAATGCAAGGTGAAATGATTGAGCTTCCTGGCAGTCGCTACGCAATTGCACTAAACCTTGAGCGTGACTCAGTTGGTGCTGTTGTTATGGGTCCTTATGCGGATCTTAAAGAAGGTACAAAAGTTCAGTCTACTGGCCGTATTCTTGAGGTACCAGTAGGTCGTTCACTTCTAGGTCGTGTTGTTAACACCCTAGGTGAGCCAATCGATGGTAAAGGTGCTATCGATGCTGAAGGTTTTGAACCTGTAGAAAAAATTGCACCAGGTGTAATCGAGCGTCAATCGGTAGACCAACCAGTACAAACTGGTTATAAGTCTGTTGACTCTATGATTCCAATCGGTCGTGGTCAGCGTGAGTTGCTGATCGGTGACCGTCAGACTGGTAAAACAGCGATGGCCGTTGATGCCATTATCAAGCAGAAAGACACTGGTATTAAATGTGTTTACGTAGCGGTAGGTCAGAAAGCTTCTACCATCGCTAACGTTGTACGCAAACTAGAAGAGCACGGTGCCCTTGCCCACACTATCGTGGTTGCAGCATCTGCATCTGAGTCTGCGGCACTACAATACCTAGCGCCTTACTCTGGTTGTACAATGGGTGAATACTTCCGTGACCGCGGTGAAGACGCCCTTATCGTATATGATGATTTGTCTAAGCAAGCTGTTGCATATCGTCAAATCTCGTTGCTATTGAAACGTCCTCCTGGTCGTGAAGCATACCCAGGTGACGTTTTTTATCTACACTCACGTTTGCTAGAACGTGCTGCACGTGTAAACGAGCAGTATGTTGAGCGTTTCACCAACGGTGAAGTGAAAGGTCAAACCGGTTCTTTAACTGCGCTACCTATCATTGAAACTCAAGCGGGTGACGTTTCTGCATTCGTACCAACCAACGTAATCTCAATTACTGACGGTCAGATCTTCCTAGAAACTGACTTGTTCAACGCTGGTATCCGTCCTGCTGTAAACGCAGGTATCTCGGTATCTCGTGTTGGTGGTGCAGCGCAAACTAAGATCGTTAAGAAGCTAGGTGGTGGTATTCGTCTAGCCTTGGCTCAGTACCGTGAATTGGCAGCATTCTCTCAGTTCGCATCTGACCTCGACGAAGCAACACGTGCTCAACTTGAGCATGGTGAGCGTGTAACCGAGTTGATGAAGCAGAAGCAGTATACGCCGCTATCAGTGGCTGAAACTGGCGTGTCTTTGTTTGCTGTAGAAAAAGGCTATTTGAAAGACGTGGAACTGAACAAGATCCTAGACTTCGAAGCAGCGCTACATTCTTACATGCACAGCGACTATGCTGACCTAATGAAGACTATCAACGAAACAGGTAACTACAACGACGACATTGAGTCTCAGTTGAATGACGCTTTAACAAAGTTCAAAGCGACACAAACTTGGTAATCAATGGCGCTGACGAAAGTCAGCACACTACGTTGAGTAATCGGAGAGATAGTCATGGCCAGCGGTAAAGAAATTAAAGGTAAGATTGGGAGTATCAAGAATACTCAAAAGATTACCAGTGCGATGGAAATGGTTGCTGCGTCTAAAATGAAAAAGGCGCAGGAACGTATGGCCCACGGCCGTCCATACGCAGAAAACATGCTTAAAGTGATTGGTCACATTGCTAACGGTAACCTTGAATATCGCCATCCTTATTTGGAAGAGCGTGAAGTCAAGCGCGTCGGCTACATTGTGATTTCCACTGACCGAGGCTTATGTGGTGGTCTTAACACTAACGAATTTAAGCTCGTCACCCAGCAAGTTAAAAACTGGCAAGAACAGGGTGTAGAAGTGGATTTCGCCGCGTTAGGTTCTAAGGCGTGTGGTTTCTTCAATCGTTTTGGTGGCAACGTGCTTGCTGCTGAATCAGGATTGGGTGACGCACCGTCTGTGAGCGATATCGTTGGTGTAGTACGTGTGATGTTAAAAGCGTACGACGAAGGTAAATTAGATCGTGTATTCCTAGTTTACAACAACTTCGTTAACACCATGGCGCAAAAGCCTGTGAGCAATCAATTACTGCCTTTGCCAAAGTCAGAAGACGAAGCATTAAAGCATCGTTGGGATTATGTATACGAGCCAGATCCAAAGCCAATTTTAGAGGCATTGATGGTGCGTTACATTGAATCTCAAGTATACCAGGGCGTAGTAGAAAACGCCGCATCAGAGCAAGCCGCGCGAATGGTAGCAATGAAAGCCGCTACTGATAACGCCGGTAACCTGATCGATGATTTGCAATTGGTATACAACAAAGCACGTCAAGCAGCAATCACACAAGAAATCAGTGAGATTGTTGGTGGCGCCGCAGCGGTGTAGGCAAAGGTTTAGAAAAGATAACGAGGACAAATTATGAGTCAAGGTAAGGTCGTCCAAATCATTGGCGCCGTTGTGGACATCGAGTTTCCACAAGATGCGGTACCCAGTGTATATGACGCACTTAAAGTTACCGATGGTGACTTGTCCGGGTTGACCCTGGAAGTGCAACAACAATTAGGTGGTGGTGTCGTGCGTGGTATCGCGCTTGGTACTACTGATGGTTTGCGTCGTGGTGTTGCAGTAGAAAACACCGGTGCGCCTATTTCAGTTCCAGTAGGTACAGCTACACTAGGCCGTATCATGGACGTACTAGGTAACCCAATTGACGAAGCGGGCCCTATCGGTGAAGAAGAGCGTATGTCTATTCACCGTGCAGCACCTAGCTACGAAGAACAGTCTAGCTCTGTAGAACTACTAGAAACGGGTATCAAAGTTATCGACTTGGTATGCCCGTTCGCTAAAGGTGGTAAAGTTGGTTTGTTCGGTGGTGCGGGTGTTGGTAAAACCGTAAACATGATGGAACTTATCCGTAACATCGCCATCGAGCACAGCGGTTACTCTGTATTCGCTGGTGTTGGTGAGCGTACTCGTGAGGGTAACGATTTCTATCATGAAATGAACGATTCAAACGTACTAGATAAAGTATCACTAGTATACGGCCAGATGAACGAGCCACCGGGTAACCGTTTGCGCGTTGCATTGACTGGTTTGACTATGGCGGAGAAATTCCGTGATGAAGGTCGTGACGTTCTATTCTTCGTAGATAACATCTACCGTTACACGCTTGCTGGTACTGAGGTATCTGCATTGCTAGGTCGTATGCCATCAGCAGTAGGTTATCAGCCTACACTTGCTGAGGAAATGGGTGTTCTACAGGAACGTATCGCGTCTACTAAGACTGGTTCAATCACATCTATCCAGGCGGTATACGTACCAGCCGATGACTTGACTGACCCGTCACCAGCAACCACGTTTGCTCACTTGGATGCAACCGTAGTACTGTCTCGTGATATCGCATCTTTGGGTATTTACCCTGCGGTAGACCCTCTGGATTCAACTTCACGTCAGCTAGATCCATTGGTTATCGGTCAGGAACACTATGAAACTGCTCGTGGTGTTCAATCAGTACTTCAGCGCTATAAAGAGCTGAAAGACATCATCGCGATCCTAGGTATGGACGAACTGTCTGATGAAGACAAGCAAGTGGTAACACGTGCTCGTAAAATTCAGCGTTTCTTGTCTCAGCCTTTCTTCGTAGCAGAAGTATTTACTGGTTCTCCTGGTAAGTATGTTGCACTTAAAGACACAATCAGTGGCTTTAAAGGCATTCTGAACGGTGATTATGACGACCTACCAGAACAAGCGTTCTACATGGTTGGCTCAATCGACGAAGCACTGGAAAAAGCCAAGAAATAGTCTAGTTGATTAGCTGGTTGACTCGTCAGCCAGCTTACTAGACTTACGTACCTAATCAGGAGGTTCACATGGCAGCAATGACAGTTCACTTGGATGTAGTAAGCGCAGAAGAGCAAATTTTCTCTGGTCGCGTTGAAACGATTCAGGTGACAGGTAGTGAAGGTGAATTGGGTATTTATCCAGGTCACGCACCACTTATTACTGCAATCAAACCTGGCATGGTGCGTTTGGTTAAACAGCACGGTGAAGAAGAAGTCATCTACGTTGCTGGTGGTGTACTAGAAGTACAACCTGGCAATGTTACCGTTCTAGCAGACACTGCGGTTCGCGCTGAAGATCTCGACGAGCAGGCTGCTGCAGAAGCCAAACGACGTGCTGAAGAGCATATCGCCAATGCAGGTGCTGATTTAAATTACGCGGAAGCAGCTCAAGAGCTAGCGGAAGCCATTGCGCAATTACGCTTGATTCAAAAGCTGCGCAAATAAAATTTACAGCGTTAAAAAGCCCGGTTTATCCGGGTTTTTTTATGCCTGTTTAAAATTAACTGGACATAAATACAGTTGTTAGCTACAACTAGCAGTTCTAAAACTGCTTATGAAAGGCAACACTATGATCAACTATCTCGAGTTACCCTGCAAGAACATACCCGCTTCAAAAGCTTTTTTCGCTGCGGTTTTTCATTGGGAGTTTACTGATTACGGTGAGGCTTACTGCGAGTTTAGAGACAGTGAAATCACTGGTGGTTTTTATCAATCAGACCTCAATGTAAGTACCGAAAACGGCAGTGTTTTGATTGTGTTTTACAGCAAAGCGTTAGAAGCAACACTCGAAAAAGTAGAGCAAGCGGGCGGCAAAATCTGCAAGCCAATTTTTAGCTTTCCCGGCGGCCGACGTTTTCATTTTACTGATCCTAGCAATAACGAATTTGCGGTGTGGTCTGAATAGATGCGCTACCTAGCCAAATAGATTGAAGCAGTGTATAAAAAACACAGCTATTTGTGCGACATAAAAAGGAAGATGTATGAAGGTATATGGCGATAGCCGTTCAGGAAACTGCTATAAAATCCAGTTGCTCTTAGGCTTACTTGGCAAGAGTTGCGAATGGGAAGAAGTCGATATTCTCAAAGGTGATACTCAAACGTCAGACTTTCTCGCTAAAAATCCCAATGGCAAAATTCCATTGCTGGAGTTTGATGATGGCCGCTGTTTATCTGAATCAAACGCTATTTTAAATTATCTCGCAGCCGGCTCGGCGTTAATCCCTACTAAACCTTATGACGCTGCTAAAATGCTGCAGTGGCAGTTCTTTGAGCAATACAGTCACGAACCTTACATCGCGGTTGCCCGATTCATTAATTTATATCTTGGTTTGCCTGATGATCGCAAAGCCGAATATGAACAAAAGCAAGTAGGTGGCCATAAGGCGCTACAGGTTATGGAACAGCAGTTACATCAAACGCCTTTTCTTGTGGGTGATCAACTCACTCTTGCCGATGTGAGCTTATTTGCTTATACCCATGTTGCGCACGAGGGCGGCTTTGATTTATCCGACTACCCTGCTATCAGTAACTGGATTTCACTGATCAAAGAACATCGGGGCTATATGCCCATGAGAGTGGTGTAACGAAGTTATTTAGTATATTGGGTCCACTGGTTAACAAAATGGTCAAAAAGGCTCATGAGAGGCGCTGTGTCAACGTGGTAACGTTGCTGCAAACAATACGCAGTGGCCTCAAGCGTTGATAGGCTGTTTTCTTTGTCAGTTTTCCTGATGTGGTAGCGGTTGTCTGGTATCGACTCAAAGTGCCACTGCCTTATCTCATGCAACCACGGGTTGTTTTGCCATAACGAGAAGGCTTTTCGCCAACTGCCGTCTAACAACAGAATAGTGTCGGGGTTTTCACACTTCCATTGCTTGTCAGATTCCATACCTTGACTGCTCGGGGAAGGATAAATCACCACGGTGTTGTCGATATCTATCTGTTGTTGAACATCACTAAAATCTTCAGGAGTGATACCCACTGCTACGGTTAGCGATTTTGGCATGGCAAGTTGCATCAAGCGAACGGTATTTTTCGCATGGCCTACTTCATCGGGATGTTGAAGCACAACGACCTTAATAGGAACCGCAATAGGTTGGATAGCTTCACATAAACACGTTTTTGTTGGATAGTGACACTGTGTGCAATAACTGCGCATAACAAAAATACAAAAAGATACCGAGCATTAGTATGCCGCAATTAGATAGAAAAGAGAAAATATGGGCGGTAGTAAAACTGATCCCTGAAGGTCACGTGGCAAGTTACGGGCAGGTAGCTGACTTAGCGGGTTGGCCGGGCCGAGCGCGTATGGTGAGTAAGTGTCTTTCTGCCTATTCTGGACCATCTTTACTGCCTTGGCATCGCGTATTACGCGGCAGTGGAGAAATTGCTTTTCCGGTAGGTAGTGAAATGGCAAAAGAGCAAACACAATTATTACTTGCAGATGGGGTCATGGTTGCCAATAATCGAGTAAAGATGAAGGTGTATCAATGGCAACCAGATTTGTCATTTTTGCTCCATCATCTCGAATTTTAACGTTGAGCGTGTGTTTTTAACAACAGGGTTTTCGCCGCAAAAAGTAGTATGAGTGAACAAAAACTAAAAACAATCTCCATCGATTTACTTGAGCCAGGCATGTATGTGCAGTCCATCGCTAAACAAAAAGGTGGGTTGCAGGTGAAAGCTCAAGGGCGAGTTAATTCGTCAAACGCCATTGCTGCCCTTAAGAAAAAAGGCGTGGCCGAGGTGATTATTGATGAGAGTAAATGCGCATCAACACCGAAAGATAAAAGCGAACAGCAAACAGAGGGCAGCCAGCCGCAAAAAGCCACCCCAACAAGTATGGCCATTGAGCTTGAAACGGCGAAAAAACTTCATAAACAGGGTAAAAAGCTTCAATCAGACTTAATAAACGCAGTGCAAAAAGGGCTGCCATTCGACGACAAAATTCCCCGTGGTTTTACCAACAAAATGGTCGGGTCTATTCAGCGTAACCCCAACGCCCTACTTTGCTTATCTCGTATAAAAGAAAAAGACGATTACTTACTCGAACACTCTTTAAATGTAGCGATTCTATTGGCTAACTTTGGTCAATTTTGTGGCATGGAACAACATGCTATTGAAGAGCTTGCCCATGCAGGTTTTCTACACGATCTTGGGAAAATACTGGTTCCAGACGAAATTTTGCATAAGCCGGGCCGTTTAACCGACGATGAAATGGCCATTATGCAACAGCACGTAACCTATGGCGTTGACGCACTCAACGAGGCTAGTGTTGACCCTCGATTAGTGCGAATTGTCAGCGAACATCACGAGCGCCTTGACGGAAAAGGTTACCCCCTTGGTAAGGGCGCAGATGATATTTCTCATGAAGGCCGCATGCTTGCGATTGCTGACATGTATGACGCCCTGACCGCTGACAGATGTTATAAGCCGGGAATGAGTAGCCAAAAGGCATTGAGAATTTTGCTCGATGAGGCTCCTGAACGAATTGATAGTACCTTGGTCCAACACTTTATCCGATGTATGGGCGTTTACCCTGTAGGTAGTTTAGTAAAACTGTCCAATGACCGTTTAGGTTTGGTGATTAAACAAAATGACCAAAACCCATTAGCTCCAGTGGTTAAAGTGTTCTATTCAGCGAGCGGACAACATTATATCGAGCAAAAAGTGGTGGATGTTGCAAAAGAACAATCAATCACGATTGTGGAAGCGGTTATTGCATCCGAATATAAACTCGACTTCAATGCCTACTTTCACGAATCAATCG
Source organism: Alteromonas sp. ABE4_545 (assembly GCF_056161325.1). Classification (NCBI taxonomy): domain Bacteria; kingdom Pseudomonadati; phylum Pseudomonadota; class Gammaproteobacteria; order Alteromonadales; family Alteromonadaceae; genus Alteromonas; species Alteromonas sp. ABE4_545. The sequence continues at coordinate 58,134 of NZ_JBSWYY010000021.1, forward strand.
CGATCGACTAGCAAGTATTGTCGCAATTCAGCAACAACAATTGTCTTAGCGCCCTGCCATTATTTAGGTTAGGTTCAGATAGCCCCCACTATACTGCGAGTGTGCAGTATGGAATAAACTTTGCTCGTACTTACTATTATCGACATTAACCAATGATTTTCTCAAAGATTGAGTGATACCAAGGAGACCGATTTATGAATAAGCTTCTCGTAGCGGGTGCATTAAGTTTTACGTTAGCTGTTGGTGGTTGTGCTACCAATGCGTCGAATTCTCAGAGGGGCGCAGCGATAGGTGCAGTGGTAGGTGCCATATTAGGTAAAGCTACTGGCGATCATGACAAAAGCCGATATGTATGGGGCGCCGCTGTAGGCGCTATTGCTGGTGGCGCAATTGGTGTGTACATGGATAAGCAAGAAGAAGCGCTACGTGAAGAACTAGCTGATACCGGTGTACAAGTTGTGCGTGAAGGAGACAACCTAAAACTGGTGATGCCTGGTGACATTACTTTTGCGACCAATAGTTCAGCTATTAGCCCAACGTTTAATCCGATATTGCAAGACGTGGCAAAAGTGATCAATGAATATGAAAAAACCACCTTGTTGATCAAAGGGCATACTGATGACACAGGCTCAGAACAATATAATCAGGCCCTTTCCGAACGTCGTGCAAATTCGGTAAAAGCGCAGTTAATGGCTTTCAGTGTGAACAGCAAGCGTATTACTACCGTTGGTTTAGGTGAATACCAGCCAAAAGTCCCCAATGTTGACGATGCGAGCCGCCAACAAAATCGTCGGGTAGAATTAGAAATTCAACCAATAACAGAGTAAAAAAATTTAAGCCGACAAATTTGTCGGCTTTTTCTATTGTTGCTTTTGTTTTTTCTGATAACGCTGAATTTGCTCAGCTACGTCGTCGGCAATGTCATTAGGTACAGGAATCACTAAGTGATACTGCATGACTTTCCATCCCGAATCAGTTTTTACTAGAACGCCGGTTCCTCGCGTTGTGCCCAAAGATTGATTGCTAAGCATTTCATCGAACCACGCCACCTGATTGTCAGGTGAGAAATAGATGTGCCGGTCGTAACTGTGATAGGTCCACCCTGTGCCTCGCTCAAATGCAGGTTTGGCGTAGGTTTTAAATTCGGCCATTGTCCATGTTTCTGTTGCGTCGGTACCAATGAATATCGCATCGTCGTGATACACGCCAAAATACGCATCCCAGTCGGCCGCAGCAGCGGCGCTGTGTAAGGTGTTTAACACAGTGTCGACGTCTGTGAAATTGGCATTTTTAGCCTGAGAAGAAAAGGCTAAAGTCGTGATTAATAGAAGTGTATATTTAAGAATTTTCATGGATATATTGTCATTATTGTCTGTGTGATCCAGACCATAGTTTCACTTATATTTTCTTAAAAAAACACCGTATTTATCTAATTTTGGGTAATAGATGTTATCAAAGCCAATTGATAACATGGTTTCCATCAGCTTATCTGAACAGTCGATTTTGGGTGTATATGAAGGAGAGTGAAGCTTTAGAAGGGGTTGTGAAGGCATAGTATTACCGTCATAGCACCTTGGTTACTGCTTATGACGGTAATTGAAGATTTATAACGTATTGTAAACGTTGAAAAACTTCTATTCTATGTTTTGTTCAGAAAGAGAGGTACTTGAAATATACCCTTGCTTTTCATGTGTGGGCTGCTGAGGAAATGCATAACTAAGCACCCCATCTCTAACCATAGAAGTTAAGTAACTTTGCCTTAGTGCGTCCGAAGAGCGACTGAGAAGCTCTGATAGAACAGGTCTAGAGACATAATGTTCGGAGCAAACGCTCAGAATAATACTTTGCATAACTTCTTTCGAAAGTCGTTTGTTATTTTTTGACTCGGAGGCTAAATTTTCTAACTTCCCTTTAAATGTAGGTTCTAAGGTTCTTAGATCATCTATGTATGGATATTCTACGCCCTCTAGTATAAGCCTTCCTAGAGCATCTCTAGGTTTCTGTTTGTCTTGGATAGAAACAGCCTTATCATCGGAGCTTATATTCTTAGCTTCGGAGGTATTATCACTATATTCGGAGCTAGCTCCGAATATAGTGCTAGTATTTGATACGCCGCTAAAAATTTCATCAACAGTAGAAACTTTGGAGCCAGGTAATGTATAGAACTTTTCTTTTTGAGAACCTGTCGATTGAAGGAAGCCATTTCTTTCTAATCTAGGTAGGGCAAGCGTAACCTCTCTAGAGTGTTCCGAGGTTAATTGCATGACCCGCTCGTGATTAACCCACTTCTCTGTTGCAGCTGTAATCAAAATTGTTCGGTCTAATTGCCCCAACTGGTTAAACTTTTCGCCAAATAGACTTATCAAGTGGCCGAGCACTTGAGGATCTACTAAGTCTATCATTCTAAGCTCAAGTAAGGTTTGTTCGGTTTCCACTAGCTCATATAGTTTAGGTAGCTGCCAGTGTTGGCTTGACCAATTAGAAAATATGGAGTTAACACCAGAGCCAAGCCTTTCACTCAAACCAACCATGCGGAACATATCGTGTATTGCACTATTACGGCAATCACTTTCTCCACCTTCAATAGCTTTGGTGATCGGAATTCTCATTAACCCTGGATTCCTGAAACCAAACATATCAGGACGTTTAACGATGGTTATCGCTTTGTGGCAGGCAAAATCAGCATGAGCTAATGTATTAACCAAAGCTTCTCGAATAGCTTCATGAACTGGAGTTGTATCTTTTCTTGCATCCGACTCTAAATTGAATCGAACTTTAATATCCGTAGTTAATTTTCTATATACTTTCAAATAAAAGTCATATAAGTTGCCTGACCAACTACCGTCTAAGGTTAGTCGGTCAACATATCTAGAAGACTTATCAGCATCTTCTCTTTCTATGTAATCTAAATGGTAATGAGCTAAATACTCTTTAATACTAGTACCATCACCAAACATTAACAGACCAGCTAAAGTTAAGCCTTCTTCTCCTGAATTACGGTCTCTCTTCCAACCGCCAAGCTTTCTGAGAAACTCTTTGTCATCTAGACTGTTAAACTTATGCTCAGGTTGGCGAGTCTGGAAAATTTGCCGATACCTCTTCAATGTATCGTGGTCAATATCATTTAAATCATAATTTAATAAAAATTGAGCATCCCTTGGTTCATGACCTTTCTCTGCCCACATTCTTTGTAGTGCTTCTTCATCAGCACGGTAATCCCCCTCGTGATGACGGACATAACAACCAAGCTTGGGATTGTTGTTAATGTAGACTGGTTTAACTTTTCTATGGGCTTTGGGAACGGTAATTCGCAGGACGACTTTGCCTTCGATATCTAGTTCTTCAACGTTTGAATCGGTTAGCAGATTAACGCTAACTTTCTCTGAGTTATTTAAGCTATCAAATAGTCTTTTCTTTATAGCGGCTGCATCCTCCACTCCACTAACTTCAAAAGAGCCATCTTTAAGTTCAGTCAACCCTAAGAATATAGTTCCACCATAGGTGTTAGCAAATGCGCTATAAGTTTCCCAAACATCTTTGGGCAAATCTTTTTTTGATTTCTTACACTCTATTTCGCTACTTTCTCGAAGCTCTGCAATTAACTCATTCCAGTCTTTTTCTTTAGTCATTTCCAATGCTTCACCCACAACCCATTTATTATCAATAGAATACTCTTTTTTAAGTATCTCACCAAAGTTTATCGAGTTTATCCGCGAGCTTACTTATAGCTTCTTTCCTTTCGTCAAAGTAGCCCCACTGATCATAAACACCTTCAACACCCTTTATCTTGTGATTAATGCACTTTTCCGCGACATTAGAGGAAACTTTTAGCTGTGAAAGCCTTGAACGGCACGTTCTCCGAAGATCATGGACAGTAAAGTGTTCCTCTATGCCAGCTTCTTGCATTAGGTTTGGTAACTGGATTCCCTTTTTCTTTTGCGCGCTTGATGGTATGCCAAATAAGGTATTTAAAGCGTGATTTATAGTGTCGTCAGAAATTGTAAACCTCCCCTAAAATAGCGACATACCTTTTTAGAGTTCTTCGGCGTAAACTGAGCCAAGAAAGGAGAACTCCTGATGAAAAAGTCTCGATACACAGAAACGCAGA
>NZ_JBSWYY010000022.1:0-60378 GCF_056161325.1 Alteromonas sp. ABE4_545
CACTTATGCCTAAAATAGTACCTGCGTGGGACATCTGTACTCTCCATTAAATGATTCTTCGCAAAATCAGTTTAATGAATGCGGGTGTCCCCCGTTAATGATGAAGAGCCTTGATAACACCATCCCATCCACAATGGGTCATCACTTGTCTTACGAGAACTGTCACTATTAAAGATAGACGTTTCGAAACTTTTTAATAGGGCGATTTTTATACTTCCTTATAATCGATTAGATTTTCGAAATGACCGAATTGTGGACATTTACTTCTTACTATGAAAATACAAAACATGTATTTTTTGTAGAAACGAGTGTTACTATGCTATATGAGTAATAAGATGTTATTCAGTTGAAAATTGAGAAACGGGTCTACATTGGGGAGTCTATATTGAAGAACTGGTTCCACAGGTTCGGCTTACTCTTGTTATTAATATACATCGCTCCAATGGCTATATGGTGGTTCGTGATGACGTACCAAGGTGGGTATGTCATTAGCTATGATAATTCAAGTTGGGGAGCATTTGGGTCATTTGTTGGCGGTATTTTATCTCCAATTTTCACTCTGGTTTCAATTGTCTATATCGTTCAGTCATTGAAACAAAACCAAGTCCAAAATGATTTAGTGACATTGCGGTGGGAAAAAGAAGATCGGAAACACCATTTGATAAAGCTATCAGAATTGTTTCATGCTGCTATGAATCGGAATACCGACGATTTTAGGGATAGCATTGGTAAGTTGATTCCTGATCTAAAGCCGACAGTTCGCACAAATGTTTATCACTTTAATCATCAATACCAATTACTGGATGAGAAGAATAAAAGAAAAAAGTATGACATTGTTGGAAATTTAGCATGTAATGCAGAAAGTGCATTTTACTCAACGTTAGAGACTCTTCTTGCCTCAAATGACTCTAAGGAATTAGACGAACTTATGCAACTTGTCTGGGCCGCGTATGACACCAATGACATGATTGAATTAATGAACTTTAGTAAAAAACATCTGATATGGGGTAATCTTGAACGCTCACCTATGTTCGATAAGTTAGTTGAACTTAATGTACGAACTGAGTTCTTCGAATCATGGGCTGTAGAATATAAAAAGTGCTTTGAACCGAAGCCATAACAACATTACAAGCGTTTAAGGCAAGTTCGAAACACTCATTATTTACAGTTTGTTTTAAATTTACTGTCCACGGCACAATGGTTGAAGCATCAGTGATGCCGCTACTAAAGACTTAATGAGGCGTTGATGTTCACTTCAGTGCAATAACTGAAGTTCTAGGGCTAATTGCGTCTCGTTCAATTCTTTGCCAGCGCAAGTTAGAATTTTCACTTTTTAACTGATATCACATAGTTTTATGATTCATAATATCCGTCTTATTTTGCTGGTAATACGTCGTTTTTAGATGTGTGGTATATTATGAAGATGATATTTAAGTAATTGTTTTAAATTTGAAATGCATGCTGATTTAAAATCCCTCGCTGGTAACAGCGTGCCAGTTCAAGTCCGGCCCCGGGCACCATTTTCTTATAATTAATAAGCTCTCTTTGCTGATTTTACCCCATAAACGGGGAAAGATTCACCTTACCCAATTGTTTCTAAAACATCTTTTTCTATTTTTACCCACAATATTATCTTTGTATGTCTATGCCCTAGTCGGCTCATCAGATGTATATCTGTCATGGTATGGCATGCAAACTAGCAATTATCGCCGCTTGCACAGTGTGTAACCAGAGTATGTTTGGTTATTGACTTGGTGCTATTTTGAATACACCTTATATTTTATCTATTGGGTGCTCGAGCGAATAAGGTTGCTAGTGATGCAATTAAGGACAGGGATTTATGTTAACGGTGACTGGGAATACCTTGCCGCTACGATAGATTCACTACACGGCTCAAATATCGAAAACGATATTACCGTTATTGTCGATCAGCACACCGTAATTCCAGAATCTCTTCCTGAACACATTAATCAATGCGTAACAATATCATCGAACACGGCGGGCGAAGCGGGGGCGTTTAATACCTTGTTACAGTCTGGAGAAGCTGATGCTTATTTGTGGCTTGAATGCGGAGTTCGGTTGGGCTTTAACACCATTGATATATTGTTGCATGCGTTAAAAACGTCGCCTGCGGGCATTGTTGGGCCTTCGACAAACCTGAGTTGGAACGAGCAAGGCGCTGCAAAGCACATTCCTGTTACCTCTCAAGGCTATAGCGAAACATTGGTAAAAACTTGGGCTGATAAATATGAAGGGCAGTCAGACACTCTTTCCCCATTGTTCAGTCTCGGGTGCTTTTGCATGATGTTAAGCCATGAAACAATACAAACGGTTGGGGCTGCTGATGAGCGTTTTGGTGAACAACCTTGCTGGGAGATGGATTACAACATTCGCGCAGCTAGAGCTGGCATTGATGGTTTGTGGGTTAAATCTGCGTTGGTGTACAGGCCCCTGAAACCTTTTTCCGCAAAAAATGCCGAACTGCTGGAAGACGCAAAGAAAACGTATCAAGACAAACACTGCGCGCTGCAAAAAGGTGCGGGGCAGCCTTATCATAGTCATTGTAAAGGTGACGTTTGTGAACACTTTGCCACCGATACTATTATAAAGATCGCGTTTGATGAGCATAGCGCGCAAAGCAGCGATGCAGCTCCGATCTCTGTTACTGAACCTGCGACTAGTCATGAACAGCAGCCAACATTCGAAATTATTCCAGCAAAAAATCAGGTTGATTATGGAAGTGAATTGCCCGTTGTGTCGTGTGTTCTGCCCACTTACAACCGGGCAAAATACCTCCCCATGGCGATAGCACTCTTTCTAAAACAGGATTTTACAGGTGCAGAACTGGTGATCGTGGATGACGGAAGTGAGCCAGTACATTCTTTAATACCAGAACACCCTCTGATCAAATATTACTACCTGAAAGGGAAGGTGACGCTTGGGGAAAAACGCAACATCTGCTGTGATTTAGCCCGCGGACAAATCATATTACACTGGGATGACGACGACTGGTTCGCATATTGGCGTATTAGTTACCAAGTAGCGAATCTATTACAAAGCGGTAAACACATATGTGGTGTGAATAGTATGTATTATGCCAATCCTACGACTAGTGAAGCGTGGATCTATGCGTACCCTCCTAGGTTTGGCAACTGGATCGCTGGAGGGTCGTTTTGTTATCACAAAGCTTTCTGGCAACAACATCCATTCCCTGCCTTGAACGACGGTGAAGACACCCAAATGATAACTCAGGTTGCTGGGACAGATATTCATATTCTAGATCGTTTCGATTTTTATGTAGGTCGTGTACATAACCAAAATACCAGTGAGAAAAAAACCAACGAAATACTTTGGCATCGCCAACCAATCTCTACTATTGAATCTATTATTGGAGACGACTACCCGTTGTGGTCGGCTTAACAAGATGGCAAGCCAGCAAATAAGTGCTAGTCAGTGAATGGAGAGCTTTAATAACTGCTTAAAGCGTGTGATTGATGCTTGCATCCACTTTTTGACGTCTAGTAGTTCTGCCAGAGCTCCCTTCAGTATGCTAATACTCATGAATCTCACAGCTATGTTTTCACGGTGATTTTTCACGTCACACTTAACCAGCACCACAGTGCGATTGTCGTCGCAATTCGAGGTGTTTGACTGAGGCACAGATATGCCCCTGAGCTGATCTCTACGCACGGCGACTGAAGGATCATAATGACAAACCACAGGCTGAGCTTCTGAGTTAATTGGCTTGTAATATGTACTACAACCCTTTAACAGATTGTCTTTGTATGGATGGGAATACGGATTGTAACTGCCTTTCAAGCCGTTATCTGGTTTTATGGGATGATAACCTAACATAACAGTATCCTCAGCATACTGGTACGATCACGTAAGTACGTTGCAGGTGTTCAACGCCTGTTAGGTATTTACAAAATGATCAAAAAATAAACATTGCATTACCATAATAACCTTGCTAATTTTAATTGTACAAAATTTGTACTTCGATACTTGGCACGGATGTTTGGTTGTAGGCAGATGAGTATCATCAATCAACCAACAGAATAGGACATTTACTATGGCCGACGTTCCAGGACCTGCTCTCGTTTCAATGGCTCAACAATTCACTGGCTTGCCCATGGACTCACTGATCGGTGGGCCGTTAAATGCTGCCGCAAAAGCCAATTCCGCGATGGCGCTGACACAAACAAAATTTATGTTAGACACCTGTTTTGACACCGACAATTCGGGGTCAACACCCTCTCTTTCTCCAATCATGATCAACATGACACTGAATCGCTCAGTGATAGATGAAAGAACATCGCCGCCTTCTATCCAACAGGCGCCTACAACCATCACATTGCCATTGTTGACTATTATTCCGCTTAACTCTTTGGGGGTTGATAACGTTAACATTACCTTTGAGATGGAAGTGAAATCCAGTTATGGTGAGGATTCCAGCCAGTCATCTTCCAGTTCCACACATACGTCTGGTAGTTTTGAAGCCAAATTCGGTTGGGGGCCTATTTCCGCTACGGTAAAAGGCAATGCGAGCTACGATAAGAGCGATAGCTCTAATTTCAGTACGCATTATCAAAAGAGTAACTCGGCCAAATATACAGTGTTGGTGCACGCTGGTCAGTTACCCCTTCCTAAAGGTGTGAATACCATTATTGAGGCTTACACCAAAGCGATAGAGCCTATTACTATCTAGTTGCTACCACATGTGTTAATGCAAACCGACTTTTTGGGTTCCGGTTTGCATTAAATCGCTAGCAATAGCTGAACGGGTGAATAGGGAAAGAAGATGACAGTGAGTAGATTTCGTCCAGCAAGTGGTGGCAACTGTTTAATTGATGAGGTAATTGCTGCCCCTCTTGAAGCTGCCGCTAGGGCCAATTCGAATATGGCGCATGAACAATTGGCGTTTGTGCTCAAGTATTGCTTTGAACAGGTTTCAGATGGCAAATACCTACCGCGAATGATTGATATGACTATTAGTCGGCACGAGCTGGTTGAAACACAAGGCGGCGAGTGTGAAATGGTGAGTATCGACGCCACAATCCATCTTCCTATCATCACCATCGTACCGCTCAGTTCGCTGGCGGTTGAAAAAATTGAAATTGATTTTGACTTGGAAATCACGTCGATGGAAAGCGGCACTGTGGATAAAAAGATCGAGAGTAAGGGTAGCTCGGCAAACACTGCCAATCCTGAGAAACACGGTGTGAATCTTCGCGGTAAAATCGGGCCCGCCAGAAGCAAAGTGGCCAGCTCTAATCGCAAAGATCACAGTAAAGCGAATTTGGAAATTAAGCTCACCGCAGGGTCTTTGCCTCTTCCTTCAGGAATTTTGTCGTTGATCGACAGTTTTGGTAAGCATATCACCCCTCATGATGTGAAACCCAAAGCGCTTAGTACTACTGCTGATCCTACATCGGACACACAACCCATATAAGGTTAATTGAAAAATGAATGGACAGAAATTAGATTGCCCAGACTGTGGCACACCAATTCCTTACGATACATATGGTCTACTGCAGGGGAAAAAATTTGCCTGTTCTAACTGTCATCTGACACTTAATCTTGATCCGCAAAGCCATGAGTCAGTGAAGAACGCGATGGAAGAGTTTGAACACATGAAAAGTAGTCTCCTCAAGCAAAAAAGTAGCTAAATGCAGGGATATACATGATTAAGTTTGATGCGTTTGTAACAGCAATTCAGGAAGCTATTACAAAAGCTAATGAGTCTCTGGTTGATCGCCAGACCAGCAAATTTGTTGAAATGTATTTTGATAAAATAGGTGACGAAGCCGATCTACAAGACAAACTCGATAATGCACTATCGTCTTTGAAAGGCGGCCAACAACAATCCAAGGAAGATCGCATTAAAGCGCTCAAAGAAGCTAGAGATGCACTAAGTGGTGGTAAATTTTCATCAGACAAAGAGCATGCAGAACAACCCGACACATACACACCCAAACTGGTATCAGTACAATTTCCCTTCACCACTGAGAATGGTATTGAATACAGAGATATTCACATCCCATTGCTCACACTTGTACCGGTGACCTCCACGGAAATAACAGAAGTTACACTAGAGAGTGACATTGTGATTTCTGAATCTAACGATGAAGTACACTTAAACTTTGAACGAAAGCTATTCAGTCAAATGATGGGGAATGCCAAGCCGGGTAGGTTAAAAATTAAGATTTCTCCTCGCGATCCCGCTGAAGGCTTACAAATTGTGATTGATGGCTATGAGAAGCTGCTGCGCTCGCAGATCCCCCAGTAAACAGATAGTGCTTTATTGTTGAACCAAACCCAAAGCGTCAACCGCTGTTTTTCTAACCCACATGCCACCGCTACTGTTTGCGGGTAAACGCATCCATTGTTCCTGGGGCTTAAGTGTCTCTTTTATCCACCCATTGGCATTAATGGCAATACCTTCGTGTTTGAGGCAGCAATCGAGCAAGGTATTTGCCGACAAGCGACCCACGTAACCAATATCTCCGCCTTCACTGTCAACATTTTTGAAAAAAACAAAAGCATCGGATAGCGGATGTTGGTGGAATACTTGGTAATAACGTGCTGCATCTTCACTCAACTGATTTAATAAAAAGCTCGGTAGCCGATATTGCGGTGTGCAGGAAGACAGCGTGTGTGCCCACAATGAGTGAACAACTAAGCAGGACTGATCGGCAAAACAGTGCATGGCGGCCGTGTTTTTAAACGCCTCTACAAAAATAATATCTTCTTTTAGATTAATGTCGGGAAACCTGTGACGCTCCCATAACGCGCGTTTGTATGCATAGCAAAACCCGTACCCCCAGGTGTTAGCTGCACTTGAGCGTAAGTTCATCGCAACTTGGGTGGTCACTGTTGTGCTTAACCCAGGTGTGAAAAGGTAATCAGAGTGTGCGGTAGTATCCCAGTAATAAAAATCACCCGTTCTGACATCTCGATTGTACCAAGCACTCAATGTGACAAAGTCGTATTCCTGTAACAATCGTACCATTGTTGATACATAGTGAGGTGCGTAAAAGTCATCATCATCGAAATGAACAATCACATCACCAACAGCCCGTTCAATCAGGAAGTTCCGTTTTGCCCCAACGCTAATGTCTGTATCTGACCAATAGTATTTCACGTTGTCTTGTTGGTTATTTTGGAACACGGTTGACGGCCCGCTTTCGCCAGAATCAGCAATTAGCAATTCGATATGCGGATAGTCCTGCTGATTAAATACCGATAGCAACCCCGCGTGTAACCACGCACGGTTTTTTGTGGGAACGATAATACTAACGACAGGGTTCAATGTATGTATGCTCCATCAATAACGATGGCGTGAAGGCCGCAGTGAAAAAATCACAAGTGACTGTTAACACATTACGAATAGCAACTCATGAAAGGTTGTATAATTTATGTACTAACATAGCATGCTTTTTAAGGGAATAGAAAGCTAAATACAGGGTGCTGACCATCTGGTAAAACCATGACCTAAAGCATGAGTCGGTGCCAATTCAGAAAAAGCGCAAGAATGGTCAAGTTTTTACTGTATTGCTCGCGTAAAATAGAGGTTACTAAATCACGGCTGTTTAAAAAAATGCGTTATCACGAGCGATTTCAATCACTAATAGAATATATCCAATCTAATGCAGATAAACCGCTTTCTGTGAACCAGCTGGCAACCCATACGGGGTTAAGCCCTTATCATTTTCACCGTTTATTTACTGCGTGGGCAGGTGTAACAGTGGGTGAGGCTATACGCAATATTCGCTTGCATAGAGCGGCACAGCGTTTGGCATATCGTAAAGAATACTCAATTACCGACATTGCGTTTGACGCCGGATTTGCGTCTGTAGAAGGGTTCAGTCGCACGTTTAAACGACAATGCGGCGTGACGCCTTCCGTATTGCGTAAAACCCCCAGTCTTGTATCGAATTTACCGCAATCAGTGTTCCCATTTAGTAAGAAAAAGGAGAGCGGGATGCACCTTCCCAATGAAGTCTGTATTGTTGAATGGCCAGCGTTATCAGTAATGCAATTGATGCATATTGGCTCAGTTGAATCAATTCCTCAGTCGGTAGGGCAATTTATCGCATGGCGAAAAATGCATAAGTTACCACCCTCAAAGTATAGAACGTTCAATTTGTTATACGATGATCCTGAAACCGTTGAGCCGCAACACTATCGTTTTGGATTGGCCTGTGAATATTCAAGCGAAGTCACTATTACAGCGACAGAACCGATGGAAAAACTGTCTATACCCGCAGCCAGAGCAGCGAAAATGGTTCATGTCGGAAGTGACAGCAGTATGGGCGAATCGGTGAAATACCTGTATCAACAGTGGTTACTGAAAAACAACGAAATACCGTTAGACTTCCCAATCATCGTTGAGCGTATCGCGTTTTACCCCGATGTGCCCATGCATCAAGCAAAAAGTAACATTTATGTATTACTTAAATAGCTAATATTGTTGTTGCATGTATTTGCTTGTTGGTGACTTGTACGTATGATAGATAGCTGATTCTTAGTGTTTTTTAACACAGCAGGTTCAGTGGAGGTTATCGTGCAGTCATGCTTAGTTAATGCCAATCAACTTCAATCCTTGATTGAATCACAATCGGTCCGCGTTATTTGGGTGACGATGAAAGATCCCGTCTCTGGTAACGCAGACTCGCCGGAGGTCGGTGTCATTCCTCATGCCGTCGCGTTTGATATAGATGGCGACGGCAGTGATCATTCCGGGCCTTTTCCCCATACGTTACCCAAACCAGAAGCATTTAGTGAGTATCTTTCAAAGCTGGGGATTAACACAAGTGATCACATAGTGGTTTACGACAGCCGCGGGCTTTTTAGTGCCGCGCGATTGTGGTGGATGCTCAAATCTTATGGCCACCAGCAAGTCAGTTTACTAGACGGTGGTTTACCGGCTTGGAAAGCCGCAGGCTATGATGTTATCACGACGCCGAATGGTGACGTTAAACCGAGTGTGTATCCAGTGAATACGTTTGACGACAGCATTATTTTTCTGGATGACATGGTGTCTTGTGTTAACGATGCAACCATTCAAGTGATTGATGCGCGTAGTGCAGGGCGCTTTAACGCCGCCGTACCAGAGCCTCGGGCGGGGTTGCGTTCTGGCCACATGCCCGGAGCGTATAACATGCCGTTTACCGAACTACTTGAGCAGGGTAAGTTTAAATCGAGTGCGCAATTGCGGGCGATTTTCGCTGAACTTGGCTTAGATTTATCAAAACCTTGCCGCACCAGTTGTGGCTCAGGAGTCACTGCTTGTATTGTCGGTATGGCTTTGCAGATGGCAGGAGCGCAAGACGTGGCAGTTTATGACGGGTCTTGGTCACAATGGGGAGCGATTGCCAGCCTTCCCGTGGAGTCGGCATCATGAATACCTTACCGCGTATAGTGATACTCACTGGAGCTGGTATTTCCGCTGAGTCGGGGTTAAAAACCTTTCGAGACAACGACGGATTATGGGAAAACCATCGTGTGGAAGACGTTGCTACACCGGATGCGTTTTCGGAAAATCCGTCGTTAGTTTATCGTTTTTACAATTTGCGCCGTCAGCAATTACAACAAGACAGCGTGAAGCCAAACGCGGCGCATGTCGCGCTTGCTGAGTTAGAAGCACTGTGGGGAGATAGACTCACGTTAGTTACTCAAAACGTCGACAACCTTCATGAAGCCAGTGGGAGCCAGCGAGTTTTTCACATGCATGGTGAATTATTGTCAGCACAGTGTTGTACCAGCGGTGATCGTTTTGCGTGGTACGACGATTTTTCTGCAACCACGCCTTGCCCATGTTGTACACCACCACAGCAGATTCGCCCCGATATTGTTTGGTTCGGTGAAATGCCCCTGTATATGAACGATATTTTATTAGCGCTCAGCAAAGCAGATATCTTTATTGCTATTGGTACGTCGGGACAGGTGTATCCTGCGGCCAATTTTGTACAAGTGGCTTTTGATAGCGGTGCACATACGGTTGAGTTAAACTTAACACCCAGCCAGCGCCACGACGTCTTTAATGAGTCGGTTGAAGGATTGGCTTCTGAAATAGTGCCTCAATATGTAGAAGCACTGAAACACACATATTTGCAAGGTTAGAGAGTCGATAACGTGAGCCAATCCATGCCGTATTTAAGTGATTTTATTACCATAGCGCTAGTGCATCTAGTTGCTGTTGCCAGCCCCGGCCCCGATTTTGCCGTAGTGGTAAGGCACAGTGTAGCCTATGGTCGTCGCATTGCGATTATCACCAGTATTGGCGTTGGTCTTGGCATATTATTACACGTAGCGTATTCGTTGATTGGTTTAAGTGTGGTGATTAAAACAACGCCGTGGTTATACCAAACAATCAGCTATTTAGCCGCAGCCTATCTTATTTATCTTGCGTACGGCGCTTTGAGAAGCGGCCCTTCGAGTGCGTCACCAATGGAAGGAGTAGAAGCTGCCAAAAATGCTATTAGTGACAAAAAAGCCCTATGGGTGGGTTTTTTAACTAACGGGTTAAACCCGAAAGCAACCTTGTTTTTCCTATCACTTTTCACGGCAATCATAGATATCAACACGCCAATGGTAATCAAAGCGGGTTATGGTTTGTATCTAGCGTTTGCAACGGGTTTGTGGTTTGTATTTTTATCTTATCTACTGAGCACTTCAAAAGTGGCTTCGCTTATTGGAACTAAAGGCTACTGGTTAGACAGAGCCATGGGCGTTATGCTTATCGCATTGGCGGTGCGCTTGGTCACACTGTGAGCGATCTTTACGCAACGATTGGCGTATTGATAAGCCTAAACTAAGCAATTTCTATTTTGACAGCTACAGTTAATGCATGACTCATAACTTGCCTTTTTGCTGTACAACTAAATTGAGCGTGGTGAATGCACAAAAGAGAAACGACTAAAATTGTATTAATTCTGCTAATTGTCATGGCGTTAATTATATCTTTGGCATGGGTTAGCACCGACAAAACTCCCGATATTATTGATGTTCCCATTTCAGAGGAAGCGCATAAGCCGGTTCCAGACTTCGCAGCTATTAAAGACATCACCGAAAAGAAAAAAGCGTTCTTTTCTTATCTTCAGCCAGAGGTTGATAAACAAAACGAATATTTACTGACATTACGCCATTATTTGCAAACGGTGCAGCGCCAAGTAAAAAATGGCCAAATGCTGACCGAAGATGATCTAGACCGCATCGATTGGTTACGCGATGAATATCGGGTAAAAGAAGAAGCTGATTTAGAAACCGCATTAACAACTTTGTTAATGCGCGTTGATATTTTGCCTCACGAGCTAGTACTGATGCAGGCTGCTAATGAATCGGCGTGGGGGGCTTCGCGGTTCGCACAGGAAGGTTTCAACTTTTTTGGGCTATGGTGCTACCGCCAAGGCTGTGGTTTTGTGCCGTCTCGACGCAATAAAAATGCCAGCCATGAAGTGGCGAAATTTGATAATGTGTCTAAAGCCACATACACCTATATGCGCAATTTAAACCGACATAACGCGTATAGAGAGTTACGCCAGATTCGTGCGTCTTTACGCCGTAATCAAATGCCAATTACTGGCTTGGCCTTGTCTGAAGGCTTAATGAGTTACTCGGAGCGCGGGGCGGCTTATGTAGAAGAGCTACAAGACATGATGCGATTTAATCAGGAGTACATTACGGAATGAAAGGCGTATGGATGCTTAGCGCAGTGTTAGCCACAATGAGTGTGGCTCACGCTGAAACGTTAGACCTTGAATACAAAACGTTTTACAGCCATGTCAAAAAGCTCGATAGCGAAGATATGCCAGACCTACAGTTTGCATTTGGTTTTCTTCGAGTGGGAGAGAGCCGGTTGTGTAAAATTAATCGCGCTGAAATTGTGACTTCAAAGCAAACTCTGCCGTTGAATGTGACGACAGAAAGTCGCTTCAGCGTGCCGTCAGATAAAATACTGAAGATGGCTGAAGCTCATGTTCTTGTGGAGTTAGATGAGCCCGCTAATGTGTGTGATATGTCGGTGCAAATCGAAACAAAGCCTCAAGCGCTAAAGCAGGCATATTCTCATGAGGAATTAGTACAGATTGAAGAGCAGTACAAAGCCTTTTTCGATGAAATGGGCGGGTTTTTGTCATTTATGATGCCTGATGTAGTGGGGCTGCAAATTCACTTTACAAATCATTCTCTCAACACCGCACTTACTGATAATTTGCGTATTGAAGACGGTGTTTTATCGCTAACAGACGACTGGCTGGCTACGGGGCAAGCGTTGTCGTTACCCGAGACTCCCTTTCGCATCACGGCAGTCGTAGAAAAGTAGTGAAGGTGTGTGCGTAAGTCACGCAATAAAAAGCCAGCTTATTCTGCTGGCTCTCTTTCATAAAGTAATTGGTATTCAATTTGTTTGGCTAATCGTTCAACCGTTTCTTTACCCGTTTTGCACATTTCTTCAGCGCGATGAAACTCCATCAAACCCACGTCGGTAAGCTGCGGTTCAAATAGAAGATCGGGTGGCTCACCTGCCAACCTTGAGCGCGTAACCCGTGCTTGAAGAATTTCGAGCGAATTACTCATCACACTCAAAATGCCGGGAGCTTGGCGCTTTTCCGATTTGTCTTCTGGCGTAAACCATTGACGTACAACATCTTGTCCTCGCTTGAGAAAGTGCTCGGCCTTTTCGTTGGTTTCTTCGTGCTCTACGGCTTGTTTCGCCAGTCGAATAGGGCGTGAATCAGCGTTGAGATTAATGGCGATCACAAAATCTGCCCCCAGCTGACGGCATAAATTTACCGGCACAGGGTTAACCACGGCACCGTCAACCAACCACCTGTCGCCATGGGCGATAGGCGAGAATAATGCTGGTATGGCGCAAGACGCTTGTATTGAAGTGCCCACTTCGCCCTTGTTGAATACCACCTCACGGCCCGTGTATAAATCGGTCGCGACACAGGAAAAGGGCTTTTGCATTTCTTCAAAGGTCGGTGCGCAAAACTCATCTTTGAGTTTATCGAATACTTTCTGGCCACTGGCTAAGCCGCCTCTTCGAATTCCCACACCCATCAAAGATAAAACTTGCCACTCGGTAAGTGAACAGGCCCATTCTTTTAACTCTGGTAATTTGCCAGACGCATAGGCAGCGCCGACATATGCGCCAATGGAACAGCCCGCTACAACGTCAATTTGTATGCCTAATTCTTCTAACGCTTCAATGATGCCAATATGCGCCCATCCACGAGAAGCGCCAGAGCCTAGCGCAATACCGATCTTCATACCGTTACTTATCCGTTAAGTTGATGATCTCAATAGAGTCCTCAGTGTCTACGGTTTTTATCTCGGGTGCAAGATCTGGTGCGTCGAAACCAATATCACCATCTTCGACTGGCGTATCACTGCGTTGTACTGCTTTAAAGTCGAATAACTTACTGTCGGCCAAATGGGAAGGCGCAACGTTTTGTATTGCTCTAAACATAGACTCGATACGCCCAGGGAAACGGCGATGCCAGTCTTGAAGCATATGCTTAATGTTTTGGCGTTGTAGGTTTTCTTGTGAGCCGCATAGGTTACAAGGAATGATCGGAAAATCACTGATGGCAGAATACTTTTCGATGTCTTTTTCTGCGCAATAGGCTAATGGACGAATGACAATGTGCTTGCCATCATCGCTCACTAGTTTAGGCGGCATAGATTTTAGCTTGCCACCATGGAACATATTTAAGAATAAGGTCTCTAGCATGTCGTCACGATGATGGCCCAAGGCAATTTTGGTTGCGCCTAGTTCAGTGGCCGTGCGATAGAGTATGCCACGACGTAAGCGAGAGCACAGAGAACACGTGGTTTTCCCTTCTGGGATTTTGTCTTTAACGATAGAGTAGGTGTCTTCTTCGACAATTTTGTATTCAATGCCCAAAGAAGCTAAATATTCCGGCAGAATGTGTTCGGGAAAGCCAGGCTGCTTTTGGTCGAGGTTAACCGCAACAATATCAAAATGAATGGGGGCAATTTTGCGTAAAAACAACAAGATATCCAGCATGGTATAACTGTCTTTACCACCAGACAAACACACCATCACTTTGTCTTGATCTTCAATCATGCCGAAATCTTCGATGGCTTTACCTACGTTACGACGAAGACGTTTTTGGAGCTTATTGAAGCTGTATTTTTGTTTACTTTGTGATGCGGCACTGGCGTCAGTTGCCGAGGTATTGACCTGGTGACTCATAATAGATATCGGGCTTGCCTATAAAAGGCCGGCATTATATCTGAAAATCACCATGGGTTTCACTAATAACATGCACCACGCCAAATTAGCCCTGAATCGGCGACACAAATCCGTCGGGCTTGATTGCCAATACATCACAATTCAACGAATCGATAACATGCTCAGCAGTATTGCCGATGAGTGCAGCAGATAGCCCCACACGGCCTACGGTACCGATAATTACTAATTCAGCATCGATTGTCTCAGCGACTAGTGGCACTACTTTTTCGGGTAACCCTTCGCGAACATGACATTGATCTAACGGGAGCGAATAACGTTTCGCATGCAGTTCCATCTCTTCTAAATGGTGATTTTTCACCGAGTCATTGTAGCTCACGGGGTCAAATTCCGGTACTTCTATTGCTATGTTGAGTGGAGTGCCTGGGTAGCTATTAACCAAGTGCACGTGGCCACTTAGTAACTCGGCATAATCTTTGGCGATCACCGTAATCTTGTCGTTTAGCTGGGCGTGCTCTCGGTCTTCCGTGCCGACGTTTACCGCAGCGATAATGTTGCCATTGTCTGGCCAATCATGTTCGTTAACCAGTAATACAGGAACAGGGCATTTGCGTAGTAAATGCCAATCGGTTGGTGTAAATATCACCGATTTAAAGTCGTCGTGAGCCTTGGTTGCTTTAACTACAACATCGCTTTCATGTTGTAGCGCAGCTTTAATAATTGCTTCGTAAGGTCGGTTGTTCCATTCAACAACTACCTCTATTTTCGCGCTAGTTTGGCTTTGCAGATAACTATTGAGCCATGATTTTCTGTCGGCAACAACGGCTGCACGCATTGCTTCACGTTCTTCAATCGACAACATGGTTGTCATATCGTACGAAAAGTCATATACGGTCATAAACGCTGTTATGGACGCATTGGTTTTTTCAGATAACTCTAGTGCGCGAGAGAGCGCGGGCTGGGAATCGGAATCTGGGTCGATGACGACAAGTAGCGCGTTATAGTTAATCATATCAAACACCAAACAGTTCGTTTACGTAATGTAAGTGTAGGCGTTTTTAAGCGGATTACTAAATAAACTAGTTGTTCTAGATCAAGCGAATAGGGGATTTAAAGCACATTAAATTCGGAGTTTAATGTGCTTATGATACGGGCCTTAGAGGCTTAGCAAGGAATGCTGGTGGTTGGAATATCCATGCTGTGGAGTTTGTCATCCATTGCATCAAAATCGAGAATTGTGATCAGTTTACCTTCAACCTTGATAATGCCTTCTTTTTGAAAGCGAGTCAGCAAGCGAGAAATGGTTTCTACCGTCAGCCCTAGGTAATTGCCAATCTCGTTGCGCGTCATACTCAAATTAAATTGTTTTGACGAAAAACCGCGCTCTTCAAACCGCTTGGATAAGTGGGCGAGAAAATAAATTAAGCGTTCTTCGGCGGTACGCTTGTTAAGTAGCATCATTAAATCGTGGTCATGTTTAATTTCTGCACTCATAAAGCTCATGATCTGATGTCGCAACTTAGGGAATTGTACCGACATTTTGTCTAGGGTTTCGTAAGGTAATTCGCACACCATCGCGGTCTCTAACGCTTGGGTAAAGCTCTGGTGGGCGTTTTCTCGCAAGGCATCAAAGCCAATAATATCGCCGGGGAAATGGAACCCGATGATTTGCTCTTCACCATCGGCATCACTTACGAATGATTTAAAGGAACCCGCTCTCACTGCGTAAAGAGAGGTAAATTTGTCACCGGCTTCCACTAGTTTGTCGTTTTTATGTAATGGCTTTTTACGTTCGATAATATCATCGAGCGACTCAATTTCGGTTTTGTTTAACGACACAGGTAGACAGAGGTGGCTGAAACTACAGCTCTGACAGTGAATAGAAAATTCGGTATTCTTAGCCATAACAATCTTTATAGTCCTTTGGAGACCTTAGTTGATACTATTGATCGCCAAATAAATCAAGTATAAGCCGTAGTTTATCAGAACAAGCGCGATGAGTCTGCGAGTAATTTTATGCTTATACCAACGAGAGAGTGAATGTGCGCCAACATGCATTAAGAGTAGGCTAGGCAGTGTCCCTAAACCAAACGCCAACATCGTTACAGCACCATTAAGCATACTACCAGATGCAAGGCTCCAGGTTAAACTTGAGTACACTAAACCACAAGGCAACCAACCCCAAATAAACCCATAGGGAAAGGCATACAGTGGGGTTTTAAAGGGAACAAAGCGTTTGGAAAAAGGGTGTATTCGCTGCCACAGCAAAGCACCGATCTGCTCCAATCGGCGTAAGCCCATAAACCATTGCCCCAAATAGGCACCCATTAAGACTAGCATGGTGCCGCTTACCACGCTTAAAACAGGCAATGCAAAAATATGCGATGTACTCGCCATTTGTCCGAGTAAACCGGTTAACGCACCGGCGAGGGTATAGCTGACAATGCGTCCTGCATTGTAGGCGAGCGCATAAGGCAACGTTGACCTTTGTTTGGGAACAGCCGCAGACATAGCCACCACAATGCCGCCACACATTCCCAAACAGTGTACGCCGCCTGCCATACCGACTAACAAGGCCGCGAAAAAGTGAAGGTCATTCATTTATTGTTGAGCTTTTGACGTTCTTGGGCGAGCTTTTTCTCTTCAGGAGGAAGATCATCATCAAACAAAATACTGTATCCCTGACGCTCTAAGTCTTCGAATTGCTCAGACTTAACGGCCCAAAAAAATACCCCAATAGCAATGGCAACAATAATAATCGCCAATGGGATCAGCACATAAATAATGCTCATGTTGACTCCTGTTTTAGCAATCGCGCAGAGTTGTATACCACAATGATACTACTCAACGACATGCCAATTACCGCCATCCAAGGCGTGAGAATACCCAATATCGCAAAGGGCAAAATTATCACGTTATAACCTACTGCCCACAGAATATTTTGTCGGATCTTCTGCTTCGTTTGCTTAGCAATGCTGAGTAACTCGGCAACCAGGGTTAATTGTGGATTAAGTAGCACGATATCGGCGGCATTTTTGGCGACATCAGTAGCGTTACCTACCGCGATAGACACATCGGCAGCGGCCATTACTGGCGCGTCATTAATACCGTCTCCCATCATCAGAATACGGCGGCCTTTAGCTTGTAATGCCTGAATATGTGTATATTTGTCTTCGGGCTTTTGTTCAAATTCAAAGTCTTGCAGTGACAACTGATCCGCCACATGGGCGACTTGGGCCTTGGCATCGCCACTTAATAGTAGCAGCCGATAATGGCTTAATCGCGACAACAATGTTTTAGTTTCTGGCTTGATCACATCTCTTACATCGAATGCTGCTACAAGTTGCTCATTACAGGTGAGGAACACGTTAGCGAGCGGAAATTGCTCATGGTTAGTTGCTTTAGTGTAAGTGCGCGAACCGATTTGCCAGTGTTTACCTTGCCATGTTGCCCCAATACCTCCGCCGGCGGTCACGTTAAAATGAGACAGGTTTAACACAGGGAAGTCTGCGCCAGTAAACGCGCGAGCAATGGGGTGTTCTGAGCGACTCTCTAAGTTCGCTGCTATGGATAATATATCGCTGTGTGAATAAGTGTCATCGGCTATCCATTGCTGTGCAATGACAAACTTTCCTTCGGTTAACGTACCTGTTTTATCCAACGCGATGATATTAACACGTGTTAACGTTTCTAATGCTTGGGCATTTTTGATTAACACGCCTTTTTTGTTGAGCTTTGCCATTGCACAAATCAATGCAGTGGGTGTGGCTAGCCCCAAGGCACAAGGGCATGTTGCTACTAATACGGCAATCATAATCCAAAATGCATGGTCGTTGCCGAGGGCCCACCAAAACCCAAATGACCCAAACGCGATCAACAAAACTGCCAACACAAAATACCGTGAAAATGTATCTGCCAGCTGAGCAATACGGGGCTTTTCAGCCATTGCCAATGTTTGTAAGCGCAAGATCTGGCTGACCAATGCATGTTTGAGCGTTGCGGTGACTTTTACAGTTAAGGTATTTGTTTGATTTATTGTGCCTCCGTAAACCTTCGCGTGTTTGCTTTTATTCACCGGAGCGAATTCGCCAGTTAACATTGATTCGTCAACCAGAGCTTCACCTTCTTCTATGACACCGTCGACAGGAATGGTTTCACCTGGCTTAACCACAACAATGTCACCTTCGCGCAATTGTTTAGCTAAGCACGGTGTTAATTGGCCGTCATCACCGATACGCAGGGCTGAAACAGGAACGTAATGCGTTAAATTTGCAGATATTTCCGTTGCCTTATGCCGTGCACGATGCTCAAGAAACCGGCTCAATAGTAACAAAAAGATAAACATACAAATCGATTCAAAGTAAACGTCATTTGCGTGTAATAGGGTTGCTTTAATACCTGCAAAATAAGTGGCAAATATCGCAATAGTAATGGGCACATCCATATTGACCGTTTTCGCTTGCAAGGCTTTTAATGCACCCAAATAAAACTGACTGCCTGAATAAAAAACAACGGGTGTCGTGAGTACCAGTGCAACCCAGAAAAAGTAATCTTTGGTTTCAGGTGCAATATTGCCAAAGAGGTCGAAGTACAAACCAGCCATTAACATCATGACTTGCATGGTCATCAAGCCAGCTAAACCGAGTTTTTTAAGCAAATGTTGGTGTTCGTTCTGAAATGACGCTTCATGTTGATCGGGCTGAAAGGGCTGAGCGTCGTAACCAATTTTTTTTAACTGGTTGAGAATTTGGCTCAGTGTGACTTGTGATTTTTCCCACGTGACGGCGGCGCGCCGCTGGGCAACATTCACCGAAACCTGAACAATACCTCGCACTTTTGCGAGCTGTTTTTCTATCAGCCACCCACAGGCGGCGCAGGTTATGCCTTCTAAAGTCAGTTGTATTTGGGCGTGTGAGCCTTGTTCATAAACAAACTCTTCCTGTAGTGCAGGTTCGTCATAAAGCGCTAATGTCGCCAGTGTTTTATCGAGTTCGTCATCGCCTTTGGCTGCGGGTGATGTGCGGAATTGGTAATAGTCTTCAAGCCCGTTGGCAACAATTGACTCGGCAACGGCCTGACACCCTGGACAACACAACTGTCGAGGGGCGCCCAGTATTTCTGTAAAAAACGGTGAATCGTCTTCACAGGGAAGCCCACAATGATAACAGGCGTTGGCAAAATCTTTGGTCATAAACGGGCTAGGGAACTAACGCAAATGGGCCGGAATAGGGCAATGTTTGATTTTTTTGAATTTTCCACGCCTCGTCGAAAGGGGTAAGGGTAATTAACCATTTACCGCTCAAATCGGCTTCGGTGAAAGCGCGATAAATCCCCTTGGCATCGCGGGACAATAACACTTCTACGTCTCGTGATTTCAGGGTGACATGATAAAAACTCAATTTCATCGCGGTACCGTCTTTTGGCACGCCGGAGTCAAATTGCAATGCAATAGCGCCATTATCGATAGTCAGTGAGGTTTGAATATTGCGTCTTTTCGCTTCTTCTATCCGGTCGATACTCATGTTGATCGCCTTGCCTTCTTTGTAGTAGTCATCAACGACCAAACTGTGTTCAGTGTGTGTGGCAAGGTAAAAAAGCACGTAGCCCATAATTAATGTGGCGAACGGTACGGCGATAAGAAACCACGGCCAAAATTGTTTGTACCAAGGTGTAGAAGCGTCAATATTACCCATAGCAGGAATACTCATCATTTTCAGACTAGCTACCTTAACAGAAAGGTAGGGCTTATTATTGATTTTACACAAAAAAGCCCCGTAAAAACGAGGCTTTTAACCATTATTAAACGGCGTTAATGAGACAAGCTGTACACGTATGTTGCGACTACGTGTATCTTGTCGTCGCCCAAGGTCTTTTTGAATGAAGGCATCACGCCATTTCTACCATAGGTGAGTGTTTCGGTGACGGCGCGTTCGCTAGCACCGTACAACCAAATGTTGTCTGTTAGATTAGGCGCTCCCAACATCTGGTTGCCTTTTCCGTCCATACCATGACAGGCTGCACATACCATAAACCGAGCTTTGCCTGCTTCAGCTAAACTTTGGTCAACCCCTTCGCGCCCACTTAAACTTAATACATACGCTACGGTTTCTTTGATGCCTTGTTCACCCATTGCGGCAATCCATGCGGGCATTGCGGCTTGGCGTCCAAGTGTGAGGGTTTCTTTAATTTTGGCACCAGAGCCGCCGTATAACCAATCGTCGTCTGTGAGGTTAGGGAAGCCGCCGTTTTGGCCTCGCGCATCTGAGCCGTGACATTGGGCACAATTTTGAATAAACAAACGCTGGCCTACTTGTACGGCTTCTTCGTTATTCGCGAGTTCTTCGACTGGTACTTTTGCGTATTCAGCAAAGATTGGGTCGTATTTTTCGGCCGCAAAGTCTAATTCACGGTCGTATTTCACAATCATTCCTTGCTCTTTTGCATCAATACGCGCTTGTGCAGACTCTTCCAGTGATAATACGCCTTGGTTTGAACTCTTCCAACCTAGTATGCCCTGGTAGCTACCAAGCCCAGGGAACAGAGCAAGGTAGATAAAACCCCAGACGATTACAACGTAGAATAAAATCGTCCACCAACGAGGAAGTGGGTTGTTGAGTTCCTCGATGCCATCAAATTCATGGCCCATTGATTCGCCTTCCGGCACTCCGGTGTGGTTGGCCAAACACCAACGCAACAAGAAATAGCAGCCAATGATACTGCCTAAAGTGATCACAGTGATCCAAATTGTCCAAAACATGCTCATGAGTTCAAGACTCCTGCTTATCTTTTGATTCTACTTTTTCTTCATCGGCGAAGGGCAGGTTAGCGGCCTCTTCAAACTTTTGTTTATTGCGGCCACTGAAGGCCCAAAAAACAATACCGATAAAAGAAACAAAGACGATGACAGTGAAAATGCTGCCTACAATACCTTGGTCCATTATTTTAAATGCGTCCCTAGTGATTGAAGGTAAGCAATAAGGGCTTCCATTTCTGTTTTACCCTTAACTGCCGCTTGTGCCCCTTCGATATCTTCATCGGTGTAAGGCACGCCAAAATCGCGAAAAACTGACATTTTCTTCGCGGTGTCATCGCCAGTAAGCTGGTTTTCTGCTAACCAAGGGAAACCAGGCATGTTTGACTCAGGTACTACGTTTCGCGGATTGATAAGATGAACACGATGCCACTCATCACTGTATCGCCCACCTACACGGGCTAGATCAGGGCCTGTGCGTTTTGAACCCCACAGGAACGGATGTTCCCATACTGATTCACCGGCAACACTGTAATGGCCGTAACGCTCTGTTTCAGCGCGGAAGGGACGAATCATTTGAGAGTGACAGCCCACGCAGCCTTCCCGAATATAAATATCACGCCCTTCTAACTCTAACGCAGTGTAAGGGCGCAAGCCTTTTACCGGCTCCATCGTTTGCTGTTGAAACATTAACGGCGCTATTTGCACCATTGCACCAAAGCTTATCGCCACCAAGATTAAAATGGTAAGCAGGCCGACGTTCTTTTCAATTAACTCATGTGGATTATTCACCGAACGACTCCTTATGCTGCTTGTGGTTCAGGTTGAATGGCGATGCTGTCTTTAGGAGCACGTACTGTTTTCCATGTGTTGTACGCCATCACAAACATGCCTGCTACAACAAAACACCCACCGATAAAGCGCATTACGTAATACGGTTTAGAAGCCTGTAGTGCTTCTACAAAGCTATAGGTGAGCGTGCCGTCTGCGTTAACTGCGCGCCACATCATGCCTTGCAGTACGCCAGACATCCACATTGCAACTATGTATAACACTACGCCGATAGTGGCTAGCCAGAAGTGCACATTAACGAGCTTAGTACTGTACATGGCGCGTTGCCCAAACAGGACAGGGATCAGGTGATACAAAGACCCAATTGACACCATTGCAACCCAACCGAGTGCGCCAGAATGCACGTGACCAATGGTCCAGTCGGTGTAATGTGACAGTGCGTTAACCGTTTTAATTGCCATCATTGGGCCTTCGAAGGTAGACATACCATAGAAAGACAACGATACAATCAAGAACCGAAGAACAGGGTCGGTGCGCAACTTATGCCAAGCACCAGACAAGGTCATAATCCCGTTAATCATGCCGCCCCAAGAAGGCACAAACAAAATAAGCGACATCACCATGCCCAAAGACTGAGTCCAGTCTGGCAGGGCTGTGTAGTGTAAATGGTGAGGACCAGCCCAAATATAAAGTGAAATCAATGCCCAGAAGTGAACAACCGAAAGGCGATAGGAGTAAACAGGGCGGCCCGCTTGCTTAGGAACAAAATAATACATCATTCCTAAGAAACCAGCGGTTAGGAAAAAACCAACCGCATTGTGCCCATACCACCACTGCATCATGGCATCTACGGCACCGGCGTAGAGTGAATAAGACTTAGTGAAAGAAACCGGTATTGCCATGCTATTGCCGATATGCAGTACTGCAACCGTAAGCATAAAGGCACCGAGGAACCAGTTAGCCACATAGATGTGTGAAACGCGGCGGATGACCAAGGTACCAAAGAAGTTGATGATGTAAGCAATCCATACCAAGGCGATCAGGATATCGATAGGCCATTCAAGTTCAGCGTATTCTTTGCTAGACGTGATACCAAAAGGAAGGGTTACGACAGCAGCAACAATAATTGCCTGCCATCCCCAAAAGGTAAACGTTGCCAGTTTGTCGCTAAATAGTCGTACCTGACAGGTGCGCTGAACAATGTAGTATGAGGTTGCGAACAGGGCACAGCCACCAAATGCAAAAATAACCGCATTGGTGTGCAATGGACGCAGTCGAGAAAAGGTTAACCATGGCACATCAAAGTTCAGAGCTGGGGCAAATAATTGCGCTGCAATAAAGGCTCCCAGACCCATACCAATGATGCCCCATACAATGGTCATAATGGTAAACTGCCTTACAACTTTATAGTTGTAATCAGGTTGTGCTTGGCTTATTTCACTCATTTTTATGAATCTTCCACTTCAAAAAAATTGGGTTTGCCAACTGGTGTTGCGCTTCGTGCTTGATAAAGTCTACGCCTTATTCAAAGACTCACGCATTGTTATGGGTATTAAATGCCCAGTTGGTATTGCGGATAATAAGGTGTCAGAATGTAAAAAGATACCTTACCTCACAGCGCTGTTGATCTTAGTCAATAAACAACTTAAGACGAATTCACACTTTGAAAAATGCACTAAACGTAATGTTCACAAAAATATCACAAGTAGGCCGCTGTTTATTGTTGTCTTTTAGTCTTATTTTTATTGGTTGTACGGATGAAAACACGCAAATAACTCAGCCGGAAATTGAACTAAAATCGACGGCAAAACAAGGTGTTTGCTATTTCTCAAATGCCTATTGTCAACTAAGTGTAGCAGGACTCAATTTATCGGCAAGATTGTCGCGTAGCCCTTTACCAGAAGAGCCTATTGATGTGTCGATATTTTATCCAGAATCGGTGGCCATCGACAGTATTTGGTTAGAAGGTGTTAACATGTATATGGGGAAAATCCCCGTTGTAATCGATAACACTATTACGCAAGATACGCAGAAAGTGTCGTCGGGATGGTTTATGTTTGGCGCATGCCACCAGCCCAAAATGGAATGGGAGATAGTGATAAAAATAAAAGGCCGACAAGAGCCGGCCCGAATGCGATTTGTTGTCGAACAGTAAGTCGAACTGTCGCTTACATTTGTGATTGCAAGTAATTGGGTAAGCCCAAAAGTTTACACAAGCGCAACTGTTGTTCTAACCAGTGTGCGTGGTCGTTTTCAGTGTCGTCGAGTAGCACTACCAGCATGTCACGCGTCACATAGTCTTTTTCTGCTTCACAAAGTGCGATAGTTTCTTTTAGCTTTGCATCTACTTCGTATTCAACGCGTAAATCGCTCTCTAGCATAGACGGCACGTCAGACCCTACCAAAAAGCCAGTGCGTTTAGTCATGTCAGGCGTACCTTCTAAAAACAACATACGCTCGATAAGTTGCTTAGCGTGGCCTTTCTCGTCGTCAAATTCGTGTGCAATACGCTCATAAAGCTTAGTAAGGCCCCAGTCTGCGTACATTTCTGAATGGATAAAGTATTGATCCATTGCTGCAAGTTCGTATGAGAGTAGGTCGTTCAATGCATCGATGATTTTCGAATTACCTTGCATTATTCATCTCCTTCAAGTTGTGCCTGAAGATAGTTTTCCATACCTAGTGCAGACATTTGATATTCTTGGGTTTCTAGCCAATCGAGGTGGCCTTCTTCGTACTCTAGTAACGATTCAAGTAGGTCTCGACTCACATAGTCTTGTTTTTCTTCACACAATTTAATCGCGTCTTTAAGCTGTGGAATTTGCTCTTCTTGGAACTTTTTGTCGCAGGCGATCATTTCTGCTGTGTCTTCGCCAATGTACAGTTTGCCAAGTGCTTGTAGATTGGGTAAGCCTTCCAAAAATAAAATACGTTCAATCAAAGCATCGGCTTGCTTCATATCTTTGATTGATTTTTTGTAGTTTTTTTCGTTCAGCTCGGTTAAACCCCAGTTTTTAAACATACGAGCGTGCAAAAAATACTGGTTAATCGATGTTAACTCGCTAGTGAGTACATCGTTGAGAGACGCGATAACGGCTTTATTACCTTGCATGAATATGAACCCGATCATTAAAAGATGAGGCTAGTATAGTGTTAGAATGCAATGATGTCAAAAAATACTTATAAAACAATGACATACTAATGATAATGATTTTCAATGTAACCATTGTTTTTATCTTTAGCACAATTATTGTGCTGGTTTGGCTTCAACAAACGCCAAGCTTTCTTCCGCAAAACCCAAACCGGCTTCGGTAAAGAAGTTGAAGACTTTATTAACGCCACTTTCAAGTAATTGATTTACTTCATCTTCATAGCGAGCGATGGCGGCAATTTTGCCCTGATAACCCGCGTTATTTAATTGCGTTGTTATATTAACAACGTCTTCGATTGAGGGCAGAGCAAGCAATACCAATTGCACTTGCGAAATGTCGAGGTTCTCCCACAAGTCAATATCTTCACCGTCTCCGTTAATGACATTGAGACCGTCTTGTTGAAGCTTTCTTATTTTATTGCGGTCTGCATCCATACCCCACACTTTGGATTCAAGCAATTTGTTCAATGAAAAGAATGCCCCCATGCCCACACGACCCAAACCAATAACTAGAAATTGGGCGCCGTCGATAACTGGGTAAATGTCTTCTTTTAAGCGAACCGATTTTTCATATTGCTTAATAGTTTGCTTAATTTTGTTATAGGTAGCGTGAGAGTGCTTATAAATAACGCTGGTGATCACAAAAGATAGCGAAACCGCAATTGCTAAAATGACTAACCACGAGGGCGCGAGTAATCCAAGGTTGACCGCAAGAGCACCAACGATTAATCCGAATTCACTGTAATTACTTAATACCAAGCCGCCAAGCAAGGCGGTTCTTGCCCGCAAACGCAAGCCCGTAAAGAGGAAAAAGAACGCGAGAAATTTCACAGGAATGAGCAAGCACAGGAGTAGGGCAGCCAACACCATGTTGGTATCGGGCAAAGCCGTGAGGCCTATTGTGAGGAAAAAGCCAATGAGAAACAGGTCTTTAAACGCCATGAGCGATTTGGCTAGTTCTGCTGCCTTGGTATGGCGCGCAATGATCAAGCCGAAAATTAATGCGCCAAGGTCGCCTTTTATATTAACGAGTTCAAACAGCTGATACCCGCCAAGTGCAAAGATAAATCCTGTGAGTGGCAGTAATTCGCCGTGACCGGATTGGTCAATAATTTTATTGATGACCGGCATTAATGGGATAATGCCAATTAACCCTAATGCCCACACACTGGGAAGTTTGCCGATAGCAATAACGAGAAAAACCACGGCGAAAATGTCTTGCATAACCAAGATGCCGATAGCCAATTTACCGTGGCGAGTTTTACTTTCACCACTTTCTTCTAGTACTTTGACAACGCACACAGTACTGGAAAAACTCAGAGCAAAAGCAATTAGCGCTGCACTCTTGAGCGATATGACTTCGGTGTAAGCAGCCAGTGCATAGGTAAACCCGAACAAAAGCCCGGTAATGAGCGCTACCCATACCAGCGTATGCGCCACGCTTCCAGCCCAAACCTCACGCTTGGCGAGATCACGTAAATTCAGCTTCAGGCCGATGGTGAACAGCATAATTGTGATGCCAAGGTCTGCAATGGTTTCTAAGCTGGGGGTAATAGAAAACCCAAAGGCATGCAGCAAAAATCCCGCCGCGAGGTAGCCCACTAATGGTGGAACACCAATGACTTTCATCCCTAAACCGCAGACAAACGCAAATAACAAAAACGCATATTCCATTGAGTCACCCACTCCTAAAGCTCGACACGTAAATAGATCTTTGGGACACAAAGCATAGCCTGAAACAGCATGGCGCTACAATCCTCACCGAGGGTGTTTAAACCTCGGTTTGATCGAAATTAAGCTTTTTAACGGGTCAGGATTAGCTGCCTGAGCTTTCGTTGTGTTTTTTGCTCAATGTGTTTATTTGATGCAGAGTACTAAACGCGGTTTTTTCAGCATACTCAACATAAGCGAAGTGCCCGCAGTTGCTAAAGCGTTGAACTGGGGTGTTTGCGTATTTGTCTGTGTTGTCATTTAGCGGGTCACTGTCGCCTTCAATCACCCACACTTGAGCATCACTGCTCCCATCTGTTAGCACGCTAGACTGTCTTTTCATCAGTGCTTGAAAGGCGTCGAATCGGTGGCTGTTTTCTGCTGAGTATTGGATTGCATAGGCATCGCGATACAAGCTTTTTGAAAATGGATTACGGGCAAAGAGTGTATTAACCACCCATTTAAAATCTTTCAACGACTTAACGGTGAAGCAATGCTGAACAATAGGATTGACTCGATCCGATTGAACGAAAGGGTTGATCAGCGTAGTAGACATTAATGTACTTGAGCTATATCGCGCCGCGTGTTTTAAGTTCTCCGCCACCAAGTTACTGGCCCCATGCGTGACCAAGTGGAATTGAGTAATGTGGAGTTCTTTCAACACATGCAGTACCAGCTTGCTTAATTGCGCTCTGTTTAAAGCGACGTACTCTTGGTGATAGCTATCGATGGTATTGTAAATATCAATAATGGTTACGTTCACTTCACTGCGAATGGCATTGACGAACGGCAACCACGAATATTTATCAGCCAACACGCCGGGCAGAATCACCACATGTGGTTTTGAGTGATCAGTTTTAGTACATAACGCCGACACTAGATGATGGTCGTACAGTGAAGAACACGGACGTAATTGGGTTTTATATAACAAGTACTTTTTCTTTACTTGCAGTAAATAGGCACCGGCTCTGGGGTAGGTTGTTAAAATAAGAATGAAAAACAAAAGAGCGGCGAAAAACAAAACCCACATTTTATAAAAACTAACCTTGATATACGACTGAAAAGGTAACGCGTAACTGCTTTTTTGGCTGGATTTAACCACTGATTTACAAGGAGTTACTACTTGGGCTAATAGTAACATAGCGACGCCACAGGAAACACTGTGAATTGCTAATTTGCGTGCGAAAATTCACCCCTTATATCAACTTCATCTGGTTATATCCTCTGTTCGTCAATTGATGCTTACCTACAAACGAATTCACTTGCTAGCGTAATAGACACGCAATGCCTTTTGCATTGCTTAAAGGAGTGTTATGCGGGTTTTTATTTTATCTTCACTGACTTTGATGGTACTGGTGAGTGGATTGGCAAGTGTCTTTCTGAATTTTACCTGGTGGTTAACCGCCTGTGTATTGCTTGTTTGGTTAGTCGCCATGCATGATGCGTTTCAAAGCCAACATTCGATAATGCGAAACTTTCCTTTTGTTGGCCGTGCTCGCTGGTTAATAGAAGCACTTCGCCCGTTTATTCAACAATACGTGCTAGAAACTGAAACCAGCGGTACGCCAATAAACCGTATGTTTCGCACGATTGTTTACCAACGTGCCAAAAACAATCGAGACTCGGTACCGTTCGGTACGCAAATCGATACCTACAGAGATGGGTATGAATTTATTGGCCATTCTTTATCCGCATTAGATATCAAAGAAATGGACCACGACCCGAGAGTAAAAATTGGTGGGCCAGCTTGCCGCCAACCATACAAAGCCAGCCTTTTAAATGTGTCAGCCATGAGTTTTGGCGCATTGAGTCGCAATGCAATTAAAGCGCTGAATAAAGGGGCTAAATTAGGTCAGTTTTACCACAATACTGGTGAGGGAGGGTTAACACCGTATCACCTTGAGAATGGTGGTGATATTGTGTGGCAAATAGGCACCGGCTATTTTGGTTGTCGAACAAAAGACGGAAAGTTCGACCCCGACTTATTTAAGCAGTCGGCCTCGCACCCACAAGTTAAAATGATTGAAATAAAACTGTCTCAGGGCGCGAAGCCGGGACATGGAGGCATTTTACCCGCAGATAAAAACAGTGCGGAAATTGCCCGCATTCGCCTTGTGGAACCCGGTACCGAAGTAATTTCTCCTCCTACCCATAACGCCTTTTCTAACCCTATAGAATTAATAAAATTTGTGGATCAACTGCGCCGTTTAACCGACGGTAAGCCCATCGGATTTAAACTGGCCCTAGGCCGCAAGAGTGAGTTTATCGCTATTTGTAAGGCCATGGTCGAAACGGGAATCACACCCGATTTTATCACCGTAGATGGCGGAGAAGGTGGCACAGGCGCAGCGCCTTTGGAATACAGTAATTCAATTGGTTTTCCGTTGCGTGAAGCGCTGGCATTTGTTGATGACTGTTTAGTGGGGTTTGGTTTACGTCAGCACATTAAAATTATTGCCTCTGGCAAAATTATTACCGCCTTTCATCTCACCAAGAATCTCGCGCTGGGCGCAGACTTGTGTAATAGCGCACGTGGAATGATGTTAGCACTGGGTTGTGTGCAGTCGTTGTCTTGCAATACAAACCGATGCCCAACAGGTGTTGCCACACAAGACCCTAAGTTAGAAAAAGGCCTTGTTGTTACCGATAAAGCGCAACGTGTATATCAATTTCATCGTAAAACCATTCTCGCTATGGTCGACATTTTGTCGTCGACGGGGCACGCCACACCCAGCGCGTTAAATCGAACCCACATATTTAGACGTGTTGACCAGCAAACGGTCAAACGCTACGACGAAATATTCCCATTAACGCGCCCGGGCAGCTTTTTGGCCGAACCGTACCCCGACAATTATGCGCTTCACATTAAAGAAGCCAGTGCGACGACGTTTAAGCCGATTAACTTGCTTGCAGAAATAGAACGAGAAACCCAATCTGTAGGGTAGAAGCTTGACGTCCATCAATTTACAACGTGTAAACGGTTGTTATAGTAACGATAGAATGTTTAAGGAGAACAAATGATGACTACGTATGAACAAGTATTAGTCGCAATAGATGTTTTTTCTGATTACAAAGAAGTGGTTGCAAAAGCCGTACAAATTGCCGACTCACCCAATACCATCTCGTTGGTCTATGTGTGTTACCCTCAAGCCAACTTTGAACCTTATGGGTTGTTTCTCGAAAAAGACTTCACCGATGAAGTTAGAGGGCAAGCGACAGATAAACTCAAGCAAATTGCCGCAGACTTTGCTATTCCTACTAATCAAATAAAGGTCGCAATAGGCTCGCCGTCTGAAGAAATACACGCTTATGCCGATGAAATTAATGCCGACCTCATCGTATTAGGCACTCATGGTCAAAGCGGCCTACAACTTTTGTTAGGCTCTACATGTAATTCAGTATTACATGGTGTGAAATGTGACGTTTTGGCGGTTAAAGTCTGAAAGCGAAGTGATAAAAGCAGTTTGTAAGTAACTTTTGGCCGAAATGCGCGTGTAACTGGCGTTGGTGTGGGAGTGAGTTTGGCTTATTATTGCAGTCTCTATTTTTTAACTTGCTATTTGTACACCCATGTCAACGGCTACGCATAAACGCATTGGAATACTGTTATTCAATGGCTTTAACCTGATGGATGTGTCAGGCCCGCTAGAGGCCTTTTCCCATGCATCGCGTATTTCCAATACCCGTTACGAACCCATATTAATTGGTCACCATCAGCATGACTATATGTCGGAGTCGGGGATTGCGCTGTCGGCTCGCTGTGATCTCGTACAACATCCGCCACTAGACATACTCATCGTGCCCGGAGGTTCGGGCGCACGAGATCCGCGCAACAGGTCGGTTTTTAACGCATGGTTAACCGCGCAATTGCAGCAATGCCAAAAACTCTTGAGCATATGCACAGGGGCGTATTTAGTCGCCGGGACTGGGGCATTCGATTACCAGCCGGTTACTACACATTGGCAATTTGCCCATGACTTTCAGCTATGTTTTCCTAAAACTCGCTTGCAGCGCGATAAACTCTTTGTGCAATCTGGCAAACTTTATTCTTCTGCCGGCGTGACTGCAGGCATCGACTTAGCGTTATCGATTATCGAGCAAGACGTGGGCGCAGAGTTAACCATGCAGATAGCCAAGTTTCTGGTGATCCCTTATCGTAGGGCGGGTTCACAAACTCAATTTTCTGAAGCCTTAAAATACCAAACCTTAGTCGGCAGTGAATTTGCCGACTTAATAGCGTGGATGCGCCAGAATATCGCAACGGCGATGGGGGTGAGCGATCTTGCCCGTCAAGCGGGTATGAGTGAACGTAACTTTTCTAGACGATTTAACGAAGCGTTTTCAGTGTCACCGGCTAAATACCTTGCATCGCTGCGTATCGAAGTGGCCAAAACTTACCTTGCCGAACGCCACTGCCATATTTCGCAGGTTGCCGATGCGTGTGGTTATCCGAATGTAGACGTTTTTCGTCGAGCTTTTGAGCGCCATGTTGCCATGACACCGTCTGCCTATCGAAAACAATTTAGCCTGACAATCGACCAAGACTAATTATCTGAAGGCTTGCTGTCTCGGTCTCGATGAACAAATGTGGCTTGTTCTTGATCCAGATTTAAAGCGGTGATTGGGAACGGGATCACAATGCCTTCTTGTTCAAAACGTTTGTGTAACAGCTTGATAAATGCCGACTTAATAAAGAAGCGGTTAAAGTATTCTTTCGCTCTAATCATTACCGTTAAATTAATACTCGAATTGTCGAATGTGTGGAACAACACAAAAGGTTCGTATGTCGACACGGCCATTTCATGAGTTGATAGCACTTCCTTCGCTACTTCAATGCAGACTTTTTCTACATGGTCTAGGTCTGAACTGTAATGCACGCCAACTTCAACCGGTACTGACAATTCTTTTTCGGGGTAGTAATAATTGATCACTTTAGATTGAGATAACTTGCTATTGGGCATAATAACGCTGTTGTTAGGTAACATGCGGATCCACGTGCTGCGCCAGCCAATTTTTTCCACAAAGCCTTGTTCTCCGCTGTCTAGCTCTATGTAATCACCGATACGTATTGGCTTGTCGATAATGAGTTGTACACCAGAGAAAAAGTTTTCTAATGTAGGTTGCAGGGCGAGGGCAACCGCTAAAGACGTGATACCTAACGACGCAATCAGTGGCGTAATGGAAATGCCCATTGAGCCTAAAACAATGAGTACACCCAGCGTGATTAAAATGGCGCGGATCGCCCCTTTAGCGATACCGCTGGAGTTTTGCAGCACCGGTGACTGGCTAGCGTATTGCTTAATAGAGTGCGTGCACATGCGCTCTATGAAAAGGACAACGGTAACGATAAGCGCTATTTTGATAATGTGGCCGATAAACTCATACACGCTGTCATCAAACAATTCAAACCATTGCAGTAAATAACGCACTATCCAGGTGAGAAACGTAAAAATTAGTAACGATAAAGGGCTATTGAGCGAAAGCACTAGCACTTTGTAAAACCGCTTCATGTCTTGTTCTTGTTTTGCGCGATGGTTTAACCGCGAGATAAAAAGGTGTTTAGCGATAAATAAAACGATTAAAAGTACAAACACTGCACCAAAACTGATCCACTGTGGTGACTGCAATAGTGAAGTAGATTTCATCACTTATCTCCTTAGTGTATGAATTTAATACTATTTGAGCGTAATGAGGCCTTATTGCGTTGTTGAAACAAGCACATACACACGCCGAAAATGTCAGTGTAAAAAACAGTGCAAGAGGCACGCCATACTCAAGTTGTTAACCCTAACTTCCTAATCTTTAAAGCGCCACCAGCGCGAGGCTGTAAATACCGATAAATCGAAAGCGAAACATCCACTTATGCACTAAGCTTCTAGTGCAGGCATCTGATTGGTGGTGTCTTGATGGAATAGCTAACTACAACAGGTTGACTCAATGAACAACAGCAGTTTACTCATACGTACAAAAGCAAAATATTTAAGTGTTACGCT
Source organism: Alteromonas sp. ABE4_545 (assembly GCF_056161325.1). NCBI lineage: Bacteria > Pseudomonadati > Pseudomonadota > Gammaproteobacteria > Alteromonadales > Alteromonadaceae > Alteromonas > Alteromonas sp. ABE4_545. The sequence goes on from NZ_JBSWYY010000022.1 coordinate 32,619, forward strand.
TACGGTCGCAGCGATTATTGTGATTTTCTTAGTCATGCAGTGGCTCGCTTTGCCCATTATTCGAGAGCAAGTACAGGAAAAAGAAGTACAAAGAGCGGCCGCGAGTGCCAATGATATTCGTGTTTTGTTGAGTAAAGGCGAGGTGTTAACCCAAACATTGGCCGCGCTGAGTGAGTCGCTTCCCCTCAATGACGATGAATTTTTACGGGTTATGCCAGAAATCATTAATAACTTCGACAACAGTGCCGTTGTTGGCGGGGGAATATGGCCGGAACCATTTGCTTTCTCACCACAAGATGAGCGCCACGCCTTTTTCTGGGTACGCGACAACAACTCTGTGGTGTTTTCTAACGATTACAATCAATCTTCTGTTAAGGCCTATCACCAAGAATCCTGGTATGCGATAGGTAAAAATTTATCGCGGGGCCAATGTGGTTGGTCAGAAGCATATGAAGACGCCACTACAAAAACCGCAATGGTAACTTGTACGGTACCGATAAAGCGGCAAGGCACATTTTGGGGTGTTGCCACAATAGACCTTATGTTAGATGGGTTAGACGCATTAATACGTCAGCAAAATACATCGTCGGGTGGGTATACCTTCTTGCTTGGTCAGAATAATCAGGTGATCAGCTTCCCAGATATTCGGTCTCAATCGCTGGATATGAAAATGCTGGAAGATATTGCACGTGCAGATAGCTCGTTATCGCCGTTATTCAACGCCGTTAAAAATAAGGCTGTTTTCGCACAACTCCCAGAAGGGGTCGTGGCAAACGAGGCCTCGATCGTATTGGTCGAGTATTTAGAAAAAGAAGGCATGGTAGTCGGGACGGTATTGCCTAAAAACGTGTATAAATCTGCGATATCCAGCTTGAGTTGGTCTTTGTATCTCACATTGGTGCCATTGCTCATTGGCTTCTTAGGGTTACTCATTTTGAACGCAAACAAAGTGATGTCATGGGTAGAAGAAACGACCAATCAAATTAATTCGTTAACCCAAGGCAAAGCCCAGTCTAATAAACTGAGCATTGACCGAATGGACGAAATTGGCCAACTGAAAAAAGCGGTAAACGATTATGGTGAACACCTAAAAGGGCTACTGGAACACATTTCGACAGAGGCGAAAGAGTCAAAATTAAGGGCAACAGACCTTAATGCCTTAGCGAGCCAACTCAAGCAGAGAGCTGAAAGCCAACTGTCTCAAAACACCATGCTTGCCGCAGCGATAACGCAGATGGCCAGTAGCGCAGACGAGGTGGCCTCGAACACACGTTCAACTTCAGAGGTAGTAGAAGAGTCAAACGGCATGGTCAATCGTCGTATGTTAGACGTTGAAGCCAATAGCAAAGCCAATCAACAATTATCTGGAGTGCTGGAGAACACGGCGGGGATCATTAACCGGTTGTCTTCCGATGCTCAACAAATGGGCGCAATGCTAGAGGTGATCAAAGGTATTTCAGAACAAACAAATTTGCTTGCCTTGAATGCCGCCATCGAAGCAGCCAGAGCCGGTGAGCAAGGGCGCGGCTTTGCAGTAGTTGCCGATGAAGTACGCACGCTTGCAGCGCGTTCACAGGAGTCGGCCAGCGAAATTGAAAAACTCATATCGCAGTTGCAATTATCCGCCAAAGAAGGGGTGGATATTATTGTTAGCTCTCAAACGTTATCAATGGAGTCGGTTGAGCGATCGGCGAAAGTGATCGCCGCGTTCAATGAGATTATCGACGTGTTTAACAGCGTGACTGAACGTACCGCGCAAATTGCTGTTGCAGCCAGCGAACAGGCCAGTGTGACTGGAGAGATTCACCAATTAGCTGAAAGTATTCAGGAAAGTAATCAAATGAACGCCGAAGATGCCAACAAGCTTAGTAATTTAAGTGAGTCTTCATCTGCACTGTCTCATCGTTTATATGATCTTAGCCAGGGGCGTTAAATTGTGTTTGACGATGCAGTTTGCGATACAATGCGCGCTCTTTTGCATTTAACACATTTTATCTAGGTAGGGAGGCTAGGCGTGCGGGTACTCAAAAAACTCCATGAAATCACGTCTAAACAAGGCGTCGGCTTTGAAGAGAAAGTGCAGGCGCTGTTGGCATTTGGCTTGAAAATATTTGAGTTGGACATTGCGATAGTGAGCCAGGTTAATGGCGACTTATATGTGGTGAAACATGTAATTAGTCCAGACGATGCAATCCCCCGTTACGCAGAATTTGAGTTCAAAAGCACTTATTGCTTTCTTACATTAAATGCAAAAAAAGCCATTGGCTTTCACCATATCGGCGACAGCGAACTACACACTCATCCCTGCTATGAAAGTACAGGGCTAGAGAGCTACATAGGGGCACCTATTGTTATTAACGGTGTGCCCTACGGTACTGTTAATTTCACATCATCTACGCCTAAAACATCGCCGTTTTCTAGCCAAGACTACGATTATATCGACTTGTTATCTTTGTGGATTGCCAATGAAATTGGGCGGCAAAATACACTGTTTGACTTGCAGAAAAAAAATGAGGCACTAGAGGCAATGAGTGCATTAGCCACCATTGGCTACTGGGATGTAGACCTTGAACATGATCGGCTATATCTGAGTGATACCGTAAGGGGCATACACGGTCTAACCAAGGAAGTTCACCCTTCGATGCAAGAGATGTTCAGGCGTTTTTATGACACCGAAGAAAACGCGGAAGCAATAGCTAGTATTCGACAAGCGCATAAAGAGGGGAAAGCTTGGTCGGTGACCATGCTTATTAACACGGCCTCGGGCGTACCGAAATGGGTGGCGGCACAAGGGCAGCCGGTATTCGAAAATGGCGAATGCGTGCGTATATTCGGTGCAACACAAGACATTGATGAACAGGTGAAACTGCGCATAGAATCTGATAAACAAAAGCAAGAAGCCGAGCGCTTACTTGCGGAAAGAACCCGGTTTCTAGCTAAAATCAGCCACGAGTTACGTACACCTGTAAACGGCATAAATGGCATGTTGGCTGCGCTCGACACCAATATGATCAAACCTGAGAACATCAAGCGTGTTGATATTGCCAAGAAAAGTGTTAACACGTTGAGCTATTTGCTCAATGACTTACTCGACTACGCCAAATTAGAGCACGGCAGCCTTGAGCTGGAACACATTGCCTTTAATGTGCAGGAAGAGTTAACCAGTGTTATCGCCTTGTATGAAAATATTGCGCAAAGCAAAGGGGTATTACTGAGTAGCCAGTTTAATATTACCCCTCATAAGGTATTGCGTGGTGATCCAAACCGATTAAAACAAATTTTAAGTAACCTGCTGAGTAATGCCGTTAAATTTACCGAGCAAGGCAGAGTAACGGTGTCGGTATCTACCGTTGTCGATAAACACAGGGTTAAGTTGGTGTGTGAAGTAACAGACTCGGGCATTGGAATTTCGCAACAGGCGCAGAGTAATTTGTTTAAGCCATTTACACAGGAAGGCCAACATACGGCTCGTGAGTTCGGCGGTACTGGCCTTGGGCTTTCTATTGTCAAAGAGCTGTGTGAAAAAATGGAAGGTAGCGCGTCTGTTACCAGTACCCTTGGTAAAGGGGCGACGTTCAGTGTGGACGTGCTTTTAGACCTCGCTGACGATGATCAGCTTTTCGACGCTCAGGCGGTTAAACCCGCGAACCTGACATTACCCTCGGGCCTGCATGTGCTGGTGGTGGAAGACAACGAAATTAATCAAATTGTATTACAAGAATTATTATCGCAGGCCAATATTACAGCAGACTATGTCGATAATGGAGAACTTGCCTTAACCGCGTTAGAGCAGGCGTCTCCGCAACAGTTTGATTGTGTATTAATGGATTGCACTATGCCAGTGATGGATGGTTTTGAAGCCACCCGACGCATACGGGCTTTCAACAATGGCTATGAGAGCATCCCAATTATTGCTCTGACCGCCAATACGATGCCAGAAGATAAATTAGCCTGTGCACAAGCTGGAATGAACGACTTTATCGCCAAGCCTGTACAGCTAGATGACATTAAGCAGGCCATTGCACGAGTGTTGTAATTGGGGAGGCGGGTCAAACGCCGTTTAACGTTTATTTGGTAATGATAGCGCTAGAGTGATTATTAGTTTGTCTTCTACACTAGCAGCGCCTTATCAATAACCGCTTTAAATTGCTTGGCATAATTTCTACTCAAACGCACTTGTATATCGCCAGAGAGGTGTACGTCATAGTCACCATTGAGACGTGAATGATAGGCTGTGACTTTATCGATATTCACGATGCATGAGCGGTGCAGCTTGATGAAACGAGCGTCGAGCTCGCCGGCGACTCGTTTTAAAGAAGCTGAGTGCAAATAACTGTGTTCTTCTGTTTGCACGATCACATAGGGAGAATCCGTCTTAATACAAACAATAGTGTCAAAATTCACAAGATAATGCTGTTTGCCATTTTTTATCTGCAAACTTTTGTGTTGGACGTTCGCTATGTTTATGTTTGATTTGGGGAAGTGAAATTTTTTAATATAAGCGATTGAGATAAAATAAATTAACAGAATTTTGGTGCTGTCATTCGAGAACGTAAAAACCAGAATTTTAGCAAAGCCATATCCTTGTTCTTTCCCTATCCAAGATAATGTCCATATCATGCCCGTTGATAGAAAAAAGTGGCAAAAAACTAATGCGGTATACAAACCAAACAGCTTAGGGTAAGACAATTGTTTGATCTTATTAAAAAACGGAAACGAACAGACATAGGCGACGATAAACACTCCCCATACGCATTTGAAAAGCAGTGATTCATAAAATACGAAAGGGGAGTTGTGCCTCAGTGTAAATAAGTAATCCTGAAAGACAGCCAGAGCTATACCAGACACGGTAACCATACAGACAATAAAAAGAGGTTGTGTTGGGAAAAGTGGGAGAGACTTTCTTTGTGCTGCATTTATCACAATAAAGACCTGTTTAAATGTATTGACCGAAGGTTTACGTTAACAAAGTCATAGACCTGATAACACAATAATAATGGTTAGAAGTCAGGTTTCGCTTTCAACTTTAGCGCTACATGTATTAGTTCTCCTGTTTCTGTGGTTGTAATTTCGCGTATTGCGCCAAATTCCCCTGCTTTTTTGAAAGTAATTTCTGCCGCTCTGTCAGAGAGGTATCGTCAGAAAAATACGCTTTTAACGCCCATTGACGCCCGTGTTGCTCAGACACAACAGTAAAATGAATATGCCCACCTTCGCGGCCCCAATGATCAGGTGCCGCTTTGATTGTGTTAAAGGTAAAGCGCCCGTCTCGATCCGTTTTCACCCAGCCTTGAATGCGCCATGTGGATAGCGCTTTATCATTGTGCCCAAAATCGAATCCATGATTATCTCTGTGATAGGCGTGAACCGTAACGCCAGCAGCAGGAGCGCCATATGGGTCAACGACAAGACCTTTTATTTGCAGTTTTGTACCCGGCTCGTCGCTACTCACCATTGTTGCGAAAGAGGAAAGTACCTGAGGGCGACTCGCCACAGCTTCCTCCCAAGAGGCGAGCCAAGAAGGATCTACGTGTGAGTTTTCAGCGGCAGAAAATGCATGAAACGCAGAGGCAACTAGAATAACAGCTAGGATGATTGTTGAATTTGAAAGCACAGTAACATACCTTGTTTGCTTGGTGTTGGCTAAAAATTGGCCCGTACAGCCGCAGTGTTCAAGGTGTTTTTTCCGAAACGATGGATTTTTAAAGCGAGTGGAGGGGAATGTTAAATTTCTTAATGTATAAACCTTAAATTTTTACAGCATTTTGTTTATATCGGCGCTAACACCTTTGGTTATTATCTTCGTTCTTGGTCAGAGCTTTACCGAAACTATTAATTTGATTGCTATTCCGACAGTTCTAGGGGCAATAATGTATTGGTTTTGTCTTAAGATGTTCGGGGCACTGCCAAAAAGCTAACTTATTGTATCTACAGTTTTTTATAATAAGCGGGAAGCGTTGAAGGTCCAATCCTTTTCTATTAATACCCTTTAGTTTGTCTGATAGGTGGCTGTGTACGTAATGAAGACGTTCAGATATGCAATATAAAACGACAGAGATGAGCGAATGGCGGAAGTTCACCAGTCCTGAAGTAGACAACTATTCCACAAGCCAAAGCGGTCATTGCCTTCCGTTTAGAATTCATAAACGAAATACACAGCATTTATTCTTCACCCGTGAGATTTTGAGATAGAAATTTGAAGCACTTGGCTTTTAAGCTAGAACTCAAATAATGAAAAAAAGGTCATTACAAATTTTTAAAATGAGTTGAACCATAATTTCATATATATCTAGTTATTTGAAATTCATCAAATATAGTATTTTGTGTTGACAAAATACTTCCAATGCTTGTCTCAGCAAAGTTTCAGTTCAGTTTCCGAAAAATTAAAACCTATTCTATTGTTTTCCTAGTTTTCTAGAAAATCATTAACGAAGCCGATAAATAATTTTGCCTTTTTGTATTAATGCTCAATAATCTTACGCAAAATGATACTTGTTTTTTAATAGTATTTGTCAATCTTTTTTTCTAGTGATAGTTTATCAAAATCTGATGTACTTAAATACTTGTCTAATTGATTGCGTGCCGATAACTTTGGTTCACCTTTCAAAACAATAAATTGATCGTCATTAACCAATAACTCCTTTGCTTTGAACGCGATTGCTGCGCCTTCGTTGTCAAATTCCGCTATTGCTTTATTGTTATGTGCTGAAAAATATTTTAGGCCAATTTCAGTATCTAAAACACCTGTGTCTGGTATGTTTGCCAGTAATGATGCATCGAGAGATTTCAATGAGTGGCATTTGTAGGATTTTACTTTCCATACTTCATGGATCATAAACGCCCTTCTTACGCCAATATCGATACCTTTCTTTATAAAGTCCTTTTGGCTTAATTTGTTAATGTGAAAACAGAGCGCCCCGAAATTTTTAATATTTGTTTTACTGACTTCCCCCAGTTCAAAAACGGTATCGTTTTCGTAAATTGAATTAAATTTACCTAAACCATGTTTAAAAAATGCTTTTGAGTTTTTCTTTTTGGTTAAATAACATTCGCTATAAATTACGGAATTGATAGGAAAAGCTTTTTCTACTCTACCCTTCATGGGAAAGATATCCAATAGAGAAGTAAAATAGTTATCTACTCCTAACTTAAACGAGAACCATCCACGATTGTCGCTTTCAACTAAAATTCCAAAGACATCAAGCGTAGGATCAGGATGTACGAGGAAGTTACATGATTCAAAATTCAATTTTTCCCTCAGCTTTTAAGTCAATTTCATTTTTATTTACCCAGATTCCTAAGGCGTTGTCTTTACCATTGAGTACTGTCTGATTAAAGTCCTTAAATGCATTTCTTAAAGCATAAGGAAGCGTCAATTGTGAATACCCCTGATCAACGATATGGCACAATATTTTAGTTGCTTCTTCACAATCATTTTCATCGGCTTCTTTGGAAAAAGCGATGACAAAACGATTTTTTGAAAGTTTTGATGCTAATTTTCCTGAAAAACAACAACAAAGCAGTAACAAATGAATTGAAGAATTATTCAAAAGGCAACTTTGAAACCACGATGGATTGTAATCTAAGCTATCTCTCTTCATTGGTTTCACTATGAAAGGCTCTTCTTCAAACATATGGGCACTGAAAATCAAAATATCTGGTGCATATTCCGATATTTCCTTTTCGAAATCTTTAATAGTTGGCTCAATAAGATTAAAAACCGGTTTCTCAACGTTATCAGACTGATTGAGTATTTTTAAAGCTGCGCTTTGTTCTCCCAGAAATAATGGCGATTCATCTTCTTGCGTCACCGAAGCCATTGCAACTTTTAAGTTATCAAATGTTTGATAGATACTCGTCTCAGAAAATGATAAAACTGGTTGTTTGTATAAATCGTTATGTACTCCAGTGACTAGTTTTTCATCAAGTAGCAGCAGTTCTGTTTCACCAACATAGGCATCAACCTCTTTTAACATTGATTTTCGACGCTGAACCCCTGGATCAGCATTCGTCATATATTCTTCTTTGTTTTTGACGATATCTGACAATGAAACCGAATAAGGGCTTAGGTCGACAAAGTTATAGACGAGATAGATTATCAATTCATTTGACGGATTGAAACGATTGTGCTTAACAAACTCTTCTTTTCCGCCAGCCCAGACAAAACCAAAAGGAATGCTGAACATCTCCCGTATATTGTCATTTATTTCTTCCCAAACCTTATCTGAGGCTGCGTTGCTCGATCGATATTGCTGCTTGATACTTGGGGTCATTTCAAACTTACCATAGACGCTAGCTATGCCCCACAAAACAGCATCGTCATCCCTCTTGGGTTCGTAGAAGATAATTTTTTGACTTTGGGTGATTAACTGACCTTTTGAACCAAATTTAATATAAGCTGCGACTTTTCCTTCATTGAATAGGCTATTAATGCGGTCATATTTAACTCTTGAAGGTGGCGCAAGCGTAACTAGACCTGCAATTTGACGTGAATCAAAGCGTGACAAATTCCTATAATATTCTACGCCTAATTCTTCAGCTGTTTTGTTGCGATTATCAGTTAAGGCTTCGTCGTCGGCGTATAGGAGTGCATTGACGTGATGGTTATTAAAATAAATGACCTCACCAGAAAATTCTTCAGCTTTGAGAAAGCAGATTTTTAAATCTCTTTCCCAAACTTTCAAAGGTCTACTGCTTGAATCTTTTAATGTCTCAGCGTCTTCGTTTTCAATTGAAAAATCAAAAATGCACAAGTCGCCATACACTCTTGATGTAAATTCAATACTCTCTATTTTATGAATTTTTTTTGTCTTATTTAAATACCTAGGAATCGTAAGGTAATTCATTTTAGTTTTAAGCTTTGACGAAATATCCCCGCTACCTTCAGAAACCTCAATTGTGTGAACATGCAAGTCTAATTTGTCATAATGCTCTTCATTGTCTTGTAAATAACTATACTGAACAGTGATATTAGTATCTTTGTGCTTAAAACTCTCATTAGTGAGCTTGGGACTATATCTTTTTTTAATAAAGAATTTTTCTATTATCCAATAGCTTGCTCTATCGTAATCATATGGGTCATAGCTATACGTAGACCGGATAGGCATAGATAATGTGTTGATTTGCGAGGGCCCAGCATACTTATTGCTGTTTGAACCAGAGTATTCAAATCCGGCAATGAGTAGTTCTCTTAGGATGGAATTTTCGTAAATATCGTGGTTGATGACATCAGTATAAATTTTTTCATATTGCCGAGACTCAGCGAATCTAACGATGTGCTTGAGCAATTTATCGAATAAGAAAGATTGTTTACTTTTCGTCTCTTCTGAATCCATAATTTTGTTTTCTGTATGAAGTAACAGATTTTTTAATTCAAGATGCGGCGCTGCTTGCTTGGATTTGACGAGTGCCGAAAATAAAAGATGTTCTTTTTGTGGTTCATCACTATAAAAGGCAAACAAACCAAAAGCTAACCTTTCATACTGGTCATCTTTTAATTTTGAAATAACAGAGGATATCCATTGCTCATGATATGGGTACCTCTGAAACCAACCGTTATTTGCATTTAGATTTGCATTTAGAATGACGTTCAGCTCTTCTTTACTGAATATCCTCCTAACGTAGTAGCTTTCTGTACCCATGCTTAACATCCCTGTTGATTGTTTAAAGAGCTAGAAAGGAAAAATCAAATTTATTTCTCTCAGTTTGGTTTTGAGACTTTCCAGACAATCAATATTACGAACAGCGACACGACCGCCTTTGTAAACGAAATATTCTCTATTTTCGTACTGCCTAATTTTCGTAGGGACTGACAATTGCACAATACACTCACCTAAATCATCTGCAATTGTTTCGACTTTCGACAAAACATCGTCTCGTTTGAGCTTGTCTTTTAGGTTAAGTGGGTAGTGTCTTGGCCACTCTTTAGGAGTCCTGTTCGGCATATTATTTCCTTATTAAGGTTTAATTGGTATGAGATAACAATCTAGCTTTATTATCTTTTTACGCATAACTGTTGAAAATGTAAACTATAACTGTTCAATTTTCACTCTTTATTTTGTGCGTAGCACGGTCAATCGTAAGAATAAAGTCCTAATATAAAGTGTCTAAATAGCAATATCTGAAAGCTGATTTTCTAACTCTACCTATGAGCTGTTTTGCTCAATGAACGCCACTAGCCTATGTATCGTTATGAAAATATTGACTTTTGATGATGCTTGAATTTCGTACTCCCTGTGTAGCTTCATATTCGAACTTGCCGCTGGATATTTCTTCGGCCGTCATGCAAATGACGTGGATTTCGTCGACGTTCCCTAGGTCTGATTCCGCCTGTTCTAGCGACGATCGGCTAATGGCACAAAACGGAAATTCATAGACACTACTAGTGAATGTCCGCACCTTGTCTCTTGATGACAGCCAAAGTTAGCTGTAGGTCAACTGTGTACGTATTGCAGACAATTTTCCGAAAGAATATAGTTTTTCAGAGGAAACGGGTGTTACTATGAAGTCTCACTAATAAGCTGTTAGGTTTATAAGATCATGAAGAAGCTCGTCGAAAAAATCGAAAATGGATTTCCAGTTTTTGATAAGTTGTTTTCAGAGAATAAAGAACAAGAACTCGGTCTCTCAAAGCTCCTCTATCGTGTTTTGGTATATGCGGCAATCGTTGCCGCTACGCTTCTTGTTGTCGATCTGGCACTCATTTCATTCACTGAGAAAGGCGGGGTTTTTGGCGACTTTCTCGGAGGCGTTTTAAATCCAATACTCACCTTTTTAACTCTTTTTGGCCTAATCATCACAATAGTAATTCAAAGGCAGGAGCTTCGTTTGGCTCGTATCGAATACACAAAAACGGCTGATGCACTTAGTACACAAGCAGTCGAAACAACCTTTTTCAACATACTCGACCTTCATCATAATATTGTTGATAACCTTCGTGTTGATATCGATGAATTAAAAGCCAGAGGCGAAATCGCAGGCATTACCGAAGAAGTGCTTTTATCATTTGTAAAAATGTCGAAAAAGTCTGTTTTTACAGGGAGGTCTGCGTTCGAGGCAATACTCGAGTTCGTTACAAAGAGAACTGAATCACCAGACGAGGTCGTTAGTCGCTACAGAACTCTACAAGATTCTCATAATCACGTTCTAGGGCACTACTTCCGAAACCTTTACCAAGCGTTAAAGGTTATCGATGGATATGAAGAAGATGTATTGCCTGTAGAAGAAAAAAGGAAGTACACAAGTATACTCAGGGCTCAATTATCCACGATTGAATTGGCGCTCTTGTTTTTGAATTGTATCGAGGGTGTTAGTGATGAAGGGCAATTTAAAAATCTAGTAATCGAGTATTCAATGTTAGAGCATCTTCCAATTTCGCAAGTGGATGCCGGATATGAAATAGCTCGCAAATTCATAGCTAGCGATCGAATGCTGGAAGAATACCGCCAAAAGAAAGAATTTGGTCTGGAGTTAGAGAAATATTACGGTGGGGCCTTTGGAAAGCACAAGGGCATTCCATATAACCTAAAACCTAACAATAAGGTCAACAAGGACGCTTCGTACTAAAGCGCTCGCGCATGTTAGCTGAAGCGTTAAACTCCCGCTGTTTGTCTACAGCGGACTACTTCTAGCGTTCTATCAGATGTCTGCAAATCACTCTAAGCGGAGGTGCCATTTCAGACATAAGCAAAATGCTCTTTCCCAAAAAATGCCGACCGTCAGATTTGATTTGACTCAAACCCCATAGCAGTCCAAACACAGGTCGTGTATGAGTGACTACACCTCAGGCTTTACGCCCAATTGCGCAGAAAACGGCGACAATTACTAGACTGCAATTTTTAAAAAACTTCCTATATTCTTGCCTCCCACATCAGGAGGTTTTATGAAAAACTGGCTATTTTTATTTATTGCAATTATCTGCGAGGTTATCGCAACAACAAATTTAAAACTCAGTGATGGGTTCACTAAACTTGTGCCGAGTGTGATCGTTATCGCTGGCTATGCTGGTGCGTTTTATTTTCTCTCACTTACGCTAAAGTCGATTCCCGTTGGCGTTGCGTATGCGGTATGGTCTGGGCTAGGCATTGTTGCCGTTTCTGTTATTGCGTGGATGTTTTTCAATCAAAAACCAGATGTTTGGGGTGTAATTGGTATGTCGTTAATAATATCTGGCGTGATAGTACTCAACACGCTCTCGAAAACTACAGCAAACTAAAACAGTTTAAACGCTTAATGCAATTCAACCCCGAACCTAACCTCTATGGGTTAGGCCACAGGGAGAGTCAGGCGTTGAATGGTTTTATCCAATAACGCATTCATTTGTTCCATTGCTTTACTGGCCATGGAGAAATAAATATCGCTGTTGAGGGTGATCTTGTCTTTTGCGATTAGCTCTTCTTGAATGGTTTGAATGAGCTTGTCGCAATAGAGTTGTGCCTGTGAAATGTCTTTCGCTGCGAGTGCATCGGCATGTTGGCCTAGTTGATACAATGCTTCGGTTGAGAGTTGCCCAATTTTAGCGTGCAGATAACCGAGTTTTACTTTGTCTATTTGCGAACTCACACCCGACGTCGACACTGCCATGCCAACCGCTCTTGCCTGACCAATAAATTCAACCGCTAGCGGTAACTCTCGCCATAAAAACTTAAATTCATTAAAGCTCATTGGCAAGATGTGATTTTGTTGCCACGCCTCGGTGATGTCTTCAAACATGTATAACAAGTTTTCGATTAGCGACGTGTGTTGTTTAAAACTATCTGGCACCGACAGGTTAAATGCGTTTTTTTCTAACCGTTGCCAATGGTCTTGATATGCTACCCAGCGAGGCGTTGCCGTTGCTTGTTTTACCGCTGAGAGGGCGTTTTTATTCTCGTTTATTTGGGTTCTCAACGAGGTGATCATGGGCTTAACTTGTTCATTACCTTGCAGGTAACTGGCTGTTAGCCCACGATGTTTTTGAGAGTTACTAATGAGGTCTTTCAACGTTGCAATGACGGTAAATGCCTCTAATTGCTTTTTCTTCGTTTGGCGTTTTTTGTGCCAAACACTGGCTAATATCAACAAAGTCAAAAACAATGCAATTAAAGCAAAACTAATGATCATACGTTTTCCTTGCTTGTCCCTGTGATCGTTTTTAAGTATTCAGCTACTTTGGCTGTTTGCTCGGCAATGCGGGCATTTTCTGCGGCAGACTCGACAACGCGCTCAATGCTTTTGGCTATTTCTTCTGTCGCGATAGACTGCTGGGTAGTGTTGGCTGAAACGGTGAGTACCTGTTGTTGCACATCATCTGATTCGTCATGAATAACCGATAATTTATTTGAAGCATCTGTGGCTTTCTCCAAACAAACTCCCGCTTGCTGCTGAACCAAATTAATATTTTTGCTCACCGTATCGTTTTGAAGCGTTAGCGCTTTAATACTTGCATTAATTCGCTCAGCACATTGATTGCTTTCTTCCGCCAAATGACGTACCTCTTCGGCAACAACCGCAAAACCGCGGCCCATTTCGCCCGCTCGTGCTGCCTCTATTGATGCATTAAGAGCGAGTAGGTTGGTTTGCTCGGCAATGGACTGAATGGACGAGGTTAACGACAACACTTCGGCGGTTTGTTGTCGAAGATTGTTCATGGCCTCTTGTGTGTCTGTAAGCTCTGAGGCGATGGTTTGCACTTCTACAGAGAGGGCAACGACATCTCGGTGGCCTTGGTTTGCTAACTCACTGGCAGTAACGGATGACTCGTTCACTTTGCGAACTTTTTCGGCTACTTCAGCGAGAGACTGTGTCATTTCGCTCACCGCGGCAGCGGTAGTGGTAGTAGCATCAGATTGAGACTGCACGTTTGTTGATACATCTGATGCAGATTGAATAACCTGTTCACATGAATAGCTAATTTCTGAAAGTACTTCCGCGAGTTTATCTCTTTCTCGGGTAAGCTCTCTAATGGCGTTCACAATCGAAATAACATGCTCGGGCAGTACCTCAGATTCGAGAGACAAGTTTCGATAGTCTTCGTGATTAGTAGAAATCTTCTTTAGCGTTACATCCAGCGAGGTGATCGCGTCTGTAACTAAATAAGCATGTGAAATAAAACACCAAACGGCCAAGAGCATCGATATGATGGCTAAAGGAACATGGTGAAAGTAAACAAACAGACCAGACACAGCAATTAACGTTAATGCTATTAGCATCAATTGAATAGACGCTGTGCGGTAATGGTTGGATTTAAAAAGTAAGTGTCCTGGTAAAAAAAGGTTTTTTTCACGGGTTTTCCTAACCTACATGAAAAGCAGAATGTGTCTTTTTCTGTGCAAAATCTAAGCCATTAACTTTGCTTTATAAAATTGCCTTAAAACCTATACAGTTACTTGGTTGTGGCTGTGTGTGCCAAAAGCGCCATGGCCAGTTTGCATCAAATTGATCCACAGGGTTGTGTTACAGCGCACCAAATTTGTACAAACTAAAATATCAATTTTCTGGTTTAACTTTGAATTTTCATGCTAGAAAGGTAATCTGGTACTGTATTTGTCTGAAAAAACTTAGATATCAACTATGTTTAATCCTAAAGCCCGCAAATTAAAAGGTGAAAGCATTGATCTCATTACGCGTTAGATACATCGTCGCCTTGGCTTTAATTGCGGTACTCGCCACCTTGGCGTTGTTTTTCGCAGAGCGGATGTTGGGAGAAAGAGACGTCGATGCCAATGTGATCAACGTTTCAGGGCAGCAACGTATGTTGAGCCAAAAAATTGCTTTGTCGGTTACCAAGCTGCTGTATCAAGACATGGGCGATATTGAAAAAATTAATCAAATTACCGCGTTAACGGTTTCGATCGACAAATTTAGAAGTAATCACAATACGCTCACGAGCCGAGCGCTACCAAAACCTGTTGAACAGCTTTATTACGGTGGCTCGCCAAACCTTGATACTCGCATCAAGCAATATATTAATGCGGGAGAGTCGTTGCTGGTGTCACAGCAAAATACTATGGCATTGCCTTATTTTGAACCGCGCTTTATCGACAATCTGCTGACTGATCTAGATCGTGTGGTTTACGCATTTGAAAAAGAATCTCAAGACCGATTAAACGCACTAAAGCGTATTGAATATGGCCTGTGGTTAACCACATTAGTGGTGCTAGTACTTGAGCTGCTGTTTATTTTTGAACCCATGCGTCATTTAGTGATGGCGAAGGTTAAAGATATGGAAGCCGCACTTGAGCGAGCCAAACAGGCCGAGCGCGAATCACAGGAAGCCAGTAAAGCCAAATCGGAATTTCTCGCGTCGATGAGCCATGAACTCAGAACGCCGATGAATGGGATGTTTGGGATGATGGAGTTGGTGTTAGATAACCCAGACAAAGCCTACGTTTATATTTCCAAGGCTAAGTTGGCGGGTAAACAACTGCTGGCGTTGATTAACGACTTGCTCGACTATTCAAAAATTGAAGCAGGGAAGGTGAGTATCGAGCACACTTCCTTTATGTTGTCTGAGGTGATTGACGATGTGGTATCGATTCACGCTGTTAATTGTCAGAAAAAATCCATCGCCATGAATTACCATAAACGAGGTGCGTTGCCACCGCGTGTTATCAGCGATCCAACTCGCCTCACACAAGTTTTGAATAATCTCCTCAGCAATGCCGTAAAATTTACCCAAGAAGGCAGCGTGAGTTTAATTGTCTCTATTTCAATTAAAAACAAATCGGCGTGGCTCGAATTTGAAGTGCAAGATACGGGAGTGGGTATTCCCGGCGATAAAATTGAGACAATATTTGAGCGCTTTTCTCAAGCCGACCAATCAACCACACGGCGCTTTGGCGGTACAGGTTTAGGCTTGGCGATCACCAATAACATTGTAAAACTAATGGGTGGTCACATTCGGGTAACCAGTACGCTAGGGCAAGGTTCTGTTTTTAGTGTTGCCTTGCCCATCGACATCGACCGTCAAAGCAATGTTACGTCTAGCATTGAACCGCACGGCTTGCACTGTGCAATTATCGACGACTTATCAAGTAGCCGAGAGTATTTGGCACATTTGATGGAATCGTATCAATTTAGGGTAACCAGCTTTGACTCAGCATTTGGTTTTCTTGCCTCATCACGGGCCTTTGATGTTGTAATACTCGATATTCATATGCCAGAAATGGACGGCATCGAACTGATTGAAACCTTAAAAGCGTCCGGTAAGGATAAGCTTTTACCGAAGGTTATTTTAGTGTCAGCCGTTGCCGATGAGTACACGATATCTCAATCGGTTGCCGATTCGGTTTTTGCTCTACACACCAAACCCATAGTGAAACCCAACTTTGAGCGTGACATTCGCAGGCTCATCGGCTCATTGGATGAAACTCAGCATCGGTCAGAAACCACTCAGATGAGTAAGGGTCTGAATATTCTGGTGGCTGAAGATAACGAAATTAATGCTGAAGTGGTGCGGACGATGTTGGAGTCATCAGGTCATTCGGTCACCATTGCCCATGATGGTGAAATGGCGATAGACGCTTACAAAACCGGCTCATACGATATTATCTTGATGGATATGAGTATGCCTAATATTGATGGTATTACCGCAACAAAGGTGCTGCGCGACACGTTTAACGCAACAATTCCAATCATTGCCTTTACTGCTAATGCGTACGACGAAGACAAACAAATGTGTTTTGAAGCCGGTATGAACGACTTTATTTCCAAGCCAGTAGACAAACCTACTTTGATGCAAAAAATTCAAGACGCTATTAAACATTCATGATGGTTCGCCTTGTTGTGGGGTAAGCGACAAGGCGATATCTAATCGGGTTTCGTTGTTTATAAAGTAGACTAATGTCTATGGATGAAACCCACTTTCTCTACTAATTTTGTATTAGACAAAGTTGATATTTATAAATGTAATACTCACATCGTTATTGCGTTCATGTTAGGCATGTAGCGTGGCTTTTGATGTGAGTTCACAAAGCATTCAGTTCAACTTGTATCTCCATTTTTACCTGCTAATTTAAAAGGTAATACGTAATTTCATGATTGGAATGGGTGTATTAATATGTCTGAACAAAAACCTGTCATTATGGTTGTCGACGATTCAGTGACTGATATCCAACTTATGTTGGAGACGTTAAAACGTGATTATCGCGTACTCGTTGCAACATCGGGGCAGCAAGCATTTGATAAAGCCCATGAACCCATGCACCGTCCTAAAGTGGTGTTACTCGACGTGGCAATGCCAGAAATGGACGGCTACGAAACCTGCCAAAAGTTTAAATCAGACCCTGTAACGGCCGATATTGAGGTAATATTCGTTAGTGCTAACGATCATATCAAAGAAAAGTCCAAAGGCTATGCAATGGGAGCAAGCGATTACCTGACAAAACCCGTGTTAGGTGACGAGTTACTACATAAGGTGAAAATGGCGGTGGAGCGAGACGATGCGCGTCATGCCTACGATGAACAAAACGAATCGGCGTTGGAAACCGCTACAAATGCTATTAGCGACGCGGGAGAATTGGCCAGCGTAGTGCATTTTCTGCGCCGCAGCTTTCATTGTCACACCGTGGAGTCGCTTGCTCAGCTTATTGTGTCTACGTCTAATGACTTGGGGTTACACAATAGCGTGCAAATTCGCTCAGCCAACGGTTCTTTTGAATGTGGCTCAACGATGCCAGTGCCTCCCTTAGAAAAAGAAATGCTTACCGCCCTTAAAGACGCCGGGCGTATCAACGAGCGCGGCAAACGAATGCTGTTGAATTACGACTACATTTCTCAAATTGTTAAAAACATGCCCGTGGAGAACGAAGAAAAATGCGGGAGGTTACGAGATAACCTACTGTTGATCCTCGAAGGCGCAAACAGCCGTTTAGAGTCTATTTCTATGCGTTGTGAGTTAGAGCAGGTGATGAACCAAACCCGCGAATCAATGGAAAGAATGCAACAGAAACAGGCTGAACAGAAAGAAGCTAGCTACCAAGTTGTCAACGCCATGCAGGATGAAATTCAAACGACATTTCTTGATAACGAGCTGACTGAAGAGCAGGAAAATGCGTTGTTAGAAGTGGTTTCAAGACACGCCGACAAAGTATTTGAAACCTATGATAAGGGCTTAGCGATTGACGAAGAGTTTGAGCACATCGTTAGTTTAATGGAAAGTACCATTCAGCAGCATGCGAAAAACGTAGAACAAAAAGATGAATCTGCGTCATCGTCCAATGATATCGACGACATCTTTTTCTAAATTGGATAGCCTATTCGTCAGCGGGTGTTGGGTTAAGCGATCTGTTTGAGGTTAATTTGGAGGAGGTGGGGCTTATTCAGTGTCATATGCCTTACAATCAGCAAATTCTATGTTGAAACCTATTGTAGGAACCTAGAGACAACAAAATACGTTTTGTGGCCGTTGATTTAGGGAGTTTGCTGATCCCAAAATGTGCTGTTTTGAAACGTTCACATTTTAACAAGGCGAGTATAATATCGGAACTAGCGTTATTTGGAGCATTGATAATAAAAGGACTTTCATTAATGATGAGAAAATTACTCACAATTCTGCTTTTATTAATTCCCGCTGCTGTTCTGGCGTCAGATAAAGACTATCAACTTCATATTTACGTTAATTATTACAAAGATTCTGATTCATGGGCAGTAAACTATGAACTGCCGATTGCTGTCGAACATGTTGCTTTTAGCAGAAGAAGTAATTTTGATCGAAGAAAGCTGTATGAAATAGATGAATCACAGTTTAAGTGGGATCAACAAGGTGATGCATTATTAATTCGCAGTGTGGATGGTAAAAAGTTTACCTCCTTGAGTATTCACTTTTCCTCCTATTACGATTTTATCCAAAAAGACTATACGCATAACATCAAGTTCACTGATGGCAGCGTACTGTTGTATACGAATCATCTGGCTTTAGGCGCCAATGTAATTGAAGACAAATCAGTTAGTCCGATTGGGGCGTCATTTAAGGGCACAAAGTTTCACTTCTACGGCCCGAATCAAAATATCGTATTTCTGGGGCGAAACCATAAAGACAAGGCTTCTTGGACTCAAGAAGGCGAGGGTACATATATATATTTCGGTAATATACGGCCGATCGAAAACGACAATATGATTGCTATTGTTGATCCTGCATTACCAACATGGGTATGGAAACAAACTCAGCAAAACTTCCCTAAGCTTTTTGACTATTACAAAGCGAAAACAGGGCAAGCCTTAAACTTTAAACCAGTTGTATTCTTTAATTATGATCAAGTGGATGGCGACTATTCAAATTATACCGGTGGTACATTGGATGGGCTTGTTCAACTGACTATTAACGGTCAGCGCTGGAACACTGAGAACAACGAAATGTTTAATAGGCTATTCCACTTTTTGGCTCACGAAGCGGCCCATTTCTGGAATGGTCAAATGTTCACTTTTGAGGATCAACGTCACTCTTGGATGCATGAAGGCGGCGCAGATACATTCGCAAACTTTGCAATGATGGAATTTGGCTTGATAACCTATGAACAAATGATTGAGAAGTTTGAAGATGCAACTAACAATTGTTTGTTAAACAAAGGCAACGAGTCTTTAGAGGAATCAGCTAAGCTTTGGCGTTATCGTAATTATTATGATTGCGGCGCGGCCATGGGGCTTGCGAGTCATGTTGCCGTTAAAGCAAAAGATTCAAGTAAAACTGTTTTTGATGTTTGGAAAAATATGTTTGATACAAATATTAAAGATAGAGCTTATAACCAACAGGACTACTTTGAAGCATTAAACCATTTAACTAAGTCAAAAGTGCTATCTATGGCGTTTGAAAAGTTTAGCAGCACTAGTGATTTAGATAATCAAATGGAGGTCACTTCTTGGTTTGAACGTTCAGATATATCAACCCAGCTCTCTAACGATTATCCTAAATCTGCAATCAGGCATTGGGGAAAACAAGTTATTTATAATCTGATGAAGTCGCATTGTAAAAGTGTCAGCTTCAGTAGTTATGATGACTTTGTAAAAACTTACCCTATTGAGGGCTGTAAATCATTTGAACAAAGTATGGAAATTCAGTTTGTCAGTGGAGTGGCGATTTTTAATGATGGCATAAATGCATATAGTTTGTTTAAGGATAAGTGTGACAATGGTGAAACGGTATCATTACAAGACAGAGAAAAAGTAAATGTTGCTGAGATGAAGTGTTTGGGGCAGGTGCAAGATTTAAAACCGTATTTGAAATTGCAAGCTCAATGATAGTTAGCAGAGCTGAATGACTGTTTTAGACGTACTAGTCCAGATGCTATCAATCATCCTACCTGATGCCCTTGATTCGCTAGTTTGAGCATGATTAACAATTTAACCATATTGATAATTCATACTGATAGTGAAACGGCTTTAGTCTGCAACGGCGGTTAATACTTGCATGGTTTTAGTGATTTTTTGTTTAGCATCGTCAAATTCGAAGTCATAGAGTTTTTCTTTTATGGCTTCGAGCAGCTGTTTTAATTCGCCACGTGTTGCATTTACCAGCTCGCAAATATCGGTTTGTGCTTGTCCAATATCGTCGTCTATGTACTCAATCAGCGCGGCTAAACGGGCGTTAATTTCACTGTTATCAAGCACAATATCAGGCTCTTGGTCATCATTACTGAGGTGACTAAAATGCGCTTTGATACGGTTGAGTTCAAAAATTTGTTGATAGAATAGGTCGAGTGATTCATCGGTGGGCATTTGCTGTTGTTTGAGCTGACTTTCCACCTTCGCTGATGACTCGGAAATAGTGAGCATACCTAAGTTGGATGCTGACCCTTTAATTGTGTGCGTGATATGGAGTGCGTCTTTTACGTTGTTTTGTGCTAACAATACGCTCACTTTGGTATCTGCATCACCAAATTGATCACAAAATTTGATGATTAATGATTTGAGTAAATCGAATTTCCCGCCTAGTTTTTTTAACGCGCCGTCAAAGTCACAGCCTGGAAAGGAGAGGTCGGGATGATGGGCGGTTTGTTGCTTAGGTGGTTGTGATACTTGGGTTTGCCCTGATGTTGATGGTGTCGTTCGTTTGTTCATAAAATGGTGCAATAAGGTGTTTAATGCGTCTGGATCAATGGGTTTTGTAACATGCTCGTTCATGCCGGCGGCCAAATGCTTAGCGCGGTCTTCCTCTTGTGCATGGGCAGTCATAGCGATTATCGGCAGGTTTTCATAGGGCTGGCCTAATCCTCGAATTGCTTTGGTTGCTGACAACCCATCCATTTCCGGCATTTGAATGTCCATAAATATAATGTCGAAAGCTTGTTTAGAGAGTACGTCAATGGCTTGTTGGCCACTGGAACAGGTTCTGACTTTACACCCCAAATCGGTAAGAATAGCGGTGGCAACGTCGAGGTTAATATTGTTATCGTCAACGACTAACACGCGTGTGCCCAATATTTGATTTTGATTGGCTTCCTGTTGAACTAACTGTTTTGTTGTGACCAGCCGATTGGGGTCGATAATGATATTAAGTAGCTCTCTGTGCCTTGCTGGTTTGAGCAAATGCGCGTCTACGTTAACCGGCGTAGGGGTGACGTCTTCATAATTCTCAAGACTGATCACCATGGTTTTTTCGCTAAACTCTTTAATTTCTTCCATGGCTGATGGCTCTGACATATCTAAATTTGAAATGTCTAAAAAGACAACCAGTGGGTGAGTTTTATCAATGGTAAGTGCGCGAAATGCCGCCAAGCTATCGACCGATTGAAATGTGTGATGGGAAAGCTCACTAAA
The DNA here is from genome assembly GCF_056161325.1 of Alteromonas sp. ABE4_545. Taxonomy (NCBI): domain Bacteria; kingdom Pseudomonadati; phylum Pseudomonadota; class Gammaproteobacteria; order Alteromonadales; family Alteromonadaceae; genus Alteromonas; species Alteromonas sp. ABE4_545. Next base: position 54,351 of record NZ_JBSWYY010000022.1, read on the forward strand.
CAATTCACGGCATGACGCTACCGAAGTTTCGCTTTGGCTAATCATTACAAATTGATAATTTTTAAGTTTGTCACCGTAGAACGACACCAAATTACTGTCGTCAACTATGGGTAAGCGAATGTCGAAATAAAACGTTGAGCCTTCGCCTTGGGTACTTTCAATTTGTATTTGAGAACCCATGGCTTCTGTTATTTTTGCACAAATAGACAGCCCTAAACCGGTACCGCCAAAGTTACGCGTTACCGACGTATCTGCTTGACTAAAAGCAGAAAATATATTTTTTAGCTGTTCTGGGGCAATGCCTATTCCAGTGTCTGATACAGCAATTCTAATCAGTCCATTTTCAATTAAAGAAGCAGAAACGCAAACTTGCCCTACGTTAGTAAATTTCACAGCATTAGAAATCAGGTTGCCAACAATTTGTTGAATACGGTAGCCATCTCCACAAAATGCGTTAGGGATGGCGGGATGAATGTGCGTGACGATATCTAAGCCTTTTCCACGCGCGGTGGCGGCAAAATTGTGTGCTGCAATCTCTAGCGTCTGTCTCAGATCAAAATCGATATTTTCTAGATTTACCCCGACAGATTCTATTTTTGAGAAATCTAAAATATCGTTAATTACAGCAATCAGCAGTTTACCCGAGTGAATAGCTGACTGTATAAGAGTGTGCCTTTGTGTGTCGTTGTCGCACTTTCTGAGTGAGTAGAGCATACCGAGTACGCCGTTGAGAGGGGTACGAATTTCGTGACTCATGTTAGCTAAAAAATCACTTTTGGCCTGTGCACTTGCAAGGGCGGCGTCTCTGGCGTCACGCAGCTCTGCAGTCTGCTGTTCTACTTCTTCTTGCAGATGCTCAGTTAAGGTAGTGAGCTTTTTATTGCTCTCATATAACTCTCTACTTTTCTCTTGAAGTAGGTTTTCTGCTGCTTGCCGTGCTCTGCGTTCACGCGCGCATATCCGTTTTAAGGTCGCGAGTTCCTTATCGTGGTCGAGACTTTCAGACATAAGGCTCCTCGTTAACAAAGCATGGTTATAACAATCACTCTGAGTATAGTTCAGCCTTTTGAAGCACACTGAATTTCTTTAACAGTATTAATACATTTGAACAGAAAACGAGTTAAAAACGGCGTTACTTGCCTCGGCAATCATAAAACGTTAGTTTAATGATGTATGGTAAGCCATTGTTAGGAAGATAAATCAAAGGATTATGATGAAACTGGTATTCGTTATTGTGATTGGTTTGTACAGTGCGTGCACATGGTCTCAAGAGGTGCAGAGTGTACGAAGTTTACCCGCGTTCTATCAACAAGCGCCCGCTGAGTTGGTTAAACTCTATTGGTATGCTTCGTCTGCCAAATACCAACAACAAAATAGCGATCTCGCCTATCAAGTTGAGCACTTACTCCAAACGAAACAGTACCTGAATGAACTAGACATTCTCACGCTTACAATGGCGCTGGCGCGTCTAGAACGCAATCATCACCCTGATGTCGGTGCCTACTACAACAAGATCAAGCACAAAGTGGCTGGGCGTCGCTTACTTGTTGAGTTTTTCTATAGCTGTATATTGAAAGAGACCCAAAAACGCGATGCCGCCCAAGATGCACTGGGCATTGCAATGAAGATGGGCAGCACCTTCAGGCAAAATATTAATGACTTGGCGAATGTTGATGACGTGTATATTCAACTTGCTCAGTCGCGGTACGGCGAGGTAAACCGAGATACCGTGTTTAAAACTTATCTCGAAGAAAATGTCAGAAAAGTAAAAGAAGATGACAAACGGCTCGTCACCTTAGCACTATATAATTTAGCCATTGCGTATAATCAACTTGGAAATCCGGCTGAGCGGATCATTACGGATGAACTGATCCCCAAGCTCGAAAAACGAGGCGTGATTGAAAAATATACCGAAAAATACGGTGCACGGGTGTTATTGCCGTTTTAATTGGGCCATTTTATGGCAGATTGCGATAAACGCGCTTGAACCGTAGTTTGACGTATTTGAGCTGCTGTTAATTTCTCGCTACATTGAAAAGCTTCTTACAAACCTCAACACGACAGATTGAGACTACCGGAGCATTTCAATGCGAAAAACTTTTTTGGCTACTGCGGTAACTGCAGCCATAGCGTTAAGCGCCTGTTCAAGTGAACCAACCACATCAATAAAAGCAGAAGAGGCGACTCAAGCTAAAGTGACGAGCAATATTCTACTTTCAGAAAGTCAGCTGCCATACAAAACGCCTGATTTTGATAAATTGAAAGTCTCTGATTACGAGCCTGCCTTTAAACTCGGTATGCAGCAGCACGACGCTGAAATTGCAGCAATTATTGCAAACCCTGAAAAACCAACCTTTGCCAATACTGTACTTGCAATGGAAAAGAGTGGTGCTTTGCTCAATCGCGTATCAACTATTTTCTTCAATCTCTCGGGTATTGTGTCTAATGACGAATATCAACGTATTGAAGCTGAAATGGCGCCAAAACTATCTGCCCATTCAGACAACATTTATTTAAATGCTGATTTGTTCGCACGTGTAAAAACCGTGTATGACAACAAAGCGAGCCTTAATGCTGAAGACCAACGATTAGTGTCTTTGTATTACGACGGTTTTGTGCGCTCTGGGGCTAACTTGAGCGAAACAGAAAAGCAAACAATGCGCGGCTTTAACGAGCAAATTACCGTTCTACAAACCGAATTCTCTCAAAACATTTTGGCGTCGTTTAAAAACGATACTATTGTGGTGGAAGATAAAGCAGCTTTGAAAGGCGTGTCTGAAAGCACCCTTGCTGGTTTGAAGTCTGCCGCGGAGAATGCCGGTAAGACGGGTTATTTGATTTCGCTAGTCAACACAACACGCCAGCCCATTTTAGCCAGTTTAGAAAACCGTGACTTACGCGAAGTGATTTGGAAAAAATCGGCTAATCGCGCGATGGATGTAAACGGCCCAATCATTCTAAAACTCACCAAACTTCGCGCGCAAAAAGCCGCGTTGTTAGGTTTCCCCAATTGGGCGAGCTACAAAATTGACGACCAAATGGCGAAAAACCCTCAAAACGTTTTCAAAATTTTGGACGACTTAGCGCCAATGGCTGTAGAGCGCGCGAAACGCGAAGCGGCAGATATTGAAGCAATTATGCATAAAGAGGGCGTAAAAGGTAGTGTTCAACCTTGGGATTGGGCCTACTACGCAGAAAAAGTTCGCAAACAAAAATACGCCTTAGATGACAGCTTGGTGAAGCCTTATTTCGAGCTAAATTCAGTGTTGGAAAACGGTTTGTTCTTCGCGATGGAAAAACTGTACGGCATTACTTTTAAAGAGCGTCATGACATTCCACTGTACGTTGACGACGCGCGAGTATTTGAAGTATTTAATGCAGACGGCAGCAACATCGGTTTGTTCTTCTTCGACCCTTACGCTCGTGAAGGCAAAGCCGGTGGCGCTTGGATGAGCGAATTTGTCACTCAGAGCTTCCTTAACGATAACAAACCTGTTGTTTATAACGAGTTGAACATTGTTAAACCTGCACCAGGCGAGCCAACATTATTGTCTTTCGATGAAACATCAACCTTGTTCCACGAGTTTGGACACGCGGTTCATGGCTTGTTCTCTCAAGTGAAATACCCTAGCGTGGCCGGCACATCAACCGCACGCGACTTTGTTGAGTTTCCTTCTCAGTTTAATGAAGACTGGGCAATAAAACCCGAAGTGCTAGCTAACTACGCTAAGCATTATAAAACCGGTGAGCCAATTCCTGCTGAGTTGATGGAAAAAGTGTTGCAGTCGGTTAAGTTTAACCAAGGTTTTAACACTGTGGAATATTTAGCGGCCGCACTGCTAGATATGGAATGGCACATGATTGGTGCTGATGAAAACATTACCGATGTTGCAGCGTTTGAAAAAGCGGCGTTAGCTAAACACGGTATTGATTATGCGCCAGTGAAACCTCGCTATAAATCGGCTTACTTCAGCCACACGTTCGCAGGCGGTTATTCTGCTGGTTATTACGCCTACTTGTGGACAGAAGTACTAGCGGCTGACGCGTTTGCTTACATGCAAGAGCAGGGTGGTTTAACCCGTGAAAACGGTGACGTTTTCCGCAAAGAAGTATTGTCTAAAGGAAACAGCGAAGATCTCATGGAGAACTACGTTGAATTCCGCGGGCAAAAGCCGACTGTAGACGCATTACTAAAACGTCGCGGTTTGGTTGACTAAATCCAAACAGCCTCCAGTAATTGGCTTAGCCAACTATTGGAGGCGCTTTATTTTCCACTCTCTTTGTGTGTGTTAACCGACAGTATCAAATAGCGTTTGAGTGAAACACAGGAAAATTTCGGTGAATCAACGCAAATGATAGATGTTCGCATTTAACTGATGCACAATATCGCCCATCGCGTCACTCGCTGACGTACACTGGTCGGTGAGCAATAGAAAAGGAGAGTCGTTATTAATACTCAGTCACACTCAAAACAATTGTCATATTTTCGTTCTATCGCAAGTGCCGTTGTCATTAGCGCGAGTTTGGTCTCGCCCTTCGCATTGGCGAAAGACGAAATTACGGTAGAAATCCCCAATCTTAACGTTGCCGAATACCACGCACCTTATGTAGCAGTGTGGTTGGCCAATGATAAGCAAAAACCTGTTATTGAGTTCGCAGTGTGGTACGACACAGAAATGCGAGACAACAAAGGTCAAAAGTGGTTAAAAGACCTCAGATTATGGTGGCGCAGAGGCGGCCGTAGTGCTGATTTACCTATTGATGGTGTGACAGGTGCAACAAAACGTCCCGGCAAACACACTATTGATTTAACGCCGTTTAAATCTCAAATTGCCGCATTACCCGCAGGCGAATATGTTCTTCACGCAGAAGCAGCCAGAGAATTAGGCGGGCGTGAAGTAGTAAAAATTCCAGTGACGTTACCTTTGACCCGAGGCGTAGATTTATCAGCTAGCGGTGATGAAGAAATTGGTACATTGCAGATTACATTAGGAGAGTAAGGATGAAACTTAAACTAGCATTGTCAGCGATTGCATTTGCAGGGATATTTGCGTCTCAAACCGTTGATGCACACCGTTTATGGGTTAAACCAAGCGCCACCGTTGTGTCTGGTGAAGACCAATGGATCACCTTTGATTCTGCCGTGGCCAACACTATCTTTTTTCCTGATCATTTCCCGTTGAAAACCGACAATTTTAAAGCTATGTCGCCTTCAGGAAAGCTGGTTCCGTTAGAAAACCAAGCCACGCTAGCGCAACGAGCTGTGTTCGATCTGCAGTTAAAAGAGCAGGGCACTTATAACGTTTTCATGGCAAGTCGCTCAATTGTGGCATTCTGGAAAGATGCAGAAGGCAAGCGCAAGATGTGGCCGGGCCGAGGTAAAACTGGCACGCTAGAAGAGTTTTACCAGCAAGTACCTCAGGATGCCAATGAGCTGAATGTGGTTGATGCCGCTCGTCGCGTTGAAGTTTTTGTCACTGCTGGGGCGCCTACATTAGATGCGATTAAACCCAAAGGTGAAGGCATCGAGCTAGCTGCCATTACCCACCCCAATGACCTATATACCAATGAGCCATTGCGCTTTGCACTCTTGCTTGATGGCGAAGCGGCAGCGGGCGCTAGCGTTACCGTGGTTAAAGGTGGTGAGCAATATCGCGACGAAAAAACTGATATTACCTTAACCGCTAATGAGAAAGGTGAATTTAGCTTTACAGCCAAAGAGCCTGGCATGTATTGGGTAGAAGCCGAATACAGTGATGATAAAGCAAAAGCACCGGCGAAAGAGCGCCGCGCGACTTATGTCACTGTGCTTGAAGTTTTGCCAATGTAGGCTTGCTTAAATAACACTTATCATCATCAAGTTACAGCGTTCTGAGTCAAGCACTTAGACAAATTTCAGCGCTGTAACTTGAGTCGCTTTATGTGACCGGTCGCGAAGCGACAGAACACCACGGGTTTACCCGTGGATGAATGAGTCCGAGGCCTGTATGCTACGAAGATGGAAGTACGAGTCTCATCACATGGTTTA
>NZ_JBSWYY010000023.1:0-53950 GCF_056161325.1 Alteromonas sp. ABE4_545
AGACGAGCACACAATACGGAACTACGTTGAGCATCAAGGTCGGAAGGATTCAGATCAGCTCCGAATGGAGCTGTAACCGATAGAACCCCGGGCATGCCCGGGGGAATCTATCCAAATGGCGCGATGCTTGAGTATTTACACTGCGCTGGTGGACATTTATTTACATTGCGGACGACTGCCCGAGGCATTATAGGCGGTTAGCGCGTCTTGCATGTGTGCTTGTAGGTTTTCAATTCGCGAGTCTGGTGAAGGGTGAGTCGACAATAACTCTAGCGGGCGCTCACCACTGCTAGCTGCAGACATATTTTGCCATAACGTTACTGACTGCTCAGGGTTAAAGCCGCCTTTAGCCATTAAATCAAGGCCAATTAAATCTGCCTCTGATTCATGAGTACGACTGAAAGGCAATTGAACACCAACTTGGAACCCCATGCCAATACCCGCCATGATGGCACCACTTTGAGCCACTTCATTCGCCTCTAATACTTGAGATACTGCCGACGACGTCATGTTAATTGCGGCAGATTGAGACATACGCTCGTTACCATGCTGAGCAATAACATGGCCAATTTCGTGGCCGATAACTGCAGCTAGTTGATCTTGATTAACGGCCACATTTAGTAAGCCGGTATATACACCAATTTTGCCGCCCGGCAGTGCGAAGGCATTTACTTGTTCGTCTTCAAATACCACCACTTCCCATTCACCGTCGTAGATAGATTGAGGTACGAGAGGCGTTAGTTGGTCTGCCACACATTGCACATAGCTGTTTTGCACAGGTTTACTCGAAATTTTCAGTTCTTCTTTCATCGATGTGAAAGCCTGATCACCCATTTCGTTTAACTGTGCGGGTGTGTATAACAAAAATTGGCTTCGACCCGTAGGTGAGGTTGCGCAGCTTGTCACACCCAACGCGACTAGCAGTGCCAACGCGGCATTTTTCAACTTCATCAATCAATCCTCTGATGGTGGTGAATTCAAGGCGGTTAACAGCCTTCCATGTACTTCGTAAGCAAATCGAAAGCAATTCGATCACATATCGACATGCTAACATTATATTGAATAAGTAAATAATGAAGGTAATCCCCGTTGTCGCCAAGGGAAATCTTCACGGTGTAATAGATTTGTCACTTCAGTGACATTAATTTGTCATTCCTCCCGCCTAGCCTTACATGGTTTAACCCACTGATTACGAACTATAAGTGCTTCAGAAGAAAGCGCTTGCACTACACTCACGGAGTAGGAAAAACCATGATAATTAAAAACAAATTCAAATTGAGTATGCTTGCTACCTTATTGGCAACGGTGTTAACTGGTTGCAGTTTAGAAGGTGACGACGGAGAGCAAGGCGCAACGGGAGCACAAGGTGAAGCGGGACAAGATGGTCAAGACGGTGCGGATGGCAGTGATGGGGCTGACGCAACTCTAGGAGTGGCGTTGAGCGTGATTGGTCGAGCCGGTTTGGACGGTGTTGGCTCGGCTGAAATTGTGCAGTATCACGCCGCTACACATACTATTTATGCCACCAGTAGCTCCGACAATAGCGTGTCTATCATTGACGCGTCTGCGTTAACAACGACAGAGTTAACCTCGCCGACTACAGAAACCAATCTCGCAGTTAACAGTTTTGCGCTACCTGAGAGTGTGAATGACATTGCCTTGGATAGCCTTACCAGTATTGCAGTTTCAGGTGACATGTTAGCGGTTGCGATCCCCGCTGATGCGAAAGCTGATAACGGCTTTGTGTTGTTCTACAACGGTTTGGATAATGCCGCGCCTGTATTTATCAAAGCGGTAGAAGTGGGCAATTTGCCAGACATGGTCACATTCACGCCTGATGGTACTAAGGTGCTTGTGGCAAACGAAGGTGAACCAAGCAGCGACTACACTGTTGACCCAGAAGGTTCAGTATCGGTTATCGCCGTGACAGATGGTACGCCAGCGGATACCGCCACTATGATCAACTTCCAGTCATTTAATGGCGCGCAAGCCGATCTCGAAGCAATGGGCATGCAGTTCCCAAACCCGTCGGGCCGTACGATTAACGGTGTGACTATCGCCACAACGGTGGCGCAAGATCTTGAGCCTGAATACATTACTGCTACCAATGACGTTGCGTATGTTTCGCTGCAAGAAAACAACGGCCTCGCCGTGATCGATTTGACAGATAACTCGGTTGAAATTGTCGGTTTGGGCTTTAAAGATTGGTCTGAATTGTACATTGATGCGCAAGAAGATGGCGAAGTCAGCTTTGGTATGTACGAAGGCCTGTATGGCGTGTATATGCCAGACACAATTACGAAATACGAATGGAAAGGCGCGACCTTTATCTTAACGGCGAACGAAGGCGATGCGCGCGAGTATATTTTTGAAACAGAAACCGAAGAAGCGTGCACTGCTGCTGGCGGCGAAGATTACGACGACGGCGATTGCTTTGCCTATACCGACGAAGTAAAAGTGAAAAACCTAGACGCAGAAGCCGGCTCATTGCTGGAAGCGTTGCAAACACAAGGTGATATTGATGACCTTCGCGTCACCAAAGCCTTGGGTGATGCTGACGGTGATGGCGAGTACGACGCGGCTTATACATACGGCGCCCGCTCTTTTACGATTTGGGATCAAAATGGCTTGGTTGTGTTTGATTCGGGTGATGATTTTGAACGCATTACTGCCTCAGTACACGGCGCGGCGTTTAATAACGGCGATGACGAAAACGAAGGGGATTCACGTTCTGAGAACAAAGGCCCAGAGCCAGAAGCATTAACCGTTGGCCAAATTGGTGACCGCACTTATGCATTCATCGGTCTTGAGCGCATGGGCGGTATATTTGTATATGACATCACCAACCCATACGAAGCTTTTTTTGTTGATTATGTGATTAACCGTGACCTAACCGAAGGCTTGGATGTGGACGATAGTATTGGTGACCTCGCGCCAGAAAGTTTGGTGTTTGTTGCTGCTGAAAACAGCCCTACAGGCACTCCTATTCTGTTGGTCGGTAACGAAGTGAGTGGTTCAGTGTCTGTTTGGAACATCACTCAGCTTTAAACCAATTTTTTTAAATTTTGTGTAATGTAACGGCGTACTAATGAAGTACGCCGTTTTTGTTTCATGACATTTTACCCTCAAACAGCTACTATTATCCGCAAAATGCTGCCATTTATGCTCACATTGAGGCATGAAGGTGATGTGCTCGTTTTTTCTTCTGAGTACAACTGATTAGGGCAGTATACGACGAATGAGAAGCCTGGCTCATTCATGATTGTGGTACAAATAAGAGAAATTCTATGTCACAGCAAGTTGTTATAAGCGGTGTGGGCGTATGGACGCCAGAGTACAGCATCAGCAACGAAGAGTTAGTGCAGAGCTACAATGCTTATGCCGACGCATTCAATACAGAAAACGCTGACGAAATTGAAGCCGGAACCGTGACGGCTAAACCGCATTCAAGCGCTGAGTTTATCGAAAAGGCGTCTGGGATCAAAAGCCGTTATATTTACCGCAAAGAGGGCGCACTTGATGTTGAACGCATGCGCCCAATCATTCCCGAACGCGCAGAAGATGAATTGTCTGACCAAGCGGAAATTGCCATAGAAGCGGCCAAAAAAGCCTTAGCAGCAGCCAATAAATCGGCGGCAGATATCGATGCAGTGATCGTATCTTGCGCCTACACCCAACGCTCATATCCGGCTATCGCCATTGAAGTGCAAGAAGCGCTGGGTATCGAAGGCTTTGGGTTTGATATGCTTGTTGCGTGTTCAGCCGCTACGTTTGGTATGCATCGTGCGTGGGAAATGGTTGCGTCGGGCAATGCCAAAGCTGTGTTGGTGATTAACCCAGAATTGGTTTCGCCACAAATTAACTATGCCGACCGCGACAGCCACTTTATTTTTGGCGACGTGGCAACTGCAACGGTTATTGAAGGGGCACAGACGGCTACAGCAAAACATGTCTATGACGTGTTGAGCACCCAAGCGAAAACCCAATTTTCAAATAATATTCGCTCTAACTTCGGCTACATCACCAGAGCGAATGACGTTGACCCTTACGGTGCCGATAAATTATTTCACCAAGCGGGCCGTAAAGTGTTTAAAGAAGTGTGCCCGATGGCCGCAGAACACATTGCGTCTCACCTTGCTCGTCACGACTTGGCGCCGGTTGATGTTAAACGCTGGTATCTACACCAAGCCAACATCAATATGAACACGCTAATTATTAGAAAGCTGCTAGAACGCGATGCGTCGCGAGAAGAAGCGCCAATCGTGCTCGATACCTATGCAAATACAGCGTCAGCTGGGTCGATAATCGCATTTGCTTTACATCATGAAGATTTGCAAGCAGGCGATCTTGGCGTAATCTGTTCTTTTGGGGCAGGTTATTCAATCGGTAGTTTAGTGATTAAAAAGCGCTAGTTGCCGCATCATTAGGTAGCCTGCAACCCCTATTTATTGAGAGGTGGCTACCTTCTTTTTGTACAAGCACCCAAGCTTTTTAGATAAAGAAAAGCCGCTTTACTATTGTTAGCAGAGCAGAGTCAGGATGATTGCAGACATAGGCTACGCACTTACCGCCGTTGCGTACACACTTTTATTGTTGCTACTACTTACAGTCAGAAAAGCCGGTTTAGCCAAGTATCTGCTCATGCTGGCCAGTGTTGTAACTGTAGTCTGGGCGGGTGGATTAGTAACGAAGTTATTCGGGCCGATCAATTTGTATTACCTGCTCACACTGGATGTCGTGAAGCAGGGCATATGGTTACTTTTTCTAGCAAGTTGCTTGCGCAGCGACTTTACCAGCCTAGCGCAAATTCTTAAAAACAGCTCCACATTAGCTATTATGACTCCCCCCGTCGTTGCCTTGGGAGTCGTGTCATTAACCTCGGTAAGTATTAACTGGATCTACCTCGCTCACATTATCCTTGCCCTTGAAATATTGACCTTATTAGAGCTTTTGTATCGTCAAGCAGGCGACAACAAATGGGCATACAAACCGCTGGTGCTGTATTTGGGTGCAACCAGTCTGTTCGACTTTGTGATGTATGCGAATGCGTCACTCGTGACCTATATCGATTTGGGGTATATCGCTGCCCGTGGGTATCTTTACGTGATGTTGCTGCCGTTGCTGGTGTTGTCTATCAGGCGCATTCAGCAGTGGGGGATCACGATATTTATCTCCCGCGAAATTGTATTGCATAGCTCACTGTTATTGGTTGCCAGTGCGTATTTGTTTTTAATGGCGATAGTCGGTTATGCCATTAATTATATTGGCGGAAGTTGGGGCAGCACCGTTCAAATTGTCTTGATGGGTTTGTCTGTGGTGTTACTCGGCACCTTGTTTATGTCGAATCAGGTACGCACTCGTATTAAGGTATTTATAACCAAGCATTTTTTTGCTAATCAATACGATTACCGCGAAGAGTGGATCCACCTTACTCAGGCTCTGTCTCAACCTACCGAAAGTCTCGAAGATGTGTATACCGTTGCATTAGAGAGCATGCTTGATACGATTGATTACGACAGCGGGAGCTTGGTTAAGTTACAAAATGAAGACTTTGTCATAGTTGCCCAAAGCCGGTATGGCACGCTCAATGACGCTGATCTTAATTTATTGCAAAAAATTAGACGCCATCAAGATAAGAGTTGGTTGATTGATATCGCCAGCTTTCGCAATAAGCCTTATGCCTATGACGACTTACCGCTGTCGCGCAGTGAGACAGATGAATGTCAGTTTCAAATATTGATCCCGTTTTATCACGAAGAAAAACTCTGGGGATGTGCCTTACTGCAAACTATTGATCGGCAAAAAATTGTGGTTAACTGGGAAGTAAGAGATTACCTCAATGCAGTGGCTGAACAGGTGAGCAACTATGTTAACTTGCATGAAGCAGCTAAAGTTTTAGCGGAAAATGCACAGTTTGCGGCATTTAGTCGTATGTCGGCGTTTGTTTTACACGACTTGAAAAATGTCATGGCCCAAATCGATCTCATTCTGTGTAACGCTGAGCAACATAAAGATAATCCTGAGTTTATTGACGATACGTTTGAAACGCTCCATCACACTAAAAGTAGGATGGATCGCATGTTAAAGCAGTTAAATGAGAAGAAAGTAGCAGAGACAGGCAGCTTGTCTTCCCATAAACTATCAGAGTTAATCGAACAGGTGATCAGTCAGCGCTGTCACCAATTAACCCCCACACCGCAAATGACGGTAATAGAAGAGCATAGGGTGATGCTCGATCACGAAAAGTTTAACAATGTGATGTATCACTTGTTGAGCAATGCCCAACAGGCGACCGATGACAACGGCGTGATTACCGTTACCTTACTGGTGAGTGAAGGACAACAGCGTGTCATCATAGAAGACTCCGGTATAGGCATGGAAAGAGCGTTTATAGAGCAACGCTTATTCAAACCTTTCGATACGACGAAAGGGAACGCGGGAATGGGAATAGGCGCCTATGATGCCAAGACCTACATGGAATCCATAGGCGGAAAATTAGAAGTACAAAGTGTAGTGGGAGAAGGCAGTATGTTTACGCTGACTTTTCCTACTGGGCTAATACAAGCATCAAGCAAATAGGAAGCAGGCATGACGGATACCATCTTGGTTGTCGATGATGATCTCGGCATTCAAAAACAATTAAAATGGAGTTTTAGTGGCTTTAACGTTGTATTTGCTGAGGACAGAAGTTCTGCTATTGCGCAATTACGACGTTTTGAGCCCAAAGTCATCACTCTGGATTTGGGATTACCGCCAGATCCAGCGAATGCTTCTGAAGGGTTAAAAGCCCTTGAAGAGATTTTGGCTTTAGCACCCAGAACCAAAGTGATCGTAGTGACGGGTAATAATGATAAAGAAAATGCCTTGCGAGCGGTTGATCTAGGCGCTTATGATTTTTATCAAAAACCCATCGACTCTGACACCATTCAATTACTAGTGAATCGCGCGCTAAATTTGGCCAACTTGGAAGAAGAAAACCGCGTGCTAGCGCGTGCCAAGCCAGCTATGGGCCGAATTATTGGTAACAGTGACGCCATTCAAGCTGTGATGCGCAAAGCGGAAAAAATTGCGCAAACAGATATCAGTGTGTTGCTACTCGGTGAAAGTGGTACAGGTAAAGAAGTCTTTGCCCGCAGCATTCACGAACACAGCCCACGAAAAGACAAACCGTTTGTGGCGATCAACTGTGCGTCGATCCCTGAAAACCTATTAGAAAGTGAACTTTTTGGCTATGAAAAAGGGGCGTTTACGGGGGCTAATAAAACCACTGTTGGTAAAATTGAAACCGCTCAAGGTGGAACGCTTTTCTTAGATGAAATTGGCGATATGCCCATAGGTTTGCAAGCGAAAATGCTGCGCTTTTTACAAGAGCGTGTTATTGAACGAGTGGGGGGGCGCAACGAAATTCCTGTAGATATTCGCGTGATCTGCGCTACACACAGGAATATCCCGCAAATGGTCGAACAAGAAACCTTCCGTGAGGATTTGTTCTACCGCGTGGGAGAAATACCCATTAATATTCCTCCGCTACGGGAACGTGATCAGGATATTATTTTGCTTGCTCGCACCTTCTTAAATCAATACCGCGAAGAGTTTAATGCCAAGGCTAAGAGCTTTAGCGACGACGCCATTCAAGCCATGTTAGCTCACAAGTGGCCGGGTAATATTCGCGAGATGCAAAACAAGCTGAAGTCGGCAGTGATTATGGCGGAAGGAGCGGTAGTGCAAGCGGATGATCTGGGTTTGTTTGCGTCATCGTCGAGTAAAGAGCCTGAGATATTGAATTTGCGAGAAGTACGAGAAGCGGCTGAGAGTCGGGCAATTCGTCGTGCGTATCAAGCGGCGGATAAAAATATGTCGAAGACAGCAGAAGCCCTTGGAGTGACACGGCCAACCTTGTATTCATTGATAGATAAATACAACCTCGAAGATCTCAAAAGCAGCAACTAGCTGTATTCTCGCATCACAAAAAACGCAGAGTGCTAGGGCCTCTGCGTTTTTTTATGGGGTGAATCGGTTATGTATTGGCATCAAATTGGGTAGTGATCCAGTGCCTGATCAAGGCTGATCGTGATGTCTCAGACGTTTCACTCAAGTGAGACAGTTTTGCGATGCATTCCGTAGAAAGCGTAAATGTCGCTCTTCTCATCGGGCCTGATTCTGCCGGTTTATGTTCGTTTGTCTCATTGTGAGTTATTGGGTGAACCGTCGGGTTTGCTTCAGGCGCATTCGCGCCCATTGCATAACGCAAGGCGTCATCAATAAACTCATCAGAAGAAACCGCTCGTACCGCTTTATTAGTTGACCGCGTGGAGCGGCATAGACTGACCAAACTCATAGGCGTCCTCTTTTTTACGGGCGAGTAATTCTTCAATAATACTGCGAATTTCCACAGCTGCTTTCCCTTGAGGCTCACTTTCCATCACCGAACGTCCCGATTCTTCAGAATCATCATACATATTACGACTGTAAGTAACCGAATTGAGCACCGGAATTTCAAAAGAGCGGCACACTTCTTTCGCCTCTATGATACGGCTGGCTAAGCTTGGCAAAGACGGGCATTGTGTGATCACAAATGCGGCGTTCATCTTGGGGTTGACCATTTTACAAGTTGATAAAATGTCTTCCATATGTGGCACGGTTTTGAGATCTCGGCGCTTCGGTCGTAGAGGGATCAGAATGTGGTCTGCCACTGCCATAGAAGAACGTAACGCGAGGTTGTCCTGACCACCGCAATCAATAATCACGTAGTCGTAACGATCCCGAAAACTCATTAGTTCATTGCGGATTTTCCCGTAAAGCTGAATGCAATTAATGTTTGGCAAACTTTCGTCATTACTGCGCTCTTGTACCCAATCAGACGTGGTGCGCTGTGGATCGCAGTCTACCATTAATACATTGGCTTGCTTTTCGGTTCGCAAATATACGGCGATGTTTTGGGCGATGCAGCTTTTTCCACTGCCGCCTTTTTCGCCGCCCACTAAAATAATCATGACTTGGTCCTCTTGTTCAATAGTGATTGAAAAAGTGAACGCGCAGAAACGGGGTTTCTAGAACTCGTTCGGTAACTCCGCTATCAAGCCTCAGTGTATGCAGGCGTAGACCGGTAGCTTTGCGTCACGGGCTTTCGCGCCGCTTTGCCTTTTTCGTCGTGACTTATTGCTAGCCTTGCTGCAATGCGTCAATGTAATGGTATGTAAGCTTGGAAGTGTTCGCTAGAGGGATACGGCATGGTATTTAGAAAAAGGGTATAGCGCATTATACCCAAAGGCATTCCGAGCTAATAATTGCAAAGCAATGGGAACCCCTCTACTATGCGCCTGACGGTTTTATTCATTGGGGAGTTCATCTTGTTCAGGACGATCGTAAGCGGTTTTTTAGCATTAGTGACTTTTTCTGTGGCGGCGCAACCTTCAGAGTTTGTACAGCCAACGCTGGAAAAATTTACCAACTTGTACAAGCAAGAGTTAGGACAAACAGAGCGTTGTCGACAACCCTATAAAAACAGTTACGCTGTGTGTTCCCCAGCACTTCGCAACGAAGGCAATGCGCCGTTTATCCTTCATCATTACAGAAAAACCGACAACGTTATTGTGTTGTTTCACGGTTTGAGTGATTCGCCATTTTTTCTACGCTCTATCGCTTTGGAATTATATAACCAAGGCTATACGGTAGTGGTGCCTTTGCTTCCCGGACACGGATTAAAAGACGCTGAAGATGACATGAAAGACAGCCAATTGGCCGAGCGCTGGCAAGCGCACGTCGATGACGTGATGGCGTTGGCACCGAAGTTGGGTGAAAAAGTCTTTATCGGTGGTTTTTCTACCGGCGGTGCGCTAGCGGTACAACAGTATTTAGATGCACCGGACAACATTGGCGGCATAGTATTATTCTCTGGCGCGTTGGCATTGTCTGACAACGCAGAGGGGATGTCGCGTATCTGGGGGATTAAGTGGGTCGCAAAACTGATTGATGGCGACTATATTACCGATGGCCCGAACCCATACAAATACCCTGATGTGGCAGGCTTCGCTGGATTAGAATTAATGGATATCATTGAGGATATTCGCGATAAATTTGAGCAGGGAAAGCGTATTGAGGTGCCCTTATTTGCCGCTCATTCAGAAGCGGATGTGACTACGCCAATTGAGGGTATTGATGATCTGCTCAATCACACCGATTCAGACAATACTTTTTTCAGAATAGATGAGAGCTATGCACTTTGCCATGCTGACCTTGTGGTGAGTTGGTCGATGATCCGCGAGATGAATTTTGACAAAAGCCGGGTCGCGAATACCGAAGAGCAGTGCGCTGTACCTAAAGCCAACCCACAATTTGTTACCATGATGTCGGCGTTGACAGGGTTTTTGGGATTTTACGCAAAACAACCTGAGCCACAAAAGCCGTTGACTTTCACTGAGTGACGATGAATACTGCAACTATGACATTACGTACTGAATCACGAACAGGCTTTAAGCCTGCCGTTGCACTCAACATTATCCTCCTCGCTATTATTAATAATTGGCGGGTTTGATAGTACGTAAATAACTATTACCGAAACCCGCCGCAAAGGCGGGTTTTTTGTTTGTCAGTCTTTGCGGTAACACTAAAAAACAGAGACGACAGCCATGAAAGAATCCATCACCGAATTACTTGCTCGTTTGCATCACGCCGTGAACAGCGGTGACCTTCAAACTATTTCTGATTGCTACAGTGATAACGCCAAGGTTGTGGCTACGCCACTAGGCCAGCAGCAACATGATTGCGTGAGTGCATTACAAGCATTTCAGAACAAATACATGCCATCACATTTAGTCACAACCGGTGATGAGATAGTCATTGAAGCAGGGGATATCGCGCTGGTGATCAGTAAGTTGTATTTGATCCCCAAAGCCGCGCCTAATGCCACACCTTGTGAAGGCAAGCGAGCCTTGTATGTGATGCAACGCCAAAGTGATGGTCAATGGCGCTGCATTATCGACAATTTCTTTGGTACAGACTTACTCGATTTTGCCTGATGACGTTAACGGTAAAGATATCTGGTATTGCCGTGCTGAAAAATAATAGGCCAACGGGAGGAGAATGAGCGAGAGCAGCAATGCACTGGCCATGCCTCCTACCATGGGGGCTGCGATTCGGCTCATCACTTCAGCACCATCACTGTGGCTAAACAACACCGGCATGAGGCCAATCATTACAGTAGACACTGTCATCACAATAGGACGAACCCGCTGGCTCGCTCCCTCAATAATGGCTGATTTAAGCGCTTGGTTATAAGCGCGTTGATCGCGGCTAGGTTCATCCTGTTCTGCTAGCCATTGTTGTTTTAGTTCGGCTACTGCACTGTTGAGATAAACCAACATAATAACGCCGATTTCTACCGCTACACCGGCCAATGCTATAAAGCCTACCATCACGGCCACACTTAACTTGTAGTCTAAGCTGTAGAGTAACCATAAACCTCCTACCATGGCTAAGGGGAGGGTGATCAGTATAAGCGCTACATCACTGGCACGCCTGAAGCTCAAATACAAAAGCGCGATGATAACGGCTAGGGTTATCGGGAGCACATAGCTGAGTTTCTCTTCGGCTCTTGCCATGGATTCAAACTGGCCTGCCCATGTGAGTTGATAACCGGTTGGGATCGTGACGTGCTGGTCAATGGCTCGCTGGGCCATTCGTACGTAGTCAGTGATATCCACATCGTCTACATCAATAAATACGTAGCCGGTTACGCGAGCATTTTCGCTTTTAATGGCCGGTGGGCCTTGTTCAATTGAAATGTTGGCGACATCGGCAAGGGCAATCCGTTGGCCCAAAGGCGTAACAATAGGTAATAGCCCCATACTCTCAGGGCTGTTGCGGTACGACTGGGGATAGCGCATATTCACTGGGTAACGCTCTCGTCCTTCCACTGTCGTGGTCAGTACTTTTCCGCCAATGGCGGTAGCAATCACTTGCTGAATATCAGCGATAGTCATACCAAACCGAGCAGCCTTGTCTCGATTAATATCAATATTAATGTAGCGCGCCCCCGCAACCCTCTCTGCGTAGACCGACTGGGTAGCGTTAAGCTCACTGAGTACAGATTCGATTTGCTGACCAATATTTTGAATGGTTGAGAAGTCTTCGCCACTGACTTTTATACCCAGTGGGGTTTTGATGCCGGTAGTCAGCATATCTAGACGAGTGCGAATGGGCATTACCCAAGCGTTAGTGACACCGGGAAAGCGAATAGTTTGATCCAACTCTGCCTGCAATTTTGCTGATGTCATACCTTCGCGCCACTGCGACTTGGGCTTTAATTGAATAAAGGTTTCTATCATGGTGAGTGGGGCGGGATCAGTAGCCGTGTCGGCACGACCGACTTTACCAAAAACAGTACTGACTTCAGGAATAGTGCGGATTAACTGGTCGGTTTTTTGTAGTACCCGTCTCGCTTCATCAATCGAAATGCCCGCATAGGTGGTAGGCATATACATTAAATCGCCTTCGTCTAGCTCAGGCATAAACTCCGATTGCAATTGTGTAATAGGGTAAAAGCCTATGACGGTCAGTATCAGCAATATCGACAGCGTGGTTTTTGGGGCGTTTAGCACGGCTTTTAATACTGGGCGATATCCCGCTTGCAATCCATAATTAAGCGGGTTGTTTTCACTAGGGCGAATCTTCCCACGTACAAAGTAACCCAACAAGACAGGGATTAACGTGATCGCAAGCCCCGCCGACGCTGCCATGGCATAGGTTTTGGTGTAAGCCAGTGGCGAAAACATCTTACCTTCTTGGGCTTCAAGCATAAACACGGGTAAAAAACTCACCGTGATGATCAGCAACGAGAAAAATAACGCAGGCCCCACTTCCGTCGCAGCCGTTGCCACTCGTTGCCAGTGCTGCTCAGAGGATTCACTATCCTTCGCATTTGCCATGTGTTTATGGAGATTTTCGATCATTACGATGGCGCCATCGGTCATAGCTCCAATGGCGATAGCAATACCACCTAAAGACATAATGTTGGCGTTGATCCCTTGCCAATGCATCAGGATAAATGCACTCAATATACCCAGTGGCAGGGTAACCAAAGCCACTAACGCCGAGCGTAAATGGAGTAAAAATAAGGCGCACACTAGCGCGACGATAATTAACTCTTCGAGCAGTTTTTGCCACAAGGTATCCACTGCCCGATCGATGAGGGCAGAGCGATCATACACAGTGGTGATGGTTACGCCGTCAGGTAAACTCGCTTTGAGGTTATCAAGCGCTGATTTTACGCCGTCAATGGTCTGTTGAGCATTGGCACCGTATCGCATCACGATAATACCCCCCACAGTTTCGCCTTCTCCATTTAACTCAGCAATACCACGACGAGATTGAGGGCCTAACTGTACACTAGCTACATCTGACAAGGTGATTGGCACACCGTTGAGTGTTGCGCCAAGGGGAATCGAGCGCAACGCATCAAGCTGCTTGATGTAGCCGGTTACCGTTACCATGTATTCCGCTTCGGCCATTTCGACTACCGACGCACCAATTTCCTGATTGCTTCTTGCTACTGCTTGTTCAATCAGGCTTAACGGCAGGTTAAGAGCAGCGAGCTTGTTGGGGTCTACCACTATTTGGTATTGCTTTACCATGCCGCCAACAGTGGCGACTTCAGCCACGCCGGGTACGGTTTGCAATGCGAATTTGAGCTGCCAGTCTTGTAATGCACGTAGATCACTGAGATTTAGCTTGCCACTGGTATCACTGAGGGCGTAGGCGTATACCC
Source organism: Alteromonas sp. ABE4_545 (assembly GCF_056161325.1). Classification (NCBI taxonomy): domain Bacteria; kingdom Pseudomonadati; phylum Pseudomonadota; class Gammaproteobacteria; order Alteromonadales; family Alteromonadaceae; genus Alteromonas; species Alteromonas sp. ABE4_545. Next base: position 13,766 of record NZ_JBSWYY010000023.1, read on the forward strand.
AACCCACGCCAGTTGCATCAGGCCCGAGTTCAGGCTGCGCATTCGTCGGTAACTGGGCGCTCACACGAGACAGTGATTCGAGTACGCGGCTTCTCGCCCAGTACATGTCTACACCATCCTCAAAAAGTACGTAAACATAAGAGTCGCCAAAAAAAGAAAACCCTCTTACCGTTTTCGCGCCAGGAACGGCCAGCATGGCGGTGGTAAGTGGATAGGTAACTTGGTCTTCCACCACCGACGGTGCTTGGCCAGGATAGGCCGTTTTAACGATTACCTGAACGTCAGATAGGTCGGGAATGGCATCAACGGGTGTGTGCTTGACTGCCCAAAAGCCACTGCCTGTAAGTATCAGCGCCGCGATCAACACGAGTACCCGGTGTTGGAGTGAATATCGAATAATCGCCTCAATCATGTTGATGAGCTCCGTGAATTTCCATCGACATCGGCATGATGTGCGTGACGATGAATTCGCCGTTGTCGATCACAAAGGTAAAGTGTACCTCTTGGCCTTCGCTTATCTTCGCGAGTGACACGCCATGCGCTACGCTGAAATCCATGGTGGCCGGGCCGCGATCCCATTTTTCAATAGCGCCTCGTGAGATGTTGATCACATGATTGTCTGCATCAATACTGTTCACCACACCCATCACGGTGGCGGTGGGCAAACTTGGTTCTGGTGTGCGTGTATGCTCAGCCATATCGTGATGGCCGTCAGGCATCCCAGCGCTGACTTTATTGAGCGCGGTTGTCACATCACTTTCAGAGTCGATAAGAAATTGAGCTTGAGTGACCACCCGGTCTCCGTCGTTCAAACCTTTGGTTACTTCAATGAAATCATGGGTGATCAAGCCAGTTGTAACGGCAACCGATTGAAATTGTTTATCGTCAGTTTGTATGACAACCCGAGATTGTTCGTGAGTGCGTATTACGGCGTTGGCTGGCACACTCAGTACAGGTTTGTCACTGTGAGGGTTCAAAGTAAGGTTGGCCAACATATTGGGTTTAAGCAACCCATTGGGGTTATGCATGCGAAAGCGCACTTTTAGTGAACGCGTATTACCGTCGATAATGGGGTAGATGTAATCCACTTCAGCTTGCCAGTTTTTGCTTGGCAGAGCGTCAAAAGTGACCTTGGCTGTTTGTCCAACACTGATTTGATCGGCCTGGCGTTCGAATACATCGGCCAATATCCATACCTCGTCGAGGTTGGCAATGGCCATCATAGTGGTGCCAGGTTCAACGAAGAACCCCGGACGGATATTTAGGTTGGCGACAATGCCCGATTGAGGCGCGGGAAAAGCAATGTGTTGGCTTACTTTTTTACCTTGCTTTAAGCCCTCGATATAAGACGAAGGTATATTAAGCGCGTTGAGTTTAGCTTCTGCTGCGGCGATCAAACTCGGATTCTTTCTCGACAGGGCTAATACGAGCTCTTCTTGCGCATTCACTAATTCAGGCGAATACAAGGTATACAGCGTCTGATTTTGAGTGACACTTTGCCCCTCGGTTGTTACCGAAAGATCCTCAATCCATCCTTTAACCCTAGGGTGAACGTGGATCAATTTGTCTTCGTTGAAAGCGACAAATCCAACCGCCTCAATTCTTGGCGAAATATTACGATACGCCGCAACCGCCGTTGTAATATTTAACTGCTGTTGCACGCCTTTGGGAATATCAACGCCAGTGGCGTTTGTTTTTGCGTCATCAGCGTATACGGGGATCAGGTCCATTCCCATAGGAGACTTACCCGGTGCCTCGCGGCGGTAACTGCTATCCATAGGGGCAACCCAATACAAGATCTCACGTGCTGGTTGGTGTTCATTTTGAGTCGGTGGGTGCTGAATTCCCAAGCGTCCAATGGCTACACCCAGCGCCAATGTAATGATAACAATAATCAAATATTTCATATTAATACGACTCCTCGTTGCCCATGCCATTGTCTTGAGGGGCTGGTAAGTAATAGTGCAGCTGAGCTTGTAGTTGAGCGAGCTGTTGCAGCAGTTTCACTCGGTTTAGCTGGGCTTCTAACAAGTTAATTCGACTCTCCAGTACGTCTGAAAAGCTACTGGTATCATTGGTGTAGGCATTGAGCGCGGCATCGGCTTGTTGTTCTCGAATGGGAATAATCGCGGTTTCGATGCGGGCAAGTCTTTGCATCATGCCTTGCCATTGGCTTTGAAGCCGTTGGTATTCGGCTAACATTTGCTTTAACAACAAACGACGCTGGGTTTCCAGCTCTTCGCCTTTCGCTTGTGTGGCAAGTAATTTGGGCGAGCGGGTGTCACGACTAAATAGTGGGACGTCGACTGATACGCCCACAGAGAAAAAATCAGGTCGTGATACCGAGTTCGAATCTTGGCGATGGGCGTAGCTGGTTTCAACGCCCCATTGTGGCTCGAATGAGGCTTCAACCAACTGGCTTTCTACATTATTAACGCCCATTGCTTGAACGACCCCTTGTATTTTCGGGTGCGAAGACAGCGTAGCTAATAAGGTTTGATTGTTGGTTTCAGAGGCTTGGTTTAACGCTAAGGTAGCATAAGAGTGAAGCCATTCTGACGCCGTGTTTTCAAGTGTCTGGCGCAAGGGGGTTGCATCGTTAGTAGGGTCAAGATAGCTCAACATCGCGAACAGAGCGTTGTCGGCGTCGATGTGCAATTGCTCCACGCGATCTTGAATGTCTGCAAGCATCACTTGTGCCGACAACACGTCGTATTGAGACGTACTTTTTGAAGTCACGGCATAATCGCTTTCCACCGTGTGAGCAAGTTGGGAAAACAAATCTTGGTTTTTGGCGATCAAGTTTTCACTTTGTTTCGCGCTGGTGGCGGCGATAAAGCGCAAGGTGAAGTCGCGGGTGACCTCTTTTTGCCGTAACCGGCGTAGTATGGGCTGTTTTCCTGCTTCTTGTTGTAGCTTTTGAGCGGTTAACGCAACGGAATCCCCACGGGGAAACTGCTGCGACGCAGACACTTTTATTTGTGTCATGGCTTCTTGGTCGAGTGATAGCGAATCTAGCGGCATATTCGCGATGGAGATACCCACACGAGGGTCGGGCAAGGCATTCACGCCCTCACTTTGCGCTACTAAGGCTTTTTCTTGCCATTGGCTTTGGGAAAGCCAATCATCTTGCTGCTGGGCTTTTTTAAGCCAAAAAGAAAGCGGTTTTACTTGCTCTGCTGCAAACAGAGGGGAGCTAAAAATAGCAACAACAACTGTGGTGATAATGCACACACACTGAAAGCGCGATTGAATTTTTGTCATGACTTTTACCTAAAAACACGATGTAACAACTAGCGATAAGGCCAGTGAGAAATAGCTGAATTTAGGCAGTAATAACGGGTGGTTCGTCGTTTTGAAGTAGGGGAGCGGGGGGAAGCGCCATATGCGAAATGGTAACTTTCGCTCGCGAATAACCAATGGCGAGATGCTGTACAGGGATGAGCGCAATGTGCGTGCATTGTGCTACAGAATTACACTGACATTGCCCTTGGCAGCAGTCGCTATGGTCTATTGTTGTTGCTGCATCATCACAGCAACTATGGTCTGAGAAATGGTGGCTACTCGCACCGTGCTCATGAGGCATTGTTGGCGCTGGTTGCTCACAGTCAGCAGTGGCCGACGACATACCATGATGTTGATTCGACGTATTCACCATGGCGTTATGTGTCATGCTTTGTGTTATTTGACCATGCATTTCCATTAGTTGCACAGACGCATTACTGCCGAAAGGCAATATCGTCAGAGACAACACAATTAAATGGAAAATAAACGTACGCATAAGACCGAAATTAGTGAAAATTACATCAGGTTTAACTGATATCTTACCTTTAGTATACAAAACCAGTATACGCGAAAGCTTCGTCACTGAACAAGCTTTGGTGATAGCGGGTATCTGTTTGTTCAGCGACGGGCTTAAATAACGCCAATACGGCTCATATGGATAATGGCATTAGTGTTTACTTGCGTAATCCTCGACTTTTGCCCACACGCGAAGGAAGTTACCACTGAGGATCTTTTCGATATCTTCTCGGCTGTAATCGCGATCGAGTAATCCTTGTACCAGATTTGGGTAACTAGACACGTCTTTCAGGCCGATAGGCAATGAGTCACCCACACCATCGTAGTCAGAACCTATTCCAACGTGTTCGATACCGATCAGTTCCACTACGTGATCAATATGATCTAACACTTCTTCTAACGTCGAATACGGGTAAGGGTTTTCTTTTTTGTAAGTGTCGTCAAAGTTTTTAACGATGTCACTGTCTTCGCCAAATTCTTTTATTGCGGCATTTTTGGCCTTGGTGAGATTATCGCGCCAGATACGAGAACCTTTCGACACAAACCCTGAGCCAAAGTTAATCATAATGACACCGCCGTTTTTACCCAATGCTTTCACCATGTCGTCATCCATATTGCGTTCAAAACCCGGCGTGAATTTACGCAACGATGAATGAGAGGCAATGACGGGAGTTTTGGATAACTCAATCGACTGATAAAACGCATCGTCAGATACGTGAGAAATATCAATAAGCATCCCGATATTGTTCATTTCAGGAATGAGCGACTGACCAAAGGGGCTAAGGCCATGCCAGCGACGACGTATATCATACGAGGAATCACTGATGTGATTGGCTTTAGAATGTGCAAGCGTGATGTAACGAATACCGCGTTGGTAAAAATGCTTGAGGTTATCCACGCTGCCTTGCAGTGGTGACCCATTTTCCATACCCATTGGCAGAGAAATCACACCTTGCTTAAATTGGGCTTTTACATCCTCAGAGCTATAAGCAATCGCAAATTTGTCGGGGTCGCGTTGTACCATGGCTTCCACTGAATCAATCAGTACATGGGCTAATTGGGTAGATTGGTCTGAATTATCCAAACTCGCAGGTACGTAAATTGACATAAATGGGGCATTTAAGCCGCCCGCTACTGCGCGAGGGTAATCAAAGTCACCGTCTTCTGTTGCTTTTGATACATCTACCCACTTGTTGTGCATGCGGTAAGGTACGTCAATGTGACTATCAATAATAATAGTTTCTTTTGCGATAGCGAGTGCTTGCTTACTGGGTGTAACTTCTGCCATTGCCTGAGCGAATGGCAGAGTAGAAAGCGCAAAAAGCGAGAGCAATCTCTTTGAGTGTGCCATGAGTGTTCCTTATTTTGTTGTTGTAAGATGTCGTTCTAAAAATGCCGCGAGTTCGCGGTAAAAAACCACCCGATTTGCTAATTTACTGACACTGTGACCTTCATCGGGGAAACGCAAATATGTCACAGGAATGCGTTTTTCTCGCAATACCCTCACCATGCGATCAGACTCTGTCACTGGGTCGCGAGGGTCGTTTACACCATGCTCATAAAACATCGGTGAAGCAATATTATGTACGGTATTGATGGGAGAATTATCGGCATAAAATGCTTGCCAGTGTGACTCGCGAATATCACCGTATTCGATGCGATCAGAGGCTTTCAAACCGGGCGAAGCGGTTTGCAAGGCGCGTACCCAGTCAGACACGCCTACAAATGAAGCGCCAGCAGCAAATTTACCTGGGTATAGTCCCATAACCGCATTAACCATATACCCGCCATAAGAGCCGCCCATTACGGCTGCTTTACTTGCGTTAATACGAGGGTCATCTTTCAAATAAGTCAGCGCATCAGTAAGGTCACGTACACTGTTTAAACGGTTGGTTTGGTTGTCTAATCGCATGAACGTTTTGCCGTAACCTGTCGAGCCGCGCACATTGATGTCGAGTACAGCTATACCTTTGCCTACCAGATATTGAGTAAGTGCTTGCCAACTAGGTCTTGCTTGAGCTGTAGGCCCACCGTGCACATCAACAACCAAAGGTGCCTGTGTGACTTCGCCTTGAGGTAAATAAAGCAGGCCATATAACATTACGCCATCTTGTGCTGGGAAACTAATAGGTTCTGGCGTGACTAACTCTTGTTTTTGGATACCAGCCAATGAAGCAGCTCTTAGCTTTCGGGTTGTGCCTGTGTGCGTATCTACGGTGTAAATATCGCCGGGTGTACTTGGACCACTCACATTTACCGTCATTGCGCTTGCATTGGCGGCACAACTGATATTGTAAACTCCCGCTTCTAATGCCACTTTTTGCACTTGTTGTGAAGCCATGTCCATCAGCCACAAGGTATCGAAACCTTGATTGTTCTCTGTCCATGCCATCACCGAGTCGTGGTCGCAAAGGTGCAGGTTCTCTAAGTCGTACCGGCTTTCTCGGAGTAAGGTTACATTATGCGTTTTGGCATCCATTCGCATGAGCGCCATCATTTCGCGGTCGTCATTGCTACTGTAATAAAGCCATTTGCCGTCTTGCGACCATTGAATATTTTTAAATTCGGCGGCTACCTGAGGCTTGAACAGAGGGCGCATTTCTCGTGTATGCGCATTTAATAAATACACATCCGAGGCGTCTTCTCCGCGCACTTCGGTTATCACCATAGTTTGGCTACTAGGTTGCCAAGCGCTGGGGTAATAGCCAAATTGCGCTTCCCACAACATATGCGATTTGCCCGATGCAAAATCATGTACATAGATGTCGAAATCTCGTCCGTTGCGCTCGGTCGATGCGAAAGTGAATTTTTTGCCGTCGGGCGAAAAGCGTCCAAATTGCCTAAACGCTTGGCTATGAGGGAGCACAAGTTGTTCCTGTTCACCATTGCCACTGATTAGATAAAACGCTTCGCGCTCGTTACCGTCGTTGTCGGCACCATAAAGTAGGTGTTCGCCATCTGGATGCCATTGGTAGAAGGTAATGCCATTACCGAAAGTTAATTGCGTTGCTTGCCCGCCTTCGATTGGCTGTACCCATAGCTGTGGAGATCCTGTCACTCGGCTCACAAAGGCGACCTGAGTGCCTTGTTGATTAACTTTAACTTGAGATGCGCCATGAGCCAGTAAAAATCGTGTGATGTCGACAGGCATGTCACCCGCAAGACCTACCGACACTGCTTGAGGTGTGGGTGTGTCTTGTGGATAAGGCCAGGTGTTTGCCTGAGTAATGTGTGACGACGCAAGACCTGAAAAAAGGACAATAGCGGAAAAAGGGCGCAATCCTTTGAACATGGGGAACTCCAAAAACCGTTGATGTAATAGCCAGATTAGGAAACTGCACAAACGAAAACAATACTTCTGTCGTGGAACTGAAACAAATTTACGGTAAACCAGTCTAACCCAGCGCATTTGAATCAAATTTAGCGTGATTTGTACAATTATTGTCCGGTTGTGGTCTGAAGATCATCGAAGTGACGGTAAAATAGGCAAGCTGGGGATGACACTGCAATTCAAATGGGTAATACTGCCCCGCGAGCTACCGAGAGAAATGGACTCATCGGGGCAATGATTAATTAATTTTGCGTGGGAATAAAAAACAGTTCGCCTTCTGCGAACTCAACCACCAGGAACAGTAATTGAGACAGAACTATGGCGATGAACTACGTACCGCTCGATAAAGAAAAGCATAAAGATGTAAAAGTTGCGGTCGACAATGCTTTTGCTTTTGCTAAGAACACGCACCTAGCTGCGGCTTCTATCCGTGAATTTGCACAATTGGCTAGCACTATGCCAATCGTATTCATTCAAGACCCTAAATCACAAAACCACCATGCAGTTGCTATGCTAGGTGTAGAACAAGGTCAGAACTTGTTCCTTCAAGGTGAGCGTTGGCAGGGTCCACACGTACCAATGAACATTCTTCGCTACCCATTCGACGTTCGTCCTGATGGCGAAAAGTTGGGTGTGTACATCGACGAAAACAGCCCGCTAATCAAAGAAGATGGCCTAGCCCTTTTCTCTGAAAATGGTGAAGAAGCGTCTGACTTCCTTAAAAATCGTCAACAGCTATTGTCTGACCTTGCGAACAGCGAAATGATGACACAACGCTTCGTGAAGAAGTTGGTTGAACTTGACCTACTAGAGCCTGTTCAAATCCGCGTACTATACGTTGATGGTTCTCAGCGTAACGTCACTGGTATGTTCAGCATCAACGAGAAGAAGTTGGTTGAACTTGCTGACGACGTAGTACTCGACCTACACAAATCAGGTTTCTTGGGGGCAGCTTATGCCACTATGATGTCTGTTGCACAATTGAATCGTCTTGTAGAGCTAAGCAGCACATTAGAAAACCCAATTCGCACTATGCAATTGAGTGTTGTTAAACCAGAAGACGCACAGCAAGAAGCCCCTGCGCAATAATTGCTTGAGTGACTCAGAAACGAAGCCGGCATTCGCCGGCTTTTTTCTTTTCTACGCAGCCTCCCCACAATTCCCCCAAAAAATCAGCGACTTCACGTGGAGCGCTTATTTTCTGCCGTCTCCAGCCATCATTTTAAATCGGTTTTTTGCTTGACAGTGGGAACACATGATACCTAAACTGTCGAAAGTGGGTAAAAGTGGCGAATTGTGGATCGAAATACCAACGTTTTGCAGATCAGCACTCAAAAAACAAGAAAAGCAACTAAACGACAAAAAAGGCTAGGGGAATGTTCCGCGGCGCTAACGCAATCAATCTGGATTCCAAGGGAAGGATGGCTATACCTACTCGGTATCGTCACACCTTGCAGGATGATTGCGCCGGACAGCTGATCTGTACCATAGACACACAACAAAGTTGTTTGCTGCTTTACCCACTTCCCGAATGGGAAGAAATAGAACTCAAATTAAGCAAGTTTTCCAGCATGGTCCCTCAAGAACGTAGAATGGTACGTTTGTTGTTGGGTTATGCAACCGAATGTGAAATGGACAAGAGCGGGCGTTTGCTCTTGACTGCGCCTTTGCGCCAGCATGCCAAGCTCGACAAAGAGCTGATGCTGGTGGGGCAATTGAATAAGTTTGAAATTTGGTCTGCTGATGTTTGGCAAGATCAAATTGAAAGTGACATGGAAACGGAACGCGCCGGAAACTTCGAACTGACAGATCGATTGCAGGATTTCACATTATGACCCAGAGCGCGTTTTCGCACATTTCTGTACTTCTACAAGAATGCCTTGACGGTTTGGCTATTAAACCAGACGGTATTTACATTGATGCGACTTTTGGTCGTGGTGGTCACTCAGGCGCAATATTACAACAACTCGGCGCCAACGGGCGACTCATAGCCTTCGATCGAGATCCTCAAGCAATTGAAGCAGCCAAACGCTTTGCCGACGATCCGCGCTTTAGCATTATCCATGAACCTTTTGCCAATCTTGATGTGGAAATCGAGAAACTCGGCTTGTCAGGTAAAATTGATGGTGTGTTGATGGATATAGGCGTGTCCTCTCCACAGCTCGATGACGCGGAACGGGGCTTTAGCTTCTTGCGTGACGGGCCATTAGACATGCGTATGGATACCACACGTGGTATCAGCGCGGCTGATTGGTTGGCAAAAGCTGACGAGCAAGACATTGCCCAAGTGATCAAAGAGTTTGGTGAAGAAAAATTTGGCAAGCGCATTGCCCATGCCATTGTGAATCGCCGCCAAACTGCGCCTGTTACTCGTACTACTGAGTTGGCGGAGCTGATCGACGAAGCTGTACCGGTAAAAGACAAATTTAAGCATCCAGCAACGCGTGCATTCCAAGGCATTCGTATTTATATCAACGCTGAGTTGGATCAACTACGGGACGGCCTAAAAGCGGCCGTTTCAGTGCTCAAGCCTACAGGGCGTCTAGCTGTGATTGCCTTCCATTCATTGGAAGATCGCCTTGTAAAACGTTTTATGAAAGATCAAAGCAAAGGCAAGAGTGCACCGCCTGGGTTACCGTTAACTCAAGCTGAAATCGATGCAGATAAAGTCCTCACCTTAGTCGGTAAAGCGATTAAACCAACTAAGGAGGAAATAGAGCAAAATGTGCGCTCTCGAAGCGCGGTGCTGAGGGTGGCCGAAAAAAGATGACAGCCTCCAAGCCGAATTTCAATTTACTGCTCATTCTGGTCTCAGATCTCGCCCGCCACAAGCTGCGGGTTTTGTTGTTTTTATTGGTTATTGGCAGTGCCTTAGCTGTGATCCTTAGCAGCCACCACAATCGTCAGCAAAATATCGCGCTGGAATCGCTCATGCGTGAAAAAGACGATTTGGATGTGGAATGGCGTAATTTGGTATTGGAACAGCGGGCTTTAACTGAACACAACCGCATTGAAAGCTTGGTACAGAAGAAGCTTGATATGCGTCGTCCAGGCCCTGAAGACGAAAAAGTGGTGAGAATAAAATGACCACAGCTTCGATAAAGGGCAATAAAGCCGCCAAAAATACCCGCAAAGGGGCAAAACAAAATGTCAAACCAAGTTTGGTGCATTGGCGTTTTGTTGTCGTGCTGGTTGTGGTTGTAATGGTGTTTATGGTGCTGGCTGCTCGTGCTGCTTTTATTCAGGTTATATCGCCCGATGACCTTATTCAGCAAGGTGATAGCCGTACATTGCGTACCCGTAATATGCCTACTTATCGCGGTTTGATCACCGACCGTAATGGCGTTGAATTGGCGGTGAGCGTGCCCGTTCGCGCGATTTGGGCAGATCCCAAAGTGATCCACAAAGAAAATGGCTTTGCTGACCAGCGTCGCTGGGAAGCCTTAGCCGACGTGTTAGGCCGCGATGTCGATGATTTACAAGACAAAGTGGGCAACCCTGAGCGTCGCTTTGTGTATTTGCAGCGCCAAGTTTCACCAGCCATGGCAGAGTACGTAGAAAAGCTTGATATTCCCGGTGTTTATCTGCGCAAAGAATCTCGCCGTTATTATCCAACCGGTGAAACTACCGCTCAGTTAATTGGTATTACGAATGTTGATGATCAAGGCATCGAAGGCCTTGAGCGTTTATATGACGATTGGCTCACCGGTTCTCCTGGCAGCCTCAAAATTCGTCGCGACGCTAAAGGGCGCCAAGTAGAAGTACTCGAAACCAAAGAAGGCGAAGCAGCGGGTAATTTATCGCTAACCATTGACCAGCGTATTCAAGCCTTGGCATACAAAGAAATTAAAGAAGCGATGCTGTATTACCAAGCGTCGTCAGCCTCTGCCATTGTGATTGATGTGGATACCGGCGATGTGTTGGCAATGGTGAATGCACCGTCATTCAACCCCAATGATCGCAGCGACATTTCGCCACGTCGTATGCGCAACCGAGCCATTACCGACGCCTTTGAGCCGGGGTCATCGCTCAAGCCTTTAGCGGTACTCAGTGCCCTCGAATTTGGTGAAGTGCACGTTGGTGATGTAATCGATACATCGCCGGGTTGGATGCGTGTAGGTGGCAGCCTAGTCAAAGACTCGCGCAATTATGGCAAGCTGACGTTAGAAGAAATTATTCAGCATTCCAGTAACATGGGAACGTCTAAACTCGCCCTGTCTGTGCCAAAGCAATTCTTGTTAGATAACTACTACAACATGGGCCTCATGTCTGACACGGGTATTAACCTGCCGGGTGAAAGTACGGGCATTTTTCATGAGCGCAGTCGTTGGTCCAAGTTTGAGTTAGCAACATTGTCGTTTGGTTACGGAATTTCGGTAACCACCACTCAACTTGCTCGTATGTATTTAACCATCGCCAACGGCGGTATTAAGCGCCCCTTGAACATCATTAAAAATCAAGATGCAAAAACATATCGCCCAGAGCCAGAACGCATTCTGAGCGAAGAAAATGCCCGTGCAGTATTGGAAATGATGGAAAGCGTAACCCAAAAAGGTGGCTCGGGTACTAAAGCACGCGTAGCTGGGTATCGCGTTGCCGGTAAAACCGGGACTAGCCGTAAAGCCGTGGCCGGTGGTTACGGTGAAGAATACGTGAATATATTTGCCGGTGTGGCGCCAGTGACCAACCCTAAATTAGTGACTGTGGTACTGATTAACGAACCTAGCGGCGATTTGTATTATGCCGGAGACACCGCTGCGCCAGTATTCTCTTCTATAATGGGCGGCGCGTTGCAAATGCTTAACGTGGCTCCTGATGATCGTCAAATTAGTTCAACGACAACTGTAAGTGGAGGCCAATATGGTGGTTAGTGCCTTCACCCAAAGCGTGAGTGCTTTGTTGGCCAAGTTTGGTGTAGTCGCACCCGATATCCGCGTACAAGGTCTTACTTTAGACAGTCGTTTGGTGAATCACAATATGGCGTTTGTGGCGATAAAAGGGCATGCCAGAGATGGCCGTGACTTTATCCCTCAGGCTATTAGCCTTGGCGCTCGTGTTATCTTGGCTGAAGCTGATCATCAAGATGAACACGGCACTGTGACCATGCGCGACCAAAGTGTGATTATTTCACTGTTTGGTTTGCCCTCAATTCTGTCAGCACTTGCCGCGGCATTTTATGATTACCCAGCGAACAAATTAGCCACGGTTGCTGTAACTGGCACCAATGGTAAAACTTCTGTGGTGCAACTTATTACGCAAATGAAACACGCATTGGGAACACGCAGCGCTTCTATCGGTACCTTGGGTAGTGGGATTTATGAACCTCAAGCAAACACGCTAGCCCAAACCGAAGCCGCAAACACTACGCCCGACGCAATCACTTTGCAGTATCAGTTAGCGGAGTTTGCCCAACAAGAAGTCAGGCATGTGGCGTTTGAAGCCTCTTCTCACGCTTTGGTGCAAGGGCGTTTGGCACAAGTGAAAACGGATGTCGCAATTTTTACCAATTTAAGCCGCGATCATTTGGATTACCACGGTGACATGGAAGCTTATGCTAAGGCCAAGCGATCACTGCTTAATCAAAGTGGGCTAAAAAGTGTCATTTTGAATCACAATGATGCCGAAAGTGAAGCATGGGATAATGCTGCTGACGCCAGTATTGAAAGGGTTTGGACAGGTATTGAACAGTCTGCGCCGACTTTGCCAGAACATCGCTATAGTTTCGCCACAAATGTGAAATATCATCCCAATGGTTGCCGTTTTAGGCTTGAGACTAGTTGGGGTGAGCAAGACGTGAATATCCCGTTATTAGGAGAGTTCAACATCGCCAATTTACTCTCAGCCGTGGCTTGTTTACTGGTTGAAGGTGAGCGGTTCGAACGCGTAGTAAAAGTGCTAGAAGATGTTCGTCCTGTGATTGGCAGAATGGAAGTGTTTACTTTTGCGGATAAAGCCAATGTGGTTGTGGACTACGCGCATACTCCCGACGCGTTAGAGCAAGCCTTAAAAGCGGTGCGCAAGCACACCAACCAAGACGTATGGTGTGTATTTGGCTGTGGCGGAGACCGAGATAAGGGCAAGCGCCCATTAATGGCAGCTGCCGCAGAGAAAATGGCTGATCACATTGTGATTACTACAGATAACAGCCGCAGCGAAACACCTGAAAGTATCGCTGCTGATATTAAAACTGGATTATTGCTACCTTCGGCTGCTTATGAAGAGCCAGACCGAGAGTTGGCGCTGCGTTATTGCCTGACACAAGCAAAACCGGAAGACATGATATTAATGGCCGGAAAAGGGCACGAAACCTATCAAATCATCAACAACGAACACAAAGACTACGACGAGCGGGCAATGATTGCGCGTTTGCAACGGGAGTGCAGCCAATGATTACAACGACACTAACATGGATTGCAGACAAAATAAGTGGTCGCTTAGACGGACAAGATAGACAAGTGAGTGCCGTGAGCACTGACACCCGCACCATTGCCGAAGGCGATTTGTATTTAGCCTTGGTCGGTGACAACTTTAATGGTCATCAATTTGCCAAACAAGCGGTAGAGGCAGGTGCCATTGCTGTTGTTGCCAGTGAACCGCTAGATGTTGATGTGCCAGTTATTTACGTTGACGATACCAAACTTGCACTCGGGTGCTTAGGTGCTGCAATAAAAGCAGAAGTAGGGCCTAAAACTATCGCCATTACAGGAAGTAGCGGTAAAACCACGGTTAAAGAAATGACTGCGGCCATTTTATCTCGCCGAGGTAATGTGTTGTCGACCGCGGGTAACTTTAACAATGAAATTGGCGTGCCGCTTACCTTACTTAGATTAACGCCTGAGCATGATTTTGCTGTGGTTGAGTTAGGGGCGAATCATTTGGGTGAAATTGCCTACACCACCTCGTTAGTTAAACCCGACGTTGCCACTATTGTCAATGCAGCAGCAGCCCATCTCGAAGGTTTTGGCAGTTTGTTCGGCGTAGCTCGCGCCAAGAGTGAAATTTTTAAAGGCTTAGATGCCACAGGCACGGCCATAGTCAATGCCGACAGCCAGTTTGCTGAATTTTGGTTAGGTAAACTCAAGCATCTACATGTTGAGCGATTCGCTCCAGACAGTGGCAGCGCTGATGCAGAATATCGCGCTGAAGACGTAGCTATTGGTATTAACGGCTGTGCTGAGTTCACACTGGTTTGTCCGAAAGGGCAAATTGGCATCACATTAACCATCCCCGGTATGCACAACGTGGGCAATGCGCTCGTTGCCGCAGCTTTGGCTATTCGTGTTGGCGCTAGCCTCGAAGACGTCAAAATGGGCTTGCTCAATATGACCCAAGTGAAAGGGCGTATGCAGGTCAATATGCTTACCGAACACGTTCGTTTGCTAGACGACAGTTACAACGCCAACGTGGGGTCAGTAAAAGCGGCAATAGACACATTGTCGAGCTTCGCTGGTAAGCGCATCTTAATTCTTGGAGATATGGCCGAACTAGGTGGAAAAGCACGCCACTACCACGAACAAGTTGGTGAGTATGCAACCGAAAAAGGCATCGATAGCCTGTATACACTAGGTGTATTGAGTCAAAGCGCGAGTACTGCGTTTCACGGTCAAGGCTCGCACCACAGCGATATGGACGCTTTGGTAGCCGCACTAGAATCAGATTTATTACATGAGCAACGAGATCTTACTATTTTGGTGAAAGGATCTCGCAGTGCACGAATGGAAAGAGTGGTATCTGCATTGGAGGAATCTAGCTTGGGAAAGTTTGAACGCCGACGGGAGCGCATCGCATGTTAATTTGGCTTGCCGAATGGCTTTCACAATATGAAAGTGGCTTTAACGTATTTTCGTACCTCACGTTACGCGCAATTTTAAGCACCTTAACGGCGCTCATGATTGCTATTTTGATCGGGCCTAAAATGATCCGCGGTTTGCAGCGCATGCAAATAGGTCAAACCGTTCGCGATGACGGCCCAGAAAGCCATTTATCGAAAGCCGGAACGCCAACGATGGGCGGGCTATTGATTTTGGCTGCCGTAGTAATTAGTACCTTACTTTGGGCTGATTTATCAAACCGTTATGTACTGGTGACCCTCACGGTAGTAATCGGGTACGGCATTATTGGGTTTGTTGATGATTACCGCAAAGTGGTACGCAAAGACTCAAAAGGGCTCATCGCCCGTTGGAAGTATTTCTGGCAATCCGTTATTGCCATTGGCGTGGCTGGTTTCTTGTACGCCACCGCAAATGATGCAGCAGAAACCGCGTTAATCGTGCCTTTCTTCAAAGAAGTCATGCCGCAATTAGGGCTGTTTTATATCGTGGTTACTTATTTTGCCATTGTGGGCACTAGCAACGCGGTAAACCTGACCGATGGTTTAGATGGCCTTGCGATAGTACCTACCGTGATGGTAGCGGGCGCTTTCGCCATTTTTGCTTATGTAACGGGCAACGCCAACTTTTCTGAATATTTGAATATTCCACACATTCCTTTGAGTAGTGAACTTGTCATTGTGTGTACCGCTATTGTCGGCGCAGGGTTGGGTTTTCTCTGGTTTAACACCTACCCAGCTATGGTCTTTATGGGCGACGTAGGTTCGTTAGCTTTGGGCGGCACCTTGGGTGTGCTTGCGGTACTGGTGCGCCAAGAAATCGTATTAATAATCATGGGCGGTGTGTTCGTGATGGAAACCTTGTCGGTTATTTTGCAAGTAGGCTCTTATAAGTTAAGAGGCCAACGTATTTTTAGAATGGCACCAATTCACCATCACTACGAACTAAAAGGCTGGCCAGAGCCGCGCGTTATCGTGCGCTTTTGGATCATTTCTTTAATGCTCGTGTTGGTGGGTTTGGCAACCTTGAAGTTGAGATAATGATAGAAACATTGAGCGCACAACATGTTGTCGTGGCTGGTTTGGGTAAAACCGGTCAGGCGTGCGTGCGCTTTTTACAAGGCCGAGCCAAACAGGTGACTTGTTGGGATACGCGTGAAAATGTCATTGTACCCGACGATATTCAGGCCCAAGTTATTAAGGGTGATATTGATAATCAAATCTGGAACAACACAGATTTAGTTGTGGTAAGCCCCGGTCTGTCACTTGAGCACCCCAGTCTTTTAGCTGCAAAAGCAGCTAATGTCCCTGTTATTGGTGAAATTGAGCTGTTCGCGCAGTTTAACCAAATACCTACATTGGGCATTACTGGCTCGAACGGTAAAACCACCGTGACCTTGCTGACCAACCACATCCTCAATACCTGTGGGCTCAAGTCGATAGCCGCTGGTAATGTAGGCGAAGTGGCCATCGAACAACTATCTCAAGACGCCGATTGGATCGTGCTAGAACTGTCTAGTTTTCAATTAGAAACCACCTCGTCACTGTCGTTAACGGCTGCTACGGTACTGAATGTGACCGACGATCACTTAGATCGTCACCACACGATGGACGCGTATCGCGAGATTAAACATCGTATTTTTGAGCATGCTGCCTGCGCTGTGGTTAATGTTGATGATGGCAATACTTTCCCTGAAAACCTGCAAGAGCAAGTCACGTACAGCGTGACTCATCAGTTTGCTGATTTTGGCTGGGAAGCTACCAGTCAATCTATCACTTATCTCGGTGCGCCCGTGCTGGCCATGGCAGATTGTCAGCTCGTTGGCTTGCACAATGTGATGAATATTCAAGCCGCATTAGGATTGGTGATGGCAGCCGGTGTTGACGTGAAAACCGCGTGTAAAGCGGTGTGTTCATTCCAACCTGCTCCTCATCGTTGCGTGCAAGTAGCGATGAAACAGGGGGTGCGCTACATCGATGATTCTAAAGCGACTAACGTAGGTGCGACCATTGCCGCTATTTCTGGCCTTGCTGATACGGTGCAAGGCAAATTGATCATGATCGTGGGTGGCGACGCTAAAGGCGCTGATGTGTCAGTACTTAAACCGTATTTTGAACAACACGTAAGCTATGTTGTTGGCTTAGGCAAAGACGGCCAAGCAATTTGCGCACTTGCAGACAAGGCGGATTACGTAAACACGATGCAAAGCGCAGTCAACAAAGCGGCCGCTTACGCCCAAGCGGGTGATGTGGTGTTGTTGTCGCCGGCATGTGCCAGTATCGATATGTTCGCTAACTACGCGGAACGCGCTGCAATATTTACGCAAGCGGTGGAGGCATTGTCATGATGACGGCGAGCGCTTCATTGTCCAAACTCTTTTCATTGCGTCACGACGATAGCAAGCCAGTGCCCAGCACACCTTACGATGCAGGTATTGTAGTGGTGTCTCTTGCGCTGATGGCTATCGGCTTGGTGATCGTAACGTCGGCTTCAATGCCAGTGGCAGATCGTTTGTTCGACAATCCGTTTCACTTTGCCATTCGTCACTGTATTTATTTAATTGCTGCCACCATCGCTGCCATGGTGGTCATTCAGCTACCTATGCAATTCTGGCGTATCGGTAACCCTTATATGTTACTTGCCGCAATCGGGTTGCTGCTTGCGGTACTAGTGATTGGTCGTAATGTGAACGGGAGTACCCGTTGGTTGGCACTTGGGCCTATTACTATTCAGGCTGCTGAACCTGCTAAGTTGTTTTTCTTCTGCTACCTTGCGGGCTACCTGGTACGCCGCTACGAAGAAGTAACCGAGAACTTGAAGGGCTTTATTAAACCCCTCGTGGTGTTCTTTGTTTTGGCGTTATTGCTACTGGCTCAACCCGACTTGGGTACGGTTGTTGTGATGTTCGCCACGACCATTGGCTTGCTATTCCTCGCGGGCGCAAGGTTGTGGCAGTTCTTCGCGCTCGTTTTTGTTGGGTTACTTGCTGTTGTGGCCTTGATTGTGTTTGAAGAATATCGTTTGAAGCGAGTTACGTCTTTCCTTGACCCTTGGGCCGACCCATTCGGTAGCGGTTATCAGCTAACGCAATCATTGATGGCTTACGGTCGAGGCAATTGGTTTGGTCAGGGCTTGGGTAACAGCTTACAAAAACTCGAATTTTTGCCAGAAGCGCACACCGATTTCGTTATGGCGATTTTGGCGGAAGAGCTCGGTTTCGTTGGGGTAATGACCGTACTTGGACTCATTTTGTGGATGGTGATCCGAGCATTGAAAATAGGTAATAAAGCGGTAGCTGCTGGGCGCGCATTCGACGGTTACCTAGCGTATGCCATTGGTATTTGGTTTAGCTTTCAAACCGCGGTCAACATTGGCGCCAGTGCTGGCATTTTACCCACCAAAGGCTTAACACTGCCCTTGGTCAGCTATGGCGGTTCAAGCTTAATTATTATGGCGATCGCGGTCGGCTTGCTGCTACGCATCGACTTTGAATTAAGAGTCGAAGGCGTACAAGCGTTAAGCAAAGGCGAGAAAAAGAAAAAAGCAGCGAAAAAGAAAGCCAAAGCTCTGATCGACGAAGTGGCTGAAACCGGTGAAGATATCGCAGAAAGCGAGGAGGTTAAGCATGACTAAGCGTTGTTTAATCATGGCTGGCGGTACCGGTGGTCACGTATTCCCCGGTTTAGCTGTGGCTCACGCATTAACCGCAAAAGGGTGGGAAGTGCATTGGCTGGGTACGGCCGAAAGAATGGAAGCAGACGTGGTGCCAAAGCACGGCTTCCCAATTCATTTTGTACCGGTAAAAGGCTTGCGTGGCAAAGGCTTGCTGTCGAAAGTGACCGGTGTACTCGAGTTGTTCAAAGGGCTTGTTAGCGCACGCCGAATCGTGAAAACGCTAAAGCCGCAATTTGTGTTGGGAATGGGCGGCTATGCCAGTGGCCCAGGCGGTATTGCCGCGTGGAGCTTAGGAATTCCTGTGATCGTACACGAACAAAACGCGGCCGCAGGGTTAACCAATCGAATTTTGGGCCGTTTCGCAAAACGCATTTTACTTGGGTTTGATGCCGCAGGATTACAGTTCTCACGTATGTTGGCGAAATGCCAAACCGTGGGGAACCCAGTGCGCGATGAAATTCGTGCTATTGAAGAGAAAACGTCCGTTTCTTCGCCGTTAAAAATGTTAGTGGTAGGCGGCAGTTTAGGTGCCAGACCACTGAACCAAATTGTACCGGAGGTGATGCAATCTCACCCCGATGTTGAAGTGTGGCATCAAAGCGGCAAGGGCAATGCCGATGCCGTGCGCGAGGCTTATGGTCAGCGCGACGTGAAGGTGACCGAGTTTATTGATGATATGGCTGCTGCGTATACATGGGCAGACTTTGTTGTTTGTCGCGCCGGCGCACTCACTGTTGCTGAAGTTGCCGCAGCAGGTAGAGCAGCCATATTTGTGCCTCTGCCGTTTGCTGTGGATGACCATCAAACGAAAAATGCAGAGTCGTTAAGCATGATGGGCGCGGCGGTGTTAATACCCCAAGCGGCCTTAGATGCCACCTTAGGCAGCCGTATTGCTGCATGGGTGAAAGAACCAGAAAAATGCTTGAAAATGGGCAAAAAAGCGCGCGAACAAGCGAGCCTACAAGCAACAGAATTAGTAGTAACGCAATGTGAAGCATTGCAAAAAGAGGTAGCCTGATGGTATTGGAAACCCCATTTCAAAGTCCGCAAATGCGCAAGATTACGCGTATCTTCTTCATCGGTATTGGTGGAGCGGGTATGGGTGGTATTGCCGAAGTATTGTTGAACGAGGGGTATCAAATCGCAGGCTCAGATATTCAAACAAGCGCGATGACTGAGCGTCTTGTGGCGTTAGGCGCACAAATTAAAATTGGACATCACGAAGACAACGCGAAAGAAGCAGATGTAGTGGTGGTGTCGAGTGCGATAAACGAAGCCAACCCCGAAATTCAATATGCGCGGGCGAATCGCATCCCAATTATTCGTCGTGCTGAAATGCTGGCCGAGCTTATGCGTTTCCGCCATGGCATCGCTATTGCGGGCACTCATGGTAAAACGACCACTACGAGCTTGATTGCAACCATTTTCGCAGAAGCTGAACTCGACCCCACGTTTGTCATCGGTGGCTTGCTAAATAGCGCTGGTACCAATGCCCGTTTGGGGAGTAGTCGATATTTGATTGCTGAGGCTGATGAAAGCGACGCGTCATTCTTACATTTGCAACCTATGGTCAGTGTAGTCACTAATATCGAAGCTGATCACATGGACACTTACGACGGTGACTTTTCAAAGATGACAGACACCTTCGTCGACTTCCTGCACAACCTGCCATTTTACGGACAAGCGATAGTGTGCGGCGACGACGAGGTGATTCAATCTCTACGTCCGAGAATTGGCCGCAGTATCACCACCTATGGTTTTGGCGAACAAAACGACGTTCGCGCAGTTAATCTGGTATTCAGCTTTGGTTGTGCAACATTCGACGTGTTACGTCCGGGCAAAGCACCGTTGTCAGTCACATTAAAATTAACCGGTAAACACAACGTATTGAATGCCTTGGCTGCCATTGCGGTTGCCACAGATGAAGATATCGATGATGAATCTATCTGTCGCGCATTGGCGAGTTTTGGTGGCATAGGCCGTCGCTTTGAAGTGTTAGGCGAGTTTGCTACGTCTGTTGGCGATGTCACTCTGGTTGACGATTATGGTCACCACCCAACAGAAGTGGCTGCCACAATCGCTGCCGCTCGTGAAAACTGGCCAGACAACCGTTTAGTGATGGTGTACCAACCTCACAGATATACCCGTACCCGTGACTTGTATGAAGACTTTGTAGAAGTGCTTTCTCAAGTTGATGTGTTGCTATTGTTAGATGTTTACGCAGCAAGCGAACAGCCTATCGATGGCGCAGACAGTAAAAGTTTATGCCGCAGTATTCGCTTACGCGGCCAGGTTGAACCCATTTACGTGAGCGACAAAGACGCGCTAAGTAGTATTTTAGCCAATGTTATGCGTGACCAAGATATTGTGATGACCCAAGGGGCGGGCAATATTGGGCAGATTGCAAAGACCTTGGCGAGCACAGGTTTGGAGCCTGCGGAAATGAAAGGTGAGAAACACTGATGAAATTTAATCAACTCACACCCCAAGAGTGTGGCCGCGTGGCGGTAATGTTTGGTGGTGACTCGGCTGAGCGTGAAGTGTCTTTGCGTTCAGGCCATGCTGTGCTCAATGCGCTGCTTGCGGAGGGCGTGGATGCTTTTGGCTTTGATCCTGCTGAACGTAAATTGGTTGAGTTAGTTGATGAGAAAGTCGACCGTGTGGTGATTATGCTGCATGGCAGAGGAGGAGAAGACGGCACGCTGCAGGGCGCCCTTACTCAGCTAAAAATTCCTTATACTGGCAGTGGCGTTTTAGGCTCCGCACTGGCAATGGACAAAATTCATACTAAACAAATTTGGCAATGTTTAGGTTTACCTACTGCAAAATACGAAATTGCTGACAAAAGCTGCTTTGAAGCTGGATCATGCGAGGCTATAATACGTAGGTTGGGGGGAATAGTCATGGTGAAACCAGCTCGAGAAGGTTCGAGTATTGGTATGGCCAAAGTGACTTGCGCAGAATCACTTCACGCTGCCATTCAAGACGCCTTTAAATACGATAATCAAGTCTTGTTGGAGCAGTTTATAGACGGTCCAGAGTTTACTGTTTCTGTTGTACAGGGGCAGGCTTTGCCGTCTATTCGCATGTCTACGCCTCACACGTTTTATGATTACTCGGCTAAGTATCAAGACAACACCACGGAATATTTTTGTCCAAGTGGGTTATCGGCCGAAAGTGAAAATTATATAGCGGCATTAACAACGCAAGCGTTTAAAGCGTTATCGGCCTCCGGTTGGGGGCGCGTTGATCTCATGCAAGACCGCAACGGTGGGTTTTATTTGCTTGAAGCGAATACCGTACCGGGCATGACAGAAAAGAGTTTAGTACCAAAAGCGGCTGCGGCAGCAGGTGTGAGTTTCAATCAATTAGTGATGGCGATTGTCAGCACAAGTACGGAGGCCGCGCCCTAATGGCAGGTAGAGCGTACAACGTACGCTTGTGGTCAGGCGTTGTGTTTTTGTTGATAGTGATTGTCGGCTTGATACGCAGCGGTTTTGTGATACGAGACTGGCTTCAGGATGAACAAAAAATGCCGGTCCAAGTGATTGATTTTTCTGGTGAGTATCACTATGTCGATATTCTGAAACTAGAAAAATTGATACGCAAATCACAACCAGGCAGTTTTTTCGCACTGGATGTGAACGACGTACACAATTTGCTAGAGCAGCACCCTTGGGTGTATCGCGCCTCGGTGCGCAAGCAATGGCCGAATACGTTGAAAGTGTACTTGGTTGAGCAAAAGCCAGTAGCGCGTTGGAATGACGACTTATTGCTCAACCCATACGGCGACACATTCGCCGGTAAATTTGATGGGCGCGTTGCTGAGCCTACACTGCCCCAGCTCTTTGGGCCGGGTGGCAGTGAAAAAACAGCATTAGAAGGTTTTCATGCGATGCAGTCGTTGTTAGCGAGCACATCAATGAGTATTGATGAACTGTCGTTAAGTGAACGATTTGCGTGGCAAATAGAGTTACATAGCGGTATCGAATTGAACTTAGGTCGCCAAGAGTTTATCGATAGGTTGCAGCGGTTTATTGATTTATATCCGTTGCTAAGTGAACAAGAAAAGCCTGTTGATTACGTCGATTTACGATACGACACCGGACTCGCAGTAGGATGGAAATCCGAAGCGAAAAATACAGATAGTTAGATAACACAGAGAATTACGCACTATGTCAAAACCTGCTGAACGCAACCTTATCGTTGGCTTGGATATTGGTACCAGCCACGTAAAAGCCGTTGTTGGTGAGTTGCTGGACGACGACCGCATCAGCATTGTTGGTGTAGGTACGCACAGCGCAAAAGGCATGGACAAAGGTGGGGTTAATGACCTGAACCTAGTAGTTCAGTCAGTAGAGCGCGCTGTGAACGAAATGGAATTGATGGCTGATTGCCGTGTGTCTTCTGTGTTTATGTCGATTTCAGGTCGTCACGTAAAGTGCCAGAACGAAAATGGCATGGTGCCCATTAACAATCAGGAAGTTACACAAGAAGACGTCGATAACGTGATCCACGCTGCGCGTTCAGTGCCGATTGCGGCTGAACGTCGTTTGCTTCACGTGTTGCCTCAAGAGTACACCATTGATGTACAAGAGGGGATTAAAAACCCTGTGGGTATGTCTGGTGTGCGTATGGAAGCCGACGCTCACATCATCACATGTGCTGATGACATGGCGAAAAACTTAGTAAAATGTGTTGAGCGTTGCAACTTGCACGCAGACCAATTGATTTTCTCTGCGTTAGCGTCGAGTTATGCCGTGTTAACGGATGACGAACGCGAACTGGGAGTGTGTGTGGTTGATATCGGTGGTGGCACTATCGATATGGTGATCTACACAGATGGCGCAATTCGCCACACTGCGGTGATCCCAGTAGCCGGTAACCAGATTACCAGTGATATCGCCAAAATTTTCCGTACGCCTATTAGTAATGCGGAAGAGATTAAAGTGAATTATGCCTGCGCACTGAAAGACATGGTGAGCATGGAAGATAGCATTGAGGTGCCAAGTGTGGGCGGTCGCCCAGCGCGTGTAATGTCGCGTCATACCTTGGCTGAAGTTATCGAGCCTCGTTATCAAGAACTGTTTGAACTGGTGCACGACGAGATTCGCGCCAGTGGTTTTGAAGAGCAAATAGCCGCCGGTTTAGTACTAACCGGAGGGACAGCCAAAATGGAAGGGGCTGTCGAGTTTGCAGAAGAAATTTTTCAGATGCCAGTAAGAGTCGGTAAACCTATTGATATTATTGGTCTTTCTGAGTATACGGATGACGCTAGTTTTGCTACTGTTGTAGGTTTGCTGCAATACGGCAAAGCACAAGCGGATAATAAGAAGTCCAGTACGCAACGCAATGGAGAAAGTATCTTCAAACGCGTGCAAAGCTGGTTTAAAGGTGAATTTTAAGTTTTAAATAGGGGGCGCTTAGTCAACTCATCGTGATTGGCACGGAGGCATCTGATCACCTGAAGGCTAAGCTCAATGTAATACAACGTACCAAACCGGAGAGTCAGTATGTTTGAATTAATGGATAGTCACGGCGAAGAAGCCGTAATTAAAGTTATCGGTGTCGGCGGTGGCGGCGGTAATGCAGTAGAACACATGGTATCGCATAGCATTGAAGGCGTTGAGTTTATCGCCATCAATACCGATGCCCAAGTATTGCGTAGTTCATCTGCCAACGTCACGTTGCAGATTGGCTCGAATGTGACCAAAGGTCTTGGTGCTGGCGCAGATCCAAACGTGGGTCGCGATGCCGCGCAGGAAGACCGCGAAACTATTCGTCAGTCACTTGATGGCGCGGATATGGTTTTCATCACTGCCGGAATGGGCGGTGGTACAGGAACAGGTGCAGCACCAGAAGTGGCCAAGATTGCCCGTGAAATGGGTATCTTAACCGTTGCTGTTGTGACTAAGCCGTTCCCGTTTGAAGGTAAAAAGCGTACGACTTTTGCCGAGCAGGGTATTGTTGAATTGGCGAACAACGTTGATTCATTAATCACAATCCCTAATGAAAAGCTGTTGAAAGTGATGGGGCCGGGCACGCCATTGTTACAAGCGTTTAGCGCAGCGAATGATGTATTGCGTGGAGCGGTTCAAGGTATTGCTGAATTGATCACTCGCCCTGGTCTTATCAACGTCGACTTCGCCGACGTTCGCACAGTGATGTCTGAAATGGGTAAAGCTATGATGGGCAGTGGCTCTGCATCGGGTGCTGACCGTGCAGAAGAAGCCGCCGAGGCCGCTATTGCCAGCCCGTTGTTGGAAGACATCGATTTGTCTGGCGCACGTGGTATTTTGGTGAACATTACTGCTGGTCCAGATTTCGCAATTGACGAATTCGAAACTGTGGGTAACGCGGTTAAAGCGTTCGCTTCAGAAAACGCCACTGTGGTTGTTGGTACTGTGATTGACATGGAACTTCAAGACGAATTACGTGTCACAGTAGTAGCAACGGGTATTGGTGCAGAGCGTAAACCTGATATCTCTTTGGTGAGTAATGAGCCAACGCGTATCAGCAACAGTCGTGAGTTCACGAGCTCTGTAGAAAGTCATGGTCGCTCAGTTGCCACCGACGGCAACCAAGCGTTAAAAGCGGATGAAAGTGCGCAACCGGGCAATGATTTGGAATACCTCGATATTCCAGCGTTTCTACGCAAACAGGCTGACTAAAGCGTTTGGTTAGCCTGTCTGAATGTCAAAGTTTGTAAAAGTATTACGAATTTGTTTTGTGTGTCCGATATAAATATGACACTATTTTGACATTAGCCAATAGTATATGTATACTGCGCGGCCGCTTTTGGATAGGTTAAAAAGCATACAAAAATGATCAGACAACGTACCATTAAAAACTCAGTTCAAGAAACTGGTATAGGCTTACACAAAGGGGAAAAGGTCACTATGACTCTCCGGCCTGCGCCTGCGAACACGGGAATTGTGTTTCGGCGTATTGACCTGGACCCATTTGTTGACATTCCTTCACGCGCTGATGCGGTGGGAAATACCATGCTTTGTACTTGCTTGAACAACGAAGATGGCGTGAGTATCCACACAGTGGAGCACTTGGCGTCTGCTCTCGC
Source organism: Alteromonas sp. ABE4_545 (assembly GCF_056161325.1). Classification (NCBI taxonomy): domain Bacteria; kingdom Pseudomonadati; phylum Pseudomonadota; class Gammaproteobacteria; order Alteromonadales; family Alteromonadaceae; genus Alteromonas; species Alteromonas sp. ABE4_545. The sequence goes on from NZ_JBSWYY010000023.1 coordinate 39,480, forward strand.
AGGGTTGGGTATTGATAACATTATTGTTGAAGTAAACAGTAATGAACTACCCATCATGGATGGTAGTGCGAGTCCGTTTGTATTCTTGCTGCAATCAGCAGGCATTGAAGAGCTGAATGCACCCAAACGTTTTATTCAAATTAAGAAGCCCATTCGTGTTGAAGACGGCGATAAGTGGGCGGAATTGCGTCCTTACGACGGTTTCCGTGTCGATTTCCGTATCGATTTCGATCACCCAGTTATAAGCCAAACACGTCAGCACATGGTGATGGATTTCAGCAGCAGCTCTTACGTTGAAGAAATCAGCCGTGCGCGTACATTTGGGTTTATGCGTGACCTTGAGTACATGAACGCGAATAATCTGGCACTTGGCGGCAGCATGGAAAATGCCGTAGCGCTTGATGAATTCCGCGTGTTGAACCCTGAAGGCTTGCGTTACGATGACGAGTTTTTGAAGCACAAGATCCTCGATGCAGTGGGTGACCTTTACTTAGGTGGTCACAGCATTATCGGTGAATTGAATGCATATAAAACGGGTCACGGCCTGAACAACAAGTTGCTCAATGCAATGCTTGCTCAGCAAGATTGTTGGGAATACGTTACATACGAGTCTAACGAAGAAGCCCCTATTCGTTACGCAGAGCCCGTATTGGCGTAAGCACAAAAGACTAAAGAAAAACCGCCTTAATCGGCGGTTTTTTTGTGCCCGTAAAAAGCGTTAATCGTACAAAAATCAAACTTTTGGTTAGATTGTAACGAACGGCTATACAGGTTACACTAGCTCAGATAATAAATACCCTTCGCAGTTGGCGGGTCGAATAACGATGAAATTAACAATCACTTTTAGTGGGAAGCAGGGGCGCTACAGAAAAAGCATCAGTGTACGTACACTGGTGGGCGTTACCGTGTTGTCTTCGTTATTTGTATTGGTTTCTAGCCGCTCGACTGAATCAGCTTGGGAAAACACCGCCCGAGTTCGATTAGCGCAAACTGATCTTGCGCAAGAATCAGAATCCGTTTCTCGGTTAAAATCACAAACTGATGCAAAGCTATCAGTCATTACAGAGCAGCTGGCTGAAATGCAAACCATGCTAGGTCAATTAGACGGTCAATCTCGTGCGCTAGCAAAAGAGCTAGGAATGAAGGAAGACGCGCTAGATGACTTTGCTTTAGCTGCAACAAATAACGATGATATCGGTTTGGGCCAAGAGCGCGATGCGTTACTTGGGCCAATAAAAGAATTACAAGCTGAGCTGCAAGTGAAAACGATGCAATTGCAGACGCTTGAAAGATTGGTAATGGGTCACCATATAGATGAGCAGATTAGCTTATCGGGTAGACCGATAGAGACAGGTTGGCTGTCTTCATATTATGGCATGCGGGTTGATCCCTTTACCGGGGAGCCAGCAATGCACAAAGGGTTAGATTTTGCCGGCGAGTCTGGAGAAGGCGTAGTGGCCACAGCCGCTGGTATTGTAACATGGGCAGGCGAACGTTACGGTTACGGCTATTTGGTTGAGATTGAACATGGCGATGGGTTGGTTACACGCTATGGTCACAATCAATCTGTAGAAGTTGCAGTGGGTGACGTCGTTACCAAAGGACAGGTTATTGCTTTAATGGGTAATACAGGTCGTTCAACGGGTGCACATGTTCACTACGAAGTGATAAAACACGGGCAACAAATCGATCCTCTGCCATATGTCTACAAAAAGTAGCTTATAGCAGCAGCCAACTCTCTTTATCTTTGCCAATCTAAACGCAAGACAATCTAAGTCTTGTAATCGCATAGGCTAAACCGTCATAATCCACGGTTTGTCATGCAACTAACATGTTTTCTTGTCACCATTGGCAATGATAAACCCCTTTAGACAGTAGTGGAAAAATCAAAGTAATGTTTTCAAGCATCCTTAGAAAAGTATTTGGCAGTCGAAACGACCGACTATTAAAAAAATTACAAAAAAACGTTGATGCCATAAATGTGCTAGAACCTACGTTCGAGGCTTTGGATGATGAAGCGTTAAAGCAAAAAACGGTTGAATTTAAAGGCCGTATCGAAAAAGGTGAAAGCCTTGATGATATTCTTATAGAGGCCTTCGCTACTGTGCGTGAAGCTAGTAAGCGCGTGTATGGCATGCGCCACTTCGATGTGCAAATGTTAGGTGGCCAAGTACTTCATCAAGGTAAAATTGCCGAGATGCGTACTGGTGAAGGTAAAACCTTAACCGCGACTTCTCCTACGTATCTGAATGCACTTACTGGTAAAGGTGTTTACGTTGTTACAGTGAATGATTATTTGGCCCGTCGTGATGCGGAATGGAGCCGTTCACTGTATGAATTTTTGGGCTTGAGCGTTGGCTGTAACGTACCCGGTATGTCACCAGAGCAAAAGCGCGAAGCCTATAGCTGCGACATTATTTACGGTACCAATAACGAATTCGGTTTTGATTATCTACGCGACAACATGGCGTTTAGCCCGAATGATCGCGTACAGCGCAATTTGTACTATGCGGTAATCGATGAAGTTGACTCTATCCTGATTGATGAAGCGCGTACGCCGCTTATTATTTCTGGTGCCGCAGAAGACAGTTCGGCGCTGTACATGCAGATCAACACTATTATTCCTGAACTAGTACAACAGGAAAAAGAAGACGAAGAAGGCAAAGAAGGCGATGGTGATTTTACTATCGACGAGAAAGGACGTCAGATTCACCTGACCGAAAAAGGCCAAATTCACGTAGAAGAAATTCTTCAGCGCAATGGTGTCTTGCCTGATGGTGAGTCGTTGTTCGCAGCGGGGAATATCTCGCTTCTTCATCATGTTAACGCGGCATTGCGAGCACACAAGCTGTTCCAAAAAGATGTTGATTACATCGTAAAAGACGGTGAAATTGTTATCGTTGACGAACACACTGGCCGTACGATGGAAGGACGTCGTTGGTCTGAAGGCCTGCATCAAGCGGTAGAAGCAAAAGAAGGTGTACGTATTCAAAACGAAAACCAAACACTTGCCTCTATTACCTTCCAGAATTATTTCCGCTTGTTTGACAAGCTAGCTGGTATGACAGGTACTGCTGATACTGAAGCGTTTGAGTTTAACCATATTTACGGCCTCGAAACAGTTGTTATCCCAACTAACCGTCCTATGGTTCGTGACGACAAAGCTGATTTAATCTATCTAACGGCTGAAGAAAAATACGAAGCCATTATTGCGGATATTCAAGAATGCGTTAAACGTGGCCAACCTTGCTTGGTGGGTACGGTTTCTATCGAAAACTCTGAGTTACTGTCACGTATTCTTAAGAAAGAAAAAATTGCCCACAAGGTACTGAACGCCAAATTCCACGCCCAAGAAGCAGACATTATTGCGCAAGCGGGTAAGCCGGGTGCAGTAACTATTGCAACGAACATGGCGGGTCGTGGTACCGATATTGTGTTGGGCGGTAATTGGAATGCTGAAGTTGAAAAATTAGAAAACCCAACAGAAGCACAAATTGCCAAAATTAAAGAAGAATGGAAGGCAAATCACGATGCGGTGTTAGCGTCGGGTGGTCTTCACATTATTGGTACAGAGCGTCACGAATCTCGCCGTATCGATAACCAGTTACGTGGTCGTTCTGGCCGTCAGGGTGACCCAGGTTCTTCGCGTTTCTATTTGTCACTTGATGATGCCCTAATGCGTATCTTTGCGTCTGAAAAAATGGCGAGCATGATGAAGCGTTTGGGTATGGAGCGTGGCGAGGCCATTGAACACCCTTGGGTAACACGTGCCATTGAAAATGCACAACGCAAAGTTGAAGGGCGTAACTTCGATATTCGTAAGCAATTGCTTGAGTACGATGATGTTGCCAATGATCAGCGTAAAGTGATTTACGAACAGCGCAATGAATTGCTGGATGAAGCCGATATCAGTGAAACTATTGAAGCTATTCGTGCTGACGTAGTGGACGGTGTTGTATCAGAATATATTCCGCCCCAGTCATTGGAAGAAATGTGGGATATTGCTGGTTTGGAACAGCGCTTAAAAGCAGATTTCTCAGTTGATGCCCCTGTTCAGCAGTGGCTAGACGCTGACGACAAGCTGTTTGAAGAGAAGCTACGCGAGCGTATTTTGGAAACTGTGGTAGCGGCTTACAAAGCGAAAGAAGATATCGTAGGTCCAGAAGTATTACGTCAGTTCGAAAAAGCGGTGATGTTACAGAATTTGGACTCAAGCTGGAAAGAGCACTTAGCGGCGATGGATCACTTGCGTCAGGGTATTCACTTGCGTGGTTACGCTCAAAAGAATCCTAAGCAAGAGTATAAGCGCGAGTCGTTCGAATTGTTCTCAGCTATGCTTGAAAACTTGAAAGTGGAAGTGATTACGGTACTGAGCAAGGTACAAGTGAAAGCTGAGTCTGACGTTGAGAAAGTAGAAGAGCAGCGTCGCCAAGCCGATAACGTACCTAAGCACTTTGAACACGAAGAAAGCGGTGCAAATGTCGAGTCAGACCAAGGGCAGGCTGGTGTGCGCCAAGGGCCGAAAGTGGGCCGTAACGACCCTTGTCCTTGTGGCTCTGGCAAAAAATACAAGCAGTGTCACGGTAAATTGAGTTAATGAAAACCGTAAATGTCGCCGTTGGGGTGGTACAGCGCAATGATGAAATCTTTGTGTGTTTGCGCCCCGATGACGTACACCAAGGTGGAAAGTGGGAATTTCCCGGTGGCAAAGTGGAAGCGAACGAATCAGTTGTTGATGCGTTAGCACGAGAACTGGATGAAGAAATTGGCATTCAGGTTACGCACTCAGCGCCACTTGTAGAGATTAACCATGACTATGGCGATAAGCATGTTACGTTAAACGTTTATCGCGTAACAGGCTTTACAGGTGAACCCACAGGCAAAGAAAATCAGCCGAGCAAGTGGGTTAGCGTAAGTGCGTTACGCCCAGAAGACTTCCCCAAAGCTAATGTGGCGATTATTAAAGCGTTACAACGCTAACGTGGAAAAAATGATAAAGCAAAAGGGCGCATGAAGATGCGCCCTTTTTACGTTTAGCAGTTGTGCTGTGCGTATTTCGATAGGGCCTTAGTCTTGTTCTACAGGCACCAGATATTGTTCGTCGGTGACCGCTTCAAACCAGTCAACGGGCTTGCCTTCCAGGGCTTCTTGTATCGCAACGTGCTGCATGTTTTCACTCTCAGTAGCGCCATGCCAGTGTCGACGTCCACAGTTACACCAAATAAGGTCGCCTTCGCGAATTTCTTTTTTGGGGCCATTTTCACATTGGGTCCAACCTTTACCTTTTGTCACGTAAAGTATTTGACCGAGAGGGTGAGTATGCCAGTGAGTTCGGGCACCAGCGGTAAAATTAACCACGGCTGCTGCTACTCGCGACGGGGCGTCTCCACTGAGCATGCTGCTGATGTGTACGTCTCCAGTAAACCAATCTGCAGGCCCTTTTATTACATCAAATTCGCCTTGGCGTTGAATTGTCATATCAGGTGTATGTTGTTCACTATTCATGATCCGCTCCAGTCAAAATAACCGCCTTTTAAACGGTTTGAAAAGCTGGGCCGGAGCCTGTGGGGGAGGATAGCAATTGTCGCCAGCGGCCCAGCGTAAAATAACTATGCTAAGACCCAAGAGGCATAAGTGAAATGCTTGTTCGTCTGTATGTATTGCCTATTCGTGCAGATAGTGAATAGGTAGGGTTGGGGGGAATAGGCAGCCTTGTTGGTCACTGCCTATCTGTTAGCGCATTTCACCTTGCTACAGCATGAAACGTTTGGCGGTAGCGAAAGCAACGTTGAGCTTGTGATATGCGGCTTCATTAATAAAATGAGGGTAGGTAACTTCATCCCCTTGCCAGCCTATAGTTTCCCCAGTAAAGGCTTGGAACGCCGGTTCTTCAGGGCCTAAGGTTTCAAAATCACGATCTTGTAAAGAGTCGTGGATCATGGCAGTTCTTCGCCCTTGTTCGTCCATAGGGTAAAGAATATTTTCACCAAAGCGAAAGGCTTCACACTGGGGTAACGCGGGTAAAGCGTTGTCGTTGTATAGCTGAACGAACGTCAGAATGGCGTGCGCCATTTTTTCGGTGGCCAGATACACATCGGCGCGCAATAAACCTTGTGGCTGTGCGCCAACCTCTATCATTACGCCTTTAGAGCCTGTTGTGCACAGGTAGTGATGATCGAGGTAGGGTTTTTCGTCTTCAACCAATATGTTGGCTTCAGGCATTACGTGTTTTACGTAGCGAGCCATTTGCAGATTAAAGTCATCTGCTTCAAGAATAATGAGGGTGGCGCCCATGTTACTTGTGGTGTTGTGTATATCGATCACAAGGTCGTGCTTTGCATTACCTTTGGGGCCAAGTAACTGGTTGAGCTGTTGTGCTAACTTTGTTTCGAGTACCTGAGTGTTCTCGTCGTTAAGACGTGCCTCGGTAAATTGACGGTTGAGATCTTCTTCTATAAATCTCACGTTAGCGTCTAGCGCTGCTTGATTGGCAAGGTGGCAGCTAATTGCTAGATCGTCATACTCGGCTGGAATGCCATGGTTTATCCAATTACTGACTAATTGAATACCACTCATTTCATTGCCATGAGTTGCACCAATAACCGCGACTGATTTTATCATCGTTATCCTCAGTGTTTAAAAAAGTCGGCGTGTTGTTCAGCCAACATCGCTTCTATTTCTTCGATATCTATTTCTGTCGGAGCGTCAGCTTTATCGTTTTTTGTACTAATTACTTTTTCTTCACTTGCCCATTCACCCAAATCAATAAGTTGGCATTTCTTTGAGCAAAATGGTCTGTATAGGCTTTCTTCTTGCCAAACAACGTCAGCTTGGCAGGTTGGACATTTAACGTGCATTTTTAACAGTTGGCCATAGCAAATTGGATATCTGATTCTACCGCCGAAGATTGATTTTCAGAAGGGGAAAACCACAAGAATCTGAGTGCGAAGCGATATTTGTTGCCGCTGAGTGTAGGGTAATAGCCCCCGTCAACATCACACTCAACACGGATAAGTTCGACTTTGTCTTCAGCAACACCCTGATAAAAACCGCCCTTAGCAACAAGGGGTTGTAGTTTGCCCCTCTCTCGTAAAAACGACAGCGCGATAGATATTGCATTATCAAGTATGGCGAGTTCGTCTAGCCAGCTTCGCATATTGGCTTGGCGCTCGTCCAATGGCTGTTGAAGCCAAAAATACAGATTGGGCAAATCAAAATTACACGTGCCACCAGGGATCGAAAAACGCTGTTTTATCGAAGCTAAAAATTTATCTTCTTTGAGGGCTGTACCAAACTTTTTGCAGGTTTTAAGGGTATCTCTTAAATGTACGATACTGCGCAAGGTTTGCTGCAATGCGTTATTGTCTATTTGCGGGTGTTGCGACCATACCACAAGGTTTTTCTCGTGGCTGTCGAGGTCTTTAATAATGTCCGTACGCAGATCTAGTCGGTCGAATAGATCGAGTAAGGTAAATAGTTGTTCAAAGAAATAGCGCTGAGAATCACCTTCAGACTGAGCAGCGCCCGCTTTTATTTGCGCGAGTATTTGTTCGATACGCAAATAATTTCGTACTTTTTCTTTCAGCGGAAACTCATATACAGCCTGGGTCATTAACGTCCTTAACGGGCAAAACTACGTGCAACTAAAGTTGAATTCAATGTGTAGTGTAAGTCTATACTAACGGGAAATAAAGCGTGTGTCGTAAACCGCTTAAGATTGCGTACAGGCTAATTGCATGAAAGACTGATGCAACGCCTCAATCTGGGGGGATAAATCGTCTAGCGAGCCGTTATTTTGTATAATCTCGTCGGCGCGTTTTACTCTTTCTGTTCGGGAGATCTGCGAGGCAATGATATTGCGGATCGTCGCTTCATTGCTGCCGTCTCGCTTCATGGCGCGCTCTAGTTGTAATTCTTCATTACAATCAACCACTAACACGCGATCAACCATAACATCCAAGCCGTTTTCTAGCAACAAAGGCACAGCCAGAATACAATAAGGGCTATTTACAGCCTGAATATCGTGTAACATTTTTTCACGTATCAGAGGATGTAAACATTCATTCAGCCACTCTTTGGCCTCTGAATTGTGAAAGACTATTTCTCTGAGCGAGGCGCGGTTAAGTTCTCCGGACTCAAGAACAACCGAAGGGCCGAACTTTGCCGTTATTTTTTCTAACCCTTGACTGCCAATAGCAACAACTTCTCGCGCAATGATGTCGGCATCAATAATTGGTACACCTTTTTCTGCGAACCCATCACTGACGGCGGTTTTTCCAGAACCTATGCCGCCTGTTAACCCTATTACCCATGTATTATTGTATTTGTGTGGCATTATGCGTTAGCTACCCATGCGAGATACCATTGTGTTAACGCCTGACCATAAAGTAATGTAAGCCATCCGGCAATGGCTAAATAGGGACCAAATGGGATCGCTAAGTTGTGCCCCTGTCGTTGACGAATAGCGATAACAATACCAAACAGGGTACCGACCACAGACGAGATCAAAATAATAGGTAACAGCCCTTGCCAACCAACCCAAGCTCCCAGTGCGGCAAGTAGCTTAAAGTCGCCATAGCCCATGCCTTCTTTGCCAGTGGCGAGTTTGAATAGCCAATATATGCTCCACAAAATGAGATAACCAATGGCAGCGCCCGTAATGGCATCGGTAGGGGAGACAAATATTGATTGAGTGCTCAATAGTAGCCCTATCCACAATAGCGGAAGTGTAAGCTGATCCGGCAATAGCATTTTGTCTAAATCAATGAAGGTCATGGCTACCAATAGCCATGTGAATAACACCACAGCTAAAGCTTGTGGGCTTGGCCCATAAAAATAAGCTACCCAGCCACACAATAGAGCGGTAAGCAGTTCAACAGCAGGGTAGCGCAGCGAAATCGACGTGTGGCAACCGGCACACTTTCCACCCAAAATGAGGTAACTCAATAGCGGAATGTTTTCCCATATACGGATCTTGTGGTTGCATTTGGGACAGCGGCTATCTGGCTTGGCGAGGTTGAACGTAGGGCTATCATCATCGGATGTCGATTGCTCAGGGTGAAAATAAGATTGGTATTCTTGCTTCCAATCTTTTTCCATCATAATGGGAAGACGATAAATCACCACGTTGAGAAAGCTACCCACCATTAGACTGACAACAAATACCAAAGCGGTAAAAAACCAAGGTTGTTCGTAGCTGAGTTGTATTACTGCCTGCATAGCTGCCTTATGTGATATTGAATTATCTGTTACGGGGAAACAGACTGTTTAACCCTATGATATTACACCACTTGACCCATTTGAAAGATAGGAAGGTACATCGCTACGATCAAACCTCCGATTACCACGCCAAGTACTGCCATTATCATAGGCTCTAAGAGACTTGTGAGGCCATCAACCATATCGTCGACTTCGGCTTCGTAAATGGTGGCAATTTTACTGAGCATATCATCTACCGCCCCCGATTCTTCGCCGATAGCGATCATCTGTGTCACCATATCAGGGAATACCGCTGTGGCTCGCATGGCGGTATTCATTAACATACCGCCGGCAACTTCTTTTCTTATAAATAAAATGGCATCGCGATAAACCGCGTTGCCTGACGCTCCGGCTGCCGACTCCAGTGCGCCAATCAGTGGCACGCCTGCGGCAAAGGTAGTCGACAAGGTTCGGGTAAAACGGGCAATCGAGGCTTTCTTTAAAATTTCGCCAATAATCGGGGTTTTGAGTAGGGTTTTGTCTACATTATCACGTAGCTTTTGTGATTTTGAATGGGCGCGGATAAACATAAAAATGCCGATAGCCATCCCAATACCAATAAACACCCCATAGTCTTGAACGAATCGTGAAATTGCGAGAACAAACTGGGTAAAGGCGGGCAGCTCGGCGCCAAAACTACTGAAAATTTCTTCAAATTGCGGCACCACGAAAATCAACAAAATGGTAGTAACAATAAATGCCACGACTAATACTGCTACGGGATAAAACATGGCCTTTTTAATTTTTGACTTAAGGGCTTCAGCCTTTTCTTTATAGGTAGCAATACGGTCGTAAATCGTTTCAAGTGCACCAGATTGCTCGCCGGTTTTTACTAGGTCGCAATAGAGGTCGTCAAAATATTTAGGGTGTTGTCGCAATGCGTGAGACAAGGGGTTACCGGCTTTCACTTCATTAGCAATGTCACTGAGCAACTTGCGCATTGAAGCTTTGTTGTGCCCTTGGGCAATCATATCTAATGATTGAATAAGTGTTACGCCCGCGCTAAGCATAGTAGCGATTTGCCGAGACATCACACAAATGTCTGTGGCGGTTATTTTATCTGCGCTTCGGCCAAAAAGCGGTTTGGCCAGCTTTTTAACCTTAACAACCGATATTCCCTGGCGTCGCAGTAAATTTCGGGCTTCTATTAATGAAGCTGCAGAAATTTCTCCTTTGCGGTTACTGCCACTACGATCAGTTCCGTTCCAAGTAAATGTGGTGGTTGCTTTGGCCATAAACGTTAACCAGAATCAGAAAATAGGAATGCCAGAGGTGAAAAAGCCCAGTGAAACTGGGCTACTTTCGTTGTGTTGTTGTGAGTGCTCTTAGCACAAGGTTGTAGGCACGCATGCTGCTGCCCAAGCTACGCGGCGGTTGCCGTCGGCGATATCTGGAAGTGTAGGTGTTAGGGTGTAAGTACCTGCGCCTTGAATCGCTGAGTCAGTGGCTTTAGTTGCTGTTACTACACCTAGTGCAGTTGCTAAACCGGTTACGCCGTCTGCCGCTACTACGTTCGTTGGAATGCCACTAGCACCACCGTTACAGTTTGCAAGAATTGCAGCTTCTGTGGCACCAGATGCAGTTTGTGCACACACTTCAACCGCTGACTTTGCAACAGATGTTGCATTGATAACTTCAGTAAAACGCGCTTTTTCTGTGTAGCTTTGGTAAGCAGGAAGCGCAATGGCTGCCAAAATACCGATAATGGCTACAACGATCATTAGTTCGATTAAAGTGAAACCTTTATTATTTACTTGGATTTTTTTCATGGTCATCTCCAGGCCGCTAAGCTCAGTCTTTGTCACAAATGGTAAAGTTAAAATTCATACTCTTATCGCTGTCACCACGTTTGGAGTACTTGATCTCAGTATAGAAGGAGATGGCTGGTCGACAAGTATCAGAAATCATACACATGTCTAGGTTTTTAAAGACCGTATAACTTAGTTACTTGTCGAATGGTCGCATTCTGCCCAATGCACTACCTGAGTGACAGGCACTGGACAGAAGCTCGCTACATAGTGATACGTAGCGATAAATCAATGGCTTGCACGTGTTTAGTGAGGGCTCCAGAAGAAATAAAGTCCACACCTAAATCGGCGAGTTCGCTCAATCTTGCATCTGTCACATTACCTGAGACCTCAAGTTTACATTTACCTTGATTGAGTGCTACTGAGCGTTGGATCTGTTCTGTGGTGAAATTGTCGAGCATTACAATATCTGCTTGTGCTTCAATAGCTTGTTCAAGCTCGTCGATAGACTCCACTTCTACTTCTACCGGCTTGCCGGGGTTATTTTGCTTTGCTTGACGAACCGCATTAACGATAGAACCACATGCGGCAATGTGATTTTCTTTGATGAGATAAGCGTCAAATAATCCAATACGATGGTTTTGACCACCACCACATGCTACGGCGTATTTTTGTGCGAGACGCAAACCAGGAAGTGTTTTCCGCGTGTCTAATATGGTGGTTTTAGAATGCGATAATAGGCTTGCATAATAATGTGTTGTGGTTGCAGTAGCCGAAAGTGTTTGTAAAAAGTTTAGGGCAATACGTTCTGCTGTTAATAATGCTCGGGCAGGCCCAGACAGTTTTACCAGTTCACTATTGGCTGACAATTTATCACCATCGGCGACCAACCATTCTTGCTTGATGGTATCTGAGGCCATACTGAATGCAGCCTTCGCCCAAGCAATACCACAAATAATGCAGTCTTCACGGGTAATAATTGTTGCGCATGACTGCTGTTGTTCAGGAATGAGATTGGCGGTGATATCTTGTGTCATGTCACAAACGCCACCTAAATCTTCGGCAAAAGCCTGTCGGACTTGTTCTTCGATGTGAGATTGGGCTGGGAGTTGCGGTTGAGACACGGTAATTTTTCCTGTTACATCTATAGTGTGCGCAATATTAACGTATCTTGTCGTTGAGTAAACTCTAACTGCTTTAAAACACTCATTCCCAGTAATATTTCGTCGTCTTGCATACCAGGGTTGATCACTGCTTGAATATCGTTAAGAACAATATTCCCAATGGTGAGTTCATGCAGAGTCGTTGTCATGATTGCCACTCGGCCATTTGCGGTATTGGCGTAGCCTTGTCGTTCGGGCGTCAAGTGTAAGTCATTGGCCAGTTGTGCTGGTATAGCGACAGATGTAGCGCCAGTATCAACCATAAAGGTGACATTTACCCCATTAATCGTGCCCCCACTCACATAATGACCTTGTTTATTGCGCTTCAATACAACTTCAATTTGACGACCTACCGTACGAGACTCTGGTGAAGCATTGGGGTTGTATTGAAAGTCGAGTAAACCGTCGAAAACAGCAATAAGTAAAACAAAGCCACTTATCCATGCTAGCACGTACATCCATGCGCCTGTGCGTTTGACTTGGTTTTCTTCATTCATGCTGTGGCCTTAGTGTCCTTATGGTGTTGATAACTAAATAGTGTCAGACTAGCAGTATTCAAACATTAATGGAGTGGAAAGTATGTCGTCTGAGCGCGATTACTTTACTCAAGCTGTACGCATTCCTTCTCCGCATTTTGACGACAGACCTGATCCGGATGATGTCAGTGTTCTTGTTATTCACAACATTAGTTTGCCTCCGGGCGAGTTTGGCGGCAAAGGTATTGAGCAATTGTTTACGGGGAATATTAACCCTGATGAGCACCCGTTTTATGAACAAATCGCGACGTTGCGTGTTTCTGCTCATTGCGTCATTCGCCGTGACGGTGTTGTGGAGCAGTATGTACCATTTAGCCAGCGAGCGTGGCATGCGGGTGTGTCGAGTTTTCAAGGGCGAGCGCGCTGCAACGACTATGCGATTGGTATAGAAATGGAGGGGACCGATACATTGCCTTACACACCTATTCAATATGCGCGCTTGGTAGAGGTAACCCAGCATGTACTTTTTCATTTTCCGAAGGTAACGTTGGGGCGAATTGTGGGGCATAATGACATTGCGCCAGGGCGAAAAACCGATCCTGGTGTGGCATTTGACTGGGGGCATTATCGCCAACGGGTTGCCGATTTAAGGAGAAAATAATACATCATGGTATTGATTAGCTTACTTATTGTACTGGCTATGGAGCGCCTAGTTGCAAAAAACGAAGGCTGGAGAGGCCAGTACTATGCGCGTCGTTACAGAGAATGGTTAACGTCTCGTGGTTGGTTAACTGAGCGCACTGATGCGGTGTCGGTTTACGGCCAATTACTTTTACCTGCGCTTTTGGTCGCACTTATCACTGATTGGGTCTTAGGTGGGTTCTTGGGTTTTGTTGCTGAGACTGTCATTTTATTTATCTGTATTGGTTGCCCGGTCTTACGCGACATTTACCGTAAATTTTTAGATGCGGCGTCGCGTGGCGATTTAGAGGCCTGTTCTTTATATACAGAGCAATTGGGGCACTGTAGAGAATTATTGCCGCCGACGGGAGAAGCGCCGGCGGAGCAGGGGAAGAGCTTTGGTCAACATCTTCTTTGGTTGAATTATCAACACTATGCTGCTGTGCTGTTGAGTTTTGTGGTGTTTGGCGCGGCGGGGGCGGTGTTTTACGTTCTATTGCGTGAACATTTCTCTTATTTCTGTTCTGAAGGTGATGAAGACAAAGCGAAAATGCTGAAAAAATTGCTGCATATCGTTGATTTTGTTCCCACGCGGATCACCGCTTTCGGCTTACTGTTGGTTGGAGATTTTTCCAAGGCTTTACCTGTGTGGTTGCGTTACTTGCCTGATGTTGTTGTGCCTGCCGAAGTGGTATTGACGGAAGTGGCGGGGCAAGCGGAGTATGTACGAGAAGCTACGCCTCGTGAAGAATGGGATGCGTCGACTGAGCCTAAGGCATTGGTTACATTGGCGAAGCGTAATATTGTTTTATTAATGAGTGTAACGGCGATTTTGACGTTGATGGGGTTGTTGAGTTAACTCTTGGTTTCTCCGTAGTCCGTTCGCTTGGCGGTCACAGTGTCCCTCAGAAACACGCTGTAAACCCAGTCCCTGGGCGCTCGGATTGCCACATCCCTGTGGCAAACGGTTTCTGATGCACACTGCCACCGCTTGGCGCGCACTCGAAACTTCGGTGTATTGAGCGGAGACATCCACCTTGGTTTCTCCGTAGTTCGCTCGGCAGTGAACAGGCTCGGCTCAGAAACACGCGGTGAATACTTCCCTGTACGCTCGTGTCGCCGCATCCTTGCGGCGAACGGTTTCT